>CAZYPK010000160.1:0-11968 GCA_964649195.1 uncultured Phycisphaeraceae bacterium
CCCCTTGCCTTTCAACTCGGAACCCGGAACTCGGAACTCGGAACTTCCCCCCTTCGTGCCTTCGTGCCTCAATCCCTTCGTGCCTTCCCCCTTACAATCCCGCCATGCGCCTGTTGCGTGACATGTTGTACGGCCTGGTGATCGCGGTGACGAGTCCGGTGTGGGGGTTGTCGATGCTGCGTTCGGGCAAGTGGCGGACGGATTGGCGCGGCAGGTTCGGGCATGTTTCACGGGAGGGGAGCGAAGCCGCGATCGGCCTGGGGGGCAGGCGGACGGTGATGATTCATGCGGTGAGTCTGGGGGAGGTCAATGCGACGCGCGAGATGGTGCGCCGGTTGGACGAGGAACTTGGCGATCAGGTTCGCATTGTCATCACGGCGACGACGAACACCGGCTTCGACCGGGCGAAGGAACTCTATGGCGACAAGCTGGCGGTGCTGCGTTATCCGTTCGATTTTTCGCGGAGCGTCGGACGGTTTCTCGATGCGGTGCGGCCTGATGTCGTGGCGCTGGTGGAACTGGAGGTCTGGCCCAACTTCGTCGAGGCATGTGTGCGACGATCGATCCCGGTCTGCGTCGTCAACGGACGGCTCAGCGAACGCAGCTTCAGGCGGTATCGACCGGTGCGATGGCTGATGCGGCGCAGCTTTGCGTCGTTGGCGAAGTGCGGCGTGCAGACGGCGGCGTATCGCAAACGATTCATCGGCATGGGGGCGGCGGAGGATCGCGTCATCATCACCGACTCGATGAAATGGGACACGGCGAAGGTCATGGAGCCGACGGAGGTGAAGGGCGTGGATGAGATGGCGCGGGCGATGGGGATCGATCGCGGCAAGCCGGTGGTGGTGGCGGGTTCGACGGGGCCGGGCGAGGAGGCGCTGCTGCTGAAGGGGAAGCCTGCGGGGGTGCAGTTGGTGCTGGCGCCTCGCAAGCCGGAGCGGTTTGAGGAGGTGGCGGGGGTGATCGAAGGATGGAGCGGTGAAACGGAGCGAACGGGAGCGAAGCCGCCGGCGGCGGGGGTGGTCAGGCGGTCGCGTCATGCGGATGGGGCCGAGCGTGCGATCGACGGGACGGAGGTTTTTCTGCTGGACACGATGGGTGAACTGCGCAAGGCCTACGCCCTGGCGGATGTGGTCATCGTCGGGCGCAGCCTGATCGATCTTTACGGTTCCGACCCGATCGAGCCGATCGCCCTGGGCAGGCCGACGCTCATCGGCCCGCGCTACGGCGACTTCACCGACATCGTTGAGACGTTCAACGGCGAGGAGGGAATCATCGTCACGGACCAGCCCTGGAAGATGGCGAGCGAACTGCTCAAGGATCGTGAACGCGCCCGGCAACTGGCGGTCAACGGACGCCGCGTTATCCTGTCCCGCCAAGGCGCGACGGAGCGCCATGTGCGGATCGTGAAGGATGTGCTGAACAACATGAAAGCATGAAAACATGAAAGCAGGAAATGAAGAGAGGCGCGGCATGATGCCTCGTGATCACCATTGAACCCGCTCCGCATTTCCTGCTTTCCTGCTTTCCTGTTTTTCCGTGCTCCCATGCCTTCCACTCCACTTCGACAATCCGTTCTCGCCGCCGCCCGCCGCATCGTGGTGAAGTTCGGCACGCAACTGCTCACCGGCGGCGATGGTCAGCTCGATGTCGCCTATTTCCGCCGGATCGCGGCCCAGGTCGTAACGCTGCGACAGCGCGGCTACGAGGTGACCATCGTCAGCAGCGGCGCGATCGGCGCGGGCATCAAGGAACTGGGCCTGGCCAGGCGGCCGCGCGACGTGGCGGAGCTTCAGGCCGTCGCCGCCGTCGGACAGCGGCGACTGATGACGCATTTTCATGACGCCTTCGCCCCGCACGGGCTGTTTGTCGGGCAGGTGCTGGTGACACGGAATGACTTTGATGATCGCGTCCGCTACCTGAACATCCGCAACTGCATCGCCCATCTGCATCGGATGAACTGCGTGCCGATTCTCAATGAGAACGACACGGTGGCGGTGGATGAAATTCGTTTCGGCGACAACGATCAACTGGCCGCGCTGACCTGCAATGCGTTGCGCGCCGATGCGCTGGTGCTGCTGACGGTGGTCAACGGCCTGCTCGATGACCGGGGCAGGCGCATCGATCTGGTGGAGGATTTCGACGCCGCCGGCGGCCATGTGCGCAGCGAGAAGTCAAAGCTGGGCACCGGCGGCATGTCGAGCAAGCTCACCGCGGCGCAGCAGGCCACCAGCGCGGGCGAACTGGCGATCATCGCCGACGGACGCGAGCCGGATGTGCTGCTGAAACTGTTCGGCGGCGATTCGACGGGCATCGGCACGATCTTCGCCCCCGGGCAGAAGAAGCTCGACAGCCGACGCCGATGGATCGGCCTGACCAAGCGGCCGGCCGGCACGCTGATGATCGATGACGGCGCAGCTGCGGCGCTGTCACGCGGCAAGAGCCTGCTGCCCGCGGGGATCGTCGAAGTGACCGGCGACTTCGAAAAGGGCGGTGTCGTGGCGATCGTCAACCGTGCAGGCGTCGAGCTGGCGCGAGGACTGACGAATTACAGCGCGGAAGAAACCCGCCAGATCAAGGGCAAAAAAACCACGCAACTCGCCCAGGTCATCGGCAGGCTCGCCTATGACGAGGTTGTTCATCGCGATCAGATGGTGGTGACAAAGCCGGCATAGCGCCTTTCATTTCTTGGAATCGACAAGAGCCGCGACTCAACGAGTCGCGGACGTGAGCGACAAGAATGGAGTGACCATCGCGCAGCGGATCACGGAGCGAGAAAACGATCGGGCGCCGATCGAGGCTGAAAGAAAAGGGTGCGCTGGGCCATCTCCTCAGGCTGTTTGCGTCCGCGACTCGTTGAGTCGCGGCTCTTGTCACATCCGTTCGATCGTTTCGATGCCCAGGAGGCCCAGGCCTTGCTTGAAGGTTTTTGCGGTGACGTTGCCAAGCCGCAAGCGGCTCAACTTGGTCGCTTCGTCCGGCGCGGTGAGCACAGGACAGGACTCGAAGAACTTGTGATAGCTCGCGGCCAGATCGTAGAGGTACGCGCACAAGCGGTGCGGCTCCAGACTCTGCGCCACCGAATCGATCACCGCGGGCAGTTGCAGCAACTTCATCGCGAGCAATCGCTCGGCGACATCCGTGATGATGATCGGCTTGTCGCGCAGGTCGGCCGGGTTGACGGAACCCTTGCGGAAGATGCCGTGTACGCGCACGTAGGCATTCTGAATATACGGGGCTGTGTTGCCATCAAAGGCGAGCATGCGGTTCCAGTCGAAAATGTAATCCTTCACACGATCGCCGCTGAGGTCGGCATACTTGAGTGCGCCGATGCCCACCGCATGAGCGACAGTTTTCCTCTCGATTTCCGGCAGTTCCGGATTCTTTTCGTTGATCACCTTCATGGCGCGATCGACGGCTTCATCCAGCAGATCGACGAGTTTGACCGTACCGCCGGTGCGAGTCTTGAACGGTTTTTTGTCGGGCCCCAGCACCATGCCGAAAGGCACATGTTCGAGTTTCACATGTTCCGGCACCCACTTCGCGGCACGCAGCGCCCAGAAGACCATGGCGAAGTGATCGCCCTGCCGGGCATCGGTGACATAGATGATGCGGTCGGCGCGCAGGTCGTGAATGCGATACCGCGCGGCCGCAAGATCGGTCGTGGCGTAGAGAAACCCGCCGTCACTCTTGCGAATGATCATCGCCTGCGGATTGCCCTCGGCATCTTTGAAGCCGTCGGGATAGAGCACGAGCGCCCCCTGGCTTTCGTGGGCCAGGCCGATCTCGACCATTGTTGAGGCAACACCTTCAAGCTGGTCGTTGTACTGACTTTCACCGCGCACGTCACCCAGTGTCAATTGCACTCCGAGTCGATCGTAAACCGATTGACACGAGGTCAGCGAAACATCTACACATTTTCGCCATGCAGCGTATTCCTGGTGATTCTCCGGTTTACTTCCCTGTTGAACAAAAGTCGCAATCAAACTCGGCAGAGATGCCAGCGGAATTTCACCGAGTCGCCGGTTCCAGACCATTGTCGATCCGGCGAGTTCCAGATCCGTCAACGATGTAGCGAACGTGTATAGCTCCTGAAGTCGATTCAAATCAGGGAACTGATGTTCAATATATGGAATGAAGTACTTGTCCCCGCCCGGATCAGTCGCATATGCATCACGGTGCCACGGGACAATTTCATTCAAGATTAATTGCTCCGCATCACGACGAACCGCTGCTTCGAGCACTGTCTCCTTTGGTCCCGATTTGGGAATCAGACTCAGGGTTGATATCCAACGATCCAATTTCGCCTTCTCATTGCGATTAATCGAGACCGCTTCGTACCACAATCCCAACATTACACGTCCAAACTGCGTCCCCCAGTCGCCGACGTGGTTCTGCCGAATGACCTGATGCTTTTGAAAATCCAAGACGCGCGCGATCGCATCGCCGATGATCGTCGATCGCAGATGGCCGACATGCATTTCTTTCGCGACGTTGGGGCTGGAATAATCGACCACCACCGTCTGGGCGGGCGATGCCACCGGAACGCCCAGCCGCTCATCGGCGGCCATCGCGTTGATCGCGCCGTTGAGAAAGTTTTCAGCGAGGCAAAGGTTGATGAATCCGGGGCCTGCGATCTCGATCTTCGAGCAGACATCCCCGAGTTTCACAGCATCGACGATCTTCTGCGCGACATCGCGCGGCTTCATGCCCACCTGCCTGGCGAGACTCATCGCAAGGTTGGCCTGATAATCACCACGCCCCCCGGAAGTTCCCCCGGAAGCACCCCCGGAAGACGGACGGATGAGCGGGTCGATCTTGGCGTAGGCGTCACCGAAGGCGGCGACGACGGCTTGTTGGAAGCGTTCGGTCAGGAGTGAAAGAACATCGGGCATGGAGAGGCCTTGTGAGGATACGGAAGAGACCGGGTAGGGTCGGCAGGTGGGGGAGCGAAGCCGCGAGCGGCTTAGTTTGGGGGCAGGGGGATTTCGAGTTGGTTGGTGACCGGTTCGAGGGTTTTGCGGTGGGCGTCGATCAGGGCCTGGATCTCGGCGATTTTTTGCGGGTGCTGTTTGGCGAGGTCGTGTTTTTCGCCGGGGTCGTTGTCGAGGTTGTAGAGCCTGGGTTCAGGCGGCGTGGTGCGGGTCTTGGGGTCGCTGCCGTAGCTGCCATGAAGAATGAAGTGGGCCTTCCACGGGCCGATGCGGGCGGCATAGACGCTTTCGCCCCGGTAGTAGAGCATCGACTCGCGCGGGCTGGGCTTGCCTTGCGTGATGACGGGCGAGAGGTCGTGGCCATCGAGCTTCCGATCGCCGGGCGGCTTGCTTGCGGCCAGGGCGGCGAAGGTGGGCAGAAGGTCAAGCGTGGAGCCGAGGTCGGTGACGACGGCGGGCTTGATGACGCCGGGCCAGTGGAAGATGGCGGGCACGCGGTGGCCGCCTTCCCAGGTGGTGCCCTTGCCATCGTGCAGCAGGCCGGCCGATCCGCCATAGATGCCATAGGGAAGCCACGGGCCGTTGTCGCTGGTGAAGACGATCAGCGTCCGCTGATCGAGTTTGGTTTCGGCAAGCGTGGCGAGGATGCGGCCGACCTCGTGATCGATCTCCTCGATGACATCACCATAGAAACCCCGCCGCGACTTCCCGCGCATCTCAGGCGAAGCGAAAAGCGGCACGTGGGGCAGATTGTGGGCCAGGTAGATGAAGAAAGGTTTCTCCTTCTTTTCGCGGATGATCTTGATCGCTTCATCGGTGTATCGGCGGGTGATGGTGTTCTGATCGGCGGGGCGTTCGATGACGTCCTTGTCGCGGAGGAGCGGGACGTTCCACCAATTGAAATCAGGATCATCGCGGGTCATGGCGTTGCGCGGCGCGGCGGGGGTCCGGTCCATGTCGTTGGAATAGGGGATGCCGAAGTAGCTGTCGAATCCATGCTCGGTGGGGAGGAACTGCGGGAGGTGGCCCAGGTGCCACTTGCCGATGGCGTGGGTGGCGTAGCCTGCGGATTTGAGGAGTTCGGGGATGGTGATTTCGGAGGCGGGGATTCCGCCGCCGGAGTTGGGGAAGAGGACGCGCCGCTTGTCGGACGCCATGCCGGAGCGCACGGGGTAGCGGCCGGTGAGCAGCCCGGCGCGGCTGGGGGTGCAGACCGATTCAGGCACATAGAACTGCGTCCACCTCTGCCCCTGCGCCGCCATGCGGTCGAGGTTGGGCGTGCGGATGGTGGGATGGCCGAAGCAGCCCAGGTCGCCGTAGCCCAGGTCATCGGTGAAGATGACGATGATGTTCGGACGCGGATGGGCCTCTTCGCACAGCGCCTGATTCAATGAGAGATCGCACAGCAGCAGGCCCAGGACGGCAAGAACGAGTGCGGCCAATGGATGTGGCGGAAATCCCTGCTTTCGCGGGGCCGGTTTGTCTGATGAAGTCATGGTTGGATTCCTGATGTGGAGCCGATCGGTCTTTCCGCCGCAGTATCGGCCTTGAACGCGATGCGGTCAATGGTTCGCATTGGCGTATTCGGATGGGGCGTGTCCCGTCATTCCGGCGCGGTCTTTTTCCGTTTCGCTTCGAGTTCCGCGAAGTATTCCTTGTTGAACCTGTCGAACTTCGCCTCCATTCGGCGAAGTTCCTTGATCAGGTCGGGCAGGCCGGCGGTCTGGGTTTTTTTCCACTGCTCATCGAACTCGTGGCGGGCTTTGGTGCGCGAGGTCCGCATGGTGGTGAGGAGTTGTTCGATCTGCTCGTGCAAAGTGGCGGTGGTTTTGATGATGAGGTCGCCGTCGAATTCGCGGATGGAGCTGACTTCGCCGCCGTAGGCCTGCCAGTCGCTTTGTCTGCCGATGTTGTCCTGGATGAGGGTTACAAGGTTTTCGATGATGAGCACTCGTTCATCGCGCGGATCGGCCGGCGAATCATCGAAGAGCGTGGTGACGGTCCAATCCCTGCTGCCGGGGAAATGCAATTTGATGGTCATATCGGCGTCATCGAATCCGAGTTTGCGAGGCACGGTGGGAATGGGTTCGACCAGATCGCGGATGTCGTAGATGCGGTTGACGGTGTGCTTCTGAAGTTCGCGGAGCGTCGCAACATGAACGATGCCGCCGCGGATTTCATAGTCAACCGGTTCGAGTTCCGCACCGGCGCCGGCAATCTCGATGATCAGTTCCAGGGCCTGCCTGACGGTGATGTCGCGGACCGCGCGGGTGGCGATCGGTACATCCTTCTCGACACCGGCGGCTTCGAGCGAGGCCCAGTTGACATGGATGGGCAGCTCGACTCCCCGTTCGATCGCATCGAGCACATTGATGAGCTTGTCGCCTTCGATGGGCATGGTCAGCCGTGTGTCGAGGAGCTGCCTGACTCGGGCGTTGGCGGCTTCTTCCGCATCGATGGCTGCGGGATCGCCGACGGTGATCGATCGGTTATCCGGCAAGGCCTGCCTGTGAATCACCGGCTGCTGACAACCGGTGAGAAGCATGAGCATGCACGGAAACAAAAGGGCGATCAGGGTGCGGGTCGGCATGGATGGCTCCATCAAGGAGGGGAAGATTTGCCGTTTTTACCATAATGGGTCGCAGGGTTCAGGCACCCACGCACAGGAGTGCGCGGGCTTTGGGGGGTTGCCATATCATGGCAACATGGGCGCCGATCCCCGTTGTTTGCTTGACAGTATGATGGCCCACATGTAACTTTCGCTCTCAGCTTTCACTTATGGAGACGCCTGATGGCCAGCCGTGATACCAGGATGACCGTGGAACAGGATGGGGAGATCGTCAAGATCAACCTCTTGGATCGCAACATCCTCGAGGAGGCGGCGATTCAGCAGATCGGGGAGGAAATCTCCGGTCTCGTTGAGCAATCGACCAACCCCAAGATTCTGATCAGCTTCAGCAACGTCGAGCACCTCTCGTCGGCGGCGCTGGGAACGCTCATCACCATCAACAACAAGGTGCGCCAGAAGGCGGGCCAGCTCAGGCTGTCCAACATCGACCCGCAGATTTACGAGGTGTTCGTCATCACCCGGCTCAACAAGCTGTTCCAGATTTTCGACGATGTGGATCAGGCCATCGGCAGTTTCAAGTGATCCCCGCCGGTGATCGGGCCGGGCGACAAGCGGCCTGCGGCCTGGTGTTTCGATCCGATTTGTCGCGGGGCTGATCGAACCGGAGCCACCCGGTAAACGCCTTGTATGTATCCCGATCGCTGACTTTTGCCCCGACAGGGCTAGAATCTTGCGTCGCCACGGCCACTATTCCATCCCACAGGCCGCCGGCCTCCCGAGGACTCGATGGTTGACTCGCCCGCCAAGATTTTGGTGATTCCCAGCGACCTGAACGCTGCCTGGAACGCCCAGCAGACGGTCATGGAGGAGGTGAAGGCACGCGGCTACTCCGACAATGCCGTGTTCGCTATCCGTCTGGCCCTCGATGAAGCCCTCAACAACGCCATCTCCCACGGCAACCAGAAGGACAAAACCAAAAAAGTCACCATCGAGTACCAGATCACCGAGGCCACCGTCACCATCACCGTCACCGATGAAGGCCCCGGCTTCGATCCCGTCGATGTGCCCGACCCCACCCTCGATGAGTTCCTCGAACGACCGCATGGCCGGGGCATCATGCTCATGCGGGCTTACATGTCCGATGTGCGCTTTGGCCGCAGCGGCAAGAGCGTGACGCTGATCAAGAACCGCAACTGTTCACTGCCCAGGGCGGCAAAGTAGGGGACGGGAGACAGGGGAACCACAGCCGCTTGCGGCGTAGCAACGTACATCGGGGGTGATCCGGGGGTGATTCACAATTAGCCGTTCGCCTTGGCGAACGAAGTCATCTTTCCCATGCCCCAACCCCCCAGGAAAAAACCCACGAAAAAAACCGCGACCCGATCAGCGCCCAGGTCCGCCACCTCCACGCGCAAATCATCATCCATGCCGCGTTCTTCGCTGAAGGTGCAACTGCTGATCGAAACCCCCGACCTCAAACCATCGCTCAAGCGACGGCTCGATGCGGAACTCAAACGCATCGCCGGCCTGGCGGGCCTCACGCGCGGCTGCATCACGCTGGTGATTGTCGATGACCGCCGCATGAGTGAGATGCACGGACAATACAAGGATGATCCCGCCACCACCGATGTGCTCACCTTCGACCTGCGCGAATCCGGCGATGAACCCATCGAGGGCGACATCATCCTCTGCCTCGATGAAGCGAGACGACAGGCCGGCGAGCGTGGCCACGACATCCGCACGGAACTGCTGCTTTACGCGGTACACGGCCTGCTCCACCTGATGGGTTACGATGACCGCCGCGCCGCCGACTACCGCAGGATGCACGCGAAGGAGGATGAACTCTTCCAACTCGCCGGCTACGGCAAGGTGTTTGAGAAGTGATTAGCGGGTGGCTGGGGCTGAGGCTTTGCGAAGCCCCGGCTTCCTCGGTTCACCTTGCCGGGGCTTCGCAAAGCCTCAGCCCCAGCCACCCGCCGAACACCTCAGCCCCCGGGAACCAGAGCATCACCGCACCCACTCCAGCACCGCCAGCACCGGGCGGTGATCGGAGGCGACCTTCTCCTCGAGCACCTGCACCTCGATCACCCGCCAGCGTGTTGCCGGGCGGAACAGCACGTAATCAATCAGCGACCTGGGCTCACCGCTGGGAATCGTCGGCTGGGCCTTCATGCCTGGAGCATGAGCCGCCGACTCCCATTTTTCGCGCAGCAGTTTGATGTCATCGCTCGTCGGCGTGGCGTTCATGTCGCCCAGCAGCAGCGTGGGGAGGGCTTCATCCTTCTCTGCACTGCCAAAAAGCTCATTGAGTTTCTTCACCTGATTCGTGCGGTCCTCGCTGGCTGCCTTGTAGTCGAGATGCGTGCTGATGAAGTTGAAACACGGACCCTTTTCGCCGAGGCGGATCAGCGCGGCGATGGCGGCACGCGGCTCGTTGCCTTGCGTGTGAGGCAGGGCGTGGGTGACCACGGCTTCGAGCTTCCAACGGGAAAGAATCGCGTTGCCGTAGCCTCCGCCTGAGTAATCCATCGCCTTGCCGAAGGCGTGGTGCAGGCCCGTGAGTCGCCCCAGTTCCGCCGCCTGATCGACGCCGCCGACCCGCCGGGTTTTCACATCGACCTCCTGAAGGGCGACCACATCCGCCTTGGCCTCCTTGATGATGGCGGCAATGCGGGGCAGATCGATCTTGCGATCCATGCCCTCGCCGTGATGGATGTTGTAGGTGAGGACGCGGAGGCGGAGAGGTTTGACGGCAGGCGCATCATCGGCAAAACCGAAACAGGCCGCCGCCGACACGATGAGCGCCACGAGAATCGCCGTTCGCATGACATGATTCCTTGTGCATATTCAGCCGTTCGCCTCGGCGAATGAACGAAGTCAACGATTCGCATCGCGTGCCATCACACCAGCATCGAAGCCGGGCTTTCGATGAGCCCCTTGAGCGTGACCAGGAACTGCGCCGCCGTCGCGCCATCGACCACGCGATGGTCGGCGCTGAGCGTCAGCGTCATCTCCTGGCCGATGACGATCTTCCCATCGCGCACCACCGGCTTCTCGATGCCCGCCCCGACGGCGAGGATCGCCGCCTGGGGCGGGTTGATGATGGCGGTGAAATGATCCACGCCGAACATGCCCAGGTTGCTGATGGTGAAGGTGCCATCGGACATTTCGCCGATGGAAAGGCCGGTTTCCCGGGCCTTTTTCGCCAGTTTCTTCGTCTCGCCGCTGATGGTGCGCAGGCTGATGGCGTCGGCGTTTCGCAGGGTGGGGACGACCAGGCCGCCGCCTTTTTCCTCCGGCAGCGCGACGGCGACGCCGATGTTCACTTCGCCGTGATACTGGATGCCATCGGCGGTCCAACTGCTGTTGACCACCGGATGGCGCGTGAGGGCGACGGCGGTGGCGCGGACGATGAAATCGTTGACGCTCAGCTTGACGCCTTGCGATTCAAGCTGCCTGTTGATCGTGGCCCGCAGGCTTGAGAGCGGCTGAAGATCGACCGTCATGGTGACGGTGAAGTGCGGGATGGTCTGCTTCGATTCCACCAGTCGCTTGGCGATGGTCTTTCGCATGTTGGTGATGGCGACCAGCTTCGATTCGAGCGGAGCGGAGGGCGCCATGACCGGACCGGTGGATCTCGCGGCACCGGATTTCCTCGCCGCACCGGAGGCGACGGCGGCCTCGATGTCCTTCCTGATGATGCGGCCATCGGGCCCGCTCCCCGTGAGCTCGCCCAGTTCGACCTTCGCATCGGCCGCCATCTTCCTGGCCAGCGGACTGACGCGAATCCGCCGATCCCCCGCCGCCGCCTGCGGCTTCGCTCCCGTTGCCGCCGGCGGTTCCATCACGGCCGTTGCCGCATCGGCTTCAGGCGGCGCATCACCGCCGGGACGATCGGTGCAGCCCGCCGCCTTGGTCGCCTTCTTCTCCGGCGCAGCCGCTGTTTTTTCATCCGCGCTACCGGCGGCGGCGGCGGCTTCCTCGATCGATTCCCCGGCCTTGGCCAGCAGCAGAATCACCGAGCCGATCTTCATCGTCGAGCCTTCATCGGCCACCAGTTTGGCCACCGTGCCGGCGTCGAACACCTGAAGTTCCATCGTCGCCTTGTCGGTTTCGATATCCGCCACCACATCGTTGGCCGTGACCTTGTCGCCGACCTTCACGCGCCACTTCAGCAGCGTGCCCTCTTCCATCGTGTCGGACAAACGGGGCATTTCAATGCGAATGGGCATGACGACAGGCTCCTGGTTCGGCGATACCTGGACGAAAAACAGATCATAGCGACAAGTGAAACTCATCGGCAAACGGAGGCGGTTTTGATCAGCCATCGACCAAATGGCGCAGGGTAAAAGCATATGGGAGGGCGAGGCTCCGTTGGGAGAGCGAGGCTCCGTTGGGAGGGCGAGGCTCCCGCTCTCCTTTTGCCCTGCCAAATGGCGAACCTTTGGGTGCGCCCATCTTTTGT
>CAZYPK010000161.1:0-11874 GCA_964649195.1 uncultured Phycisphaeraceae bacterium
CCGCGACGTAACACGTCGCGGAGATCAGCAGCCTGAAGGGGTGTCCATACACACCCTGCGTCACAAACCTCGAACACCCCCGCGCAATAGGGGCGTTGTCACCGGTCATCCTTCGTGAAACGGACCATCCTTCTTCCCGTTCATCTCCGCGACTCGTTGAGTCGCGGCTACGCATTGCTCGACGTGATCTGCCTCGATATCGGCGCGAGCAGTTGCGGGACCAGCCGTTCGGTGGCCAGCGTTTCCGCGTGCAGCGCCATTTCTTTCAGCGAGGTGTTGAGGTCTTCGAGGGCGTCGATCGGGCCGAACTTGCGCACGGTGAGGAACAGGCTGATCGGCTCGTGCTTGAACCGGCCCGTCGAACCCTTGCGGCCACGGGTGCGGGTCTTCACCTCGAAGAACGCCTGGAGCGTGCCTTGCGGGTTGAGCGACAGGTTGAAATAAGGCTGGACATCGAGGATTTTCGCGCCATCGATCTTCAGCAGATCGCCCAGCGGTCCGCTTGAGTAAAGGGCTTCATAGACGACTTCGTCGTGGTTGCCTTTGCATTCGAGATCGAAGCCGAGCGTGAGGTCGAAGGAATCGACATCGAGCGTGCTGATGGTGAGGTGGTAGGGCGCCAGTTCGAGGATCATCTTGTGGAAGTTGTACGCCTTGGTCATGGAAGGCGGGTTGAAGTAGGCGGTGCGGATGTGCCGCCGCGCCAGGCCCAGGAGTTGATACTCCGGGTCTCGGCGGGAGGATTCGAGGACCAGTTCATTCTCGAACGGCTGAAGCTTGTTCATGGCCGGGACGGATTTGCGGACGCGATCCATGAGGTGGAGGATCGTTTCGCGGTCGCCGGGCAGGTCCATCTTCAGAGCGAGCTTGTGACTGACGGAAAAATCGGTGCAAAGGGCACCAAAACTGGTGGCCATGGGATCCCTTTCTACAACCGGGGGGCCGGGGGCCGGGCGCGGGCGCTTCCCCGCAAGCCATGCGGGATTATAGCAAGGTGAAAGGACGGGAGCGGACACCGGCACGGGACCCTTCAGGCACGGGACCTTCAAGGTCCCGTGCCTTTGGGAGGCAGCGCCACCTCGGCGGGGGCGAACTTGAAAGGCTCGGCGACGAGAATGTTGCGCCAGTCGATGATCATCAGCCGTTTCTCATCGGCGGTGGCCTTGTCCTTCACACGCGACGGCACGGTGAACTTCGCCCCCCCTTTGACCAGCCGATCCGCAGCCCAGTTCGAGCCGAAGTCGCAGGTGTCCAGCAGCGAGGCGGCTTCGTCGGCGGAGGCCTGGTTCAAGGCGTAATCCATGTACCGCACGCAGACGAGCGTGAACAGGTGGATGGTCTTGTCCGCGACCTTGATCGGCGAATCGGCGCCGCCTGCGCGAACCAGCCGGTTGTAGAGCGCCCTCAATCCCTCGGCCTCGGCATCGACACCCGCGTTGGCCTGGGCCACATGGTCCGCCAGACGTTCGTTCATCTTCATCAGCGCCGCGTCCCATCCGGCCGGATCATCGATGGCGATGAGGGCGCCGTACAGGAAGCCGATGACATAGGAAGAGGCTTCTTTTTTCAAGGCCTCCATCACCGGCAGCCGCAGGCCCAGCTTCACCGCCGGGGCGGTCCTGGCATTTTTCGCCAGCGCCTCGGCGGCGACCGCCGCCTGGTAAGCCACGGCGGAAGAGGGATCCTTCAGCCCGGCCTTGACCACATCCGCCACGCGCTCGTGCCGGATGTACCGCGCCACGATCATCGTGTTGAGCCGGCCCGCCACATCCTTGGCGTTCATCCCCGCCGCGATGCGCGTGGCCAGGTTCTGATCGTAGTAGTTGATGAAGGTGTCGGTGCCGCCCTGGCCGTAAAGTTCGGTCAGGCGGCTGCGGGCGGTGGCGATGGTTTCGGGGCGGCCCGATTGCAGTTGCCTCACCCAGAACTCGATGTAGGCGACGATCTGCGTCTGATCCTTCTCGCTGACCGAGCCTTGCGCCCCCAGCGCCGAGCCGGGGATGCGACCGGGATCGCTCTGCGCCTGCGCAGCGCCGGATGCCACGACCAGGCCAACCATCCACGCCGCCACCACCAGGTAAAACTGTCTCATGGGCTTCATTCTCCGGCAGGCGGGTGTCTGCCGTGGTAAAAAAGTGATCTGCACTCGAAGTCCTCGGAGCGACAGAAATTACCCGTAAACCGGGGGGTGTGTCAAACAGTGACGGCGAAAAAAACAGGACGTTTGATTCTCGACACCTGGTTCCGTCAAAAGTTCCAAATGACAACTCTCAAACTCCAAACAAGCTCCAGGAACAAAAAAAACGCAATCAAACGGAATCCGGATTCCGATCGGTTTCGCCTGCTTTGGCTCGCTTTCAAATTTGTTTGAGATTTGGCTTTTGTGATTTGGAGTTTTCGCTTCCGGCAAAGCCCGCCCACTCCCGTGGGTGGGTCCGCTATCCTTACCGCCTATGTCCAACACCACCCACAACATCGTCCTCATCCCCGGCGACGGCATCGGCCCCGAAGTCACCGTCGCCACCCAACGCATCCTCGCCGCCGCCGCCGCACCCGTTCGCTGGATCGAACATCTGGCCGGCCTGGCCGCGATCGAAAAAGGCCTCGATGTCCTGCCCAAGGCCACCCTCGACGCCATCGCCGAGCACAAGATCGCCCTCAAAGGCCCCTGCACCACGCCGGTGGGCAAAGGCTTCAAGTCGATCAACGTGCAGCTTCGCAAAACGCTCAACCTCTATGCCGCCGTGCGCCCCGTGCGATCCCTCGAAGGCGTCGCCACGCGATACACCGGCGTCGATCTGGTCATCGTCCGCGAAAACACCGAAGGACTCTACTCCGGCATCGAAAACGAAATCGCCCCGGGCGTCGTCACCAGCCTCAAGGTCGCCACCGAACCGGCCTGCACACGCATCGCACGCCACGCCTTCAAATATGCCTCCGAACGAGGCCGCAGGAAAGTCACCGTCTTCCACAAGGCCAACATCATGAAGCTCACCGACGGCCTGTTCATCCGCTGCGCCCAGGAGGTACACCGGAACGAATACCCGCACGTGCAGTACGAGGAAATCATCATCGACGCCGGCTGCATGCGCATGGTGCAGGACCCCGCAAGATTCGATGTGCTGCTCATGGAAAATCTCTACGGCGATCTGGTCTCCGACCTCTGCGCCGGCCTCGTCGGCGGCCTGGGCGTCGCCCCCGGCGCCAACCTCGGCGACGATGCCGCCGTCTTCGAAGCCGTCCACGGCTCGGCCCCCGACATCGCCGGCCAAGGCGTCGCCAACCCGCTCTCGCTCCTGATGAGCAGCGTGATGATGCTCAACCACCTGGCGGAAAAACGCAACGATCCCACCTGCAAAACCGCCGCAACGAAAATCAAAAACGCCTACAACAAAGCCCTGGCCGACGGCGAAAAAACCGGCGACCTGGGCGGCAAACTCACCACCGACCGGTTCGCCGACGCGGTGATCGCAAGGCTGTAAGCGAGCCGGGGCGTACCGCCCCGACGCCTCCCCGAATCAAAAGAAAATGAACAAAAAACCATTGACAACATACCAACATCCATTCATCATATGTGAATGAATGACACATATCCCATTCAAGCCCTCGCCCCCCACCGCACCACCTGGCACATCACCTTCGGAACCTACGGCGCACGCCTCCACAGCGGCGACCGCCCCACCGTCGATCGGGCGCACAATCATCGCGGCCAAGCGTTCATCGGCCGTGACGACGAACGCGAAAAAAGCGAACGCCACATCATGCGGGCGTCCGCCATCGCACTCCCTGTTCAAGTGCGATCCTTCATCGAGGAAACCATTCCGCCGCTGTGCATCCGCGGCAACTGGACTTACCGAACCTGTGCCGCCCCCGCCGATGAAGATCACGTTCACACCCTGCTCGACATCGACCCTCACATCCACGGCAAGGATGTGCGCAAATGGCTCAAACGCTGGCTGACCGAAGCGCTCAACGCAAGATTCGGCAAGCCGCCCGGCGGCGACTGGTGGGCCGAGTGCGGATCAACCAGACCGGTGAAAAATCTCGACTACCTCAACAACGTGTTCCCTTACATCTGCAAACAGCGGACAACCCCCTGCGAGCCGGGGCGTACCGCCCCGATGACGTGAAAGAAAACGAAACGAACATCAAACCATTCGGAAGAATATCGGGGCGATACGCCCCGGCTCGCTTGCAACCTTCCCCCGCCCGCGCGACTATCCTTTCATATGAACCATCTTCTCCGCTTATCGTGCATCATCCTCGCGCTCGCTTCCCTCGCCGCCGCCGAGCCCAAATCCTACATGCGCGTCGTCGATGTCGATGAAAACACCCTGCGACTCGACATGGCCTTCCGCATCTTCGCCCCCGCCGATGGCGTCGGCCCCGCCATCATGCTCGGCGGCGCGATTCACATCGCCGACGAATCCTTCTACGTCCTCGCCCAGCAGACGCTCGACGCCCAGGACCTGATCCTCTTCGAAGGCGTGGGCCATCACGAACAGGATGAGAACACCCCCGCCGCCAGGGTGCGGCGGACCAGGGATCATCTTCGTGCCGCGGCGATTGCGATCGAACGGTACAAGGATGGCTTCAAGGAATACCCGGCCAGTTCCGCCGCGCTGCTCAAGGCCGTCGGCGAGCAGAGCAAGGTGAAGCAGAGCCGCGTGCGGCGGGTGCTCGTCGATGCCTGGGGCAACCCGATCACCTATGCGAAAACCGCCGCGGGTTTCACCCTGACCAGCCACGGCGCCGATGGCAAACCCGGCGGCGACGGCGACGATGCCGACCTGGCCTACGCCGATCAGAAGCCGCTCACCCGCGCGGAAATCACCGACAAAGGCGGCCTGCAAGGCGACCTCGCCGACGCCCTGGGACTCACCTTCCAACTCAGCGCCTTCGACACCGACCGGAAGCACTACCGCAACAGCGACATGAAACTCGCCGCCATTCAGGACCGCGCCAAACAAGGCGGCGGCGACGCCAACGCGCTCGTCAGCATGATGCAAGGATCAGGACTCATGGGTGGCATCGTCAAGATCGGCCTCTCCTTCATCCGCGCCAGCCCGCGAATGCAGGGAACCATGAAGGTCATGATGATGGAAATGCTTCAGCAGGTCGGCGATGACATGACCAAAATGAAACAGGTCCCCGAAAACATGAAGGCCCTGCTCAAGGTCCTCATCGAGGACCGCAACCAGATCGTCATCGACGACCTCAAAAAGGAACTGGCGAAAAAGGATGCCAAGGACGCCCCGCAGTCCATCGCCGTCTGGTACGGCGCAGGCCACATGAAGGACCTCGAAACGCGAATGGTCAAACAACTCAACTACAAACCCGTCGCCACCTTCTGGCTCCCGGCCATCACCACCGACCTCCAATCCGCAGGCATGACCCGCGCCGACCTGAACACCACCCGCGCCATGCTCCAGCGCATGCTGAGCAACTGAGCCGCTCGCGGCTTCGCTCCCCTCACAAGCCGCAGCGTCCTCGCTGCGCGTCCCCCTCTCAGCCGCAGCGTCCTCGCTGCGCGTCCCTTCCTCAGCCGCAGCGTCCTCGCTGCGCGTCCTCACCCCACCGGCGAAAACCGCCACACCGCCCGGTACATCCCCGCGATCTGCTCCCGCTCCACCACGCGCGGCGGATAGTTCGCATTCAAAGGCTGCAACCGCACCAGCCCCGTTCCCTTCTCGATGAAAACCCGCTTGAACATCGTCTCATGGTCCGGCTCCAGCCGCACGAAACAGTCGCAGCCGTCCGTGAACACCGCCGCCGGCGAGAAGACCACAATGTCCCCCTCGCGGTAATCAGGCTGCATCGAGTCCCCCACCACCCGCGCCGCAAACGCATCGGGATCCGTGCTGCCCGGCACCGAAACGTAATCATCCGCCACATGCCTGGGGTAATCCAGATCGGTGAAGTCGCGCGGATATCCCGCCGCCACCCGGTTGATCACCGGCACCTGGTAACGCAGCGGCACGCGACCATCAATGCTCTGCGAAGCGGCGGCGGCCTTTTTCCCCTTGCGCAGCAGCCCGTTGATCCGCTTGGAAAGCTCGCCTGATTTGTGCAGCTTGTCCAGGTTCTTCGCCCCGTCGCCCCGGCGATCGGTGGCGCTCTTGAGCCAGCGGGCCAGCTCCTGTCCCTCCAGGGCCGCGCTGGCCACCTGCTCGTACTGCCGCCGCACCGGCGCGGGCGTGTTCTGCCACGCGGCCGAGCGCTGGAGCTCGCCTTCGCCGATGCCCAGGGCGTTTTCGAGCTGCGCGAGAATCTCCACCGAAGGCGGGTTGGAGACGCGATGATTCTCGATCATCGAGAGGTACCCCTTGGTCACCCCGATCGCCTGCGCCAGCGCCGCCAGCGTCAGCCCGCGCCGCTCGCGCCTTTCACGAATGATCTGACCGACCGTCTGCATGGCGTCTCTCCACAGGGCTTGCACCATCGCCGCGGCCTTGTTCAATATCTGTTGAACTTCTTCCGCCGGGCGTGTATAATATCCATCGAACCATCCACTGAGTCTAAGGAGTATTGAACATGTGTCAAGCGGCGACGGACTTCGAACAGGTGGCGACGGCGACCGGAACCGATCGCGGACGGACGGGCGGCCGCCGGGACCGGGTGCAGACGCTTCTGAATCTGGCCCAGCACCTGCCCAAGGGGGATGAGGTCCTGCTCCGGCAGGTCTTCGATCTGGGCATCAGCCCCAACCGGATCGCCCAGGCCGCCCGCTGCAATCGGCACTCGATTTACCGAAGAATCCGCGCCCTGCTGCGACGGCTCAACGACCCGCTGTTCCGCTTCGCCGTCGCCCATTACGAAACCTTCGACCGCCCCACCAGGGCCGTCGCCCGCGCCATCATCCTCCACGGCCTCACCCAGCGCCAGGCCGCCCGAACCACCCGGCTCTCCGTCCACCTCATCCGGCAACATCTGCAAAGCCTGCGAACCCTCGCCGCCCGGCAGGCCATGATCGGGTTGAACAACTTCTAAACTCAACGCTTTTCCGGGGGCCTCCCATGAAACTCACCCTCTCACTGGACCGCGAAACCCATGTCGCCCCTTCGCCGCGGGTGATGCAGGTCGCCACCCTGTTCGGACTGGGCGTCGATGAAACCAAAACCATCACGCTCATTCCTCCCACAACGATCCGCCTTCGGCCCAACACCATCCTCTTCATCACCGGCCCCAGCGGCGGCGGCAAGTCGAGCCTGCTCCGATTGATGGCGCAAGCCATCGAGGCGCAGCCGGGCCAAGCCTCGCTCATCCGCTTCGATGCGCTGCCCCCGCTGCCGGACCTGCCGCTGGTCGATGCCCTCGCCGCCGACGGGGAAGGCGATGATGTCGGCCCGACCTTGCGGCTGCTCAGCCTCGTCGGCCTCGCCGACGCCTTCGTCATGCTGCGAAAACCCTCCCAGCTTTCCGAAGGCCAGCGCTATCGCCTGCAACTGGCCCAGGCCCTCGCCTTGGCGCAGCGCAGCGCCACCCCGCTGTGCATCATCCTTGCCGACGAGTTCGGCGCCACGCTCGACCGCCTCACCGCCAAGGTCATCGCCAGGCAGCTTCGCAAGTGGACGCGAAGCTCGACGATTCCCATCTGCTTCGTCGCCGCCACCACGCACGATGATCTGCTCGAACCTCTCGAACCCGATCTGCTCATCGAGAAGGGACTGGGCGGCGCCATCGACGTGGTGGAACGAATCATGTAACCATCGGGATTCCCGAATAACCTCACACCCAAGCCGCTTGCGGCTTCGCGATCCCCTGATTCACGATACATCGGGGGTTATTCAGAACTTCCCATTCTCATTCCCGGGGTTTCCATATGTTCACTCCCTCCCTGCGTCAGCGTTTTCACAACACCGTCGCGCCGCGCATCGAAGCGTCGCTCACCCTTCGCCCCGGTTCCCGCCATGACTATCAGCGGCTGGCCGAGCATCACTACCGCGCCGCCGCCCCGGCCACGTTCATGCGTGTGCTGGCGCTGGAGCATGATCAGCCCACCGTGGTCGGCCGGTATCTGCATCGTGCATCCGAAAGGCGGATCGCGGGCGTGCTGGTCGAATCGCTGCCATCGCTTTCATGCCGGCTGCGCGAGGAGGCCACGGGCGATCGCTTTCGTTCGATCGCCGATCTGCGGATGCGGGCCAAGGCGCTCAACCGCGAGCTGCGCTGCATCAGCCGGGTGGTGATCCATCCGCAGTGGCGCGGGCTGGGCCTGGCGGTGCGGCTGGTCAGGGCGGCGCTGGCCGATGCGACCACGCCGATGACCGAAGCCATCGCCGCGATGGGGAAGGTCAACCCCTTCTTCGAGCACGCCGGCATGACCGCCTACCGCGCCGCTCCAAACGAAACGGATGGACGCCTCATCGCGGCGATGGAAGCAACCGGCTTCCGCCCCACCGACACCGCCATGACCGATGCGATGATGCTTCGCATCGCCGCGCTGCCCGAACACCAACGCGCCTTCATCACCCGCGAACTGCAACGCTGGCACCGCCGCACCATGCACCGCCGCGAGAACGACCTGCGGCAACAGATCATCGACGCCCGCCAGTGGCTGCTCTGCGATGCGGTGTATTACCTGGCGGTTGGATGAGGGGAAGGCAAGTTCCGAGTTTCGAGTTCCGGGTTCCGAGTTGAAAATCCCAAATCCGAAATCCCAAATCCGAAATCCGAAATCCCAAATCCGAAATCCCTATGGAGGCTCACATGGAACTGATCGAGATTGCCTTGTCGCAACTGCATGCCCATCCGCTCAACAGCAACGTGATGGAGGAGCGGCTGCTGGCGAAGCTGACGGAGCACGTCGTTCGCAGCGGGCGGTATCCGCCGGTGATCGTGCGACGGCTGCCTGCCGATGATGGCGACCGCTTTCAGATTCTTGACGGTCATCATCGCGTGGAGGCGGTTCGCCGGGCCGGGCTGGATGCGGCTCGGTGCGTGGTCTGGGATGTCGATGATGAGCAGGCCCTGCTGCTGCTGGCGACGCTCAACCGGCTTCAGGGGCAGGATGATCCGCACAAGCGGGCGAAGCTGATCGAAACGCTCCGAAGCAGCCGGGGCGTGGAACTGGCGAAGCTGGCGCGGGAGCTTCCCGAACGCGGCGAGCAGCTCGCGGCGCTGGCGGCGCTTCAAGCCAGGGTGCGCCAGCGTCTGCCGCGGAAGGTGGATGACCTGCCGGTGGCGGTTCACTTCTTTCTGTCGCGCCCGCAGCGAAGCGAGCTGGAGGCAAAACTGAAATCGATCGGCGGCACGCGCGAGCAGGCGCTGATGGCCTGCGTAACCGGCGGCGACAAGGGCTGAACTTTTTCACCGGTTTCCACTTCGGGGGTGTTCGCATGAATCACATGAACAAAGAAGAATGGCGGGATGAAAATCTGCTGGGCGATCTGATCGCAGGCGGCCTGACGCTGCGCGAACTGGCGCAGAAATATGGCATGACGCTTGGCGAACTGGCCGGCTGGGTCATGTCGGAGCATGTCTATGCCCGGCTCAAGGCGCTGTGCGCGCTGGCCGACTTCCAGACCCAGCTCGTTCTCAGCCAGCATCGTGTGTCGGCGGCGGCGACGCTGATCAACATCGCCGGCAGCGAGGTCGAAGGGACCGAGCTCAAGCGCAAGGCGTGCGTCGATGTGCTGCGGCTCAACATGCCGCGCATCGACCCGCGCGACCGGAAGCAGGAGGCCGCCGCCGAAAAGCCGCTGCCCGTGGAGGTCATCCGCAAACTGGTGTTCGGCGGGGAAAAAACGTGACTTTTCAAGGGGGTTTTCACATGAAACGAATCGATCACGATCGCGGGCGCGGCTTTCGCGCCCTGCAACAGCTTCAGGCCATGCGTCCGCTCGATGCGGATGAGCTGCATCGCTTCATCGCCCTGACGATGGGGCTTGACGTGGTGCGACATGCGGTGGTGGAGGGCAACGCGGCGCCGTTTGATTACGTGTGCGAAGCGTTCTTCGAGAGGGATGCGGGCGATGTGGTGGTCTGGGCCAATCGCGGCGGCGGGAAGACGATGCTCGGCGCGGTGGCCACGCTGCTGGACATGCTCTTCAAGCCCGGCATTCAGATCTGCATCCTCGGCGGGAGCATGCACCAATCCTCGCGCATGTACGAGTACCTGCGCGACCTGGCCAGGCGGCCCATCTTCGCCCTGCTGCCCAGGCGCGAGCCGACGGAGCGCACCCTGGAACTGATCAACGGCAGCAGGACGCGGCTGCTTTCGCATTCGCCCCGCATGGTGCGCGGCGAACACATCCACAAGCTGCGCTGCGACGAGGTCGATGAGTTTCAGGAGCACGTTTACAAGGCGACCCAGATGGTGACGCGATCCGCGGTGCTTGGGGGCATCCCCGTTCGCGGGACGATCGAATCGCTATCGACGATGCACAAGCCCTTCGGTCCGATGAGCCGGGCGATGGACAAGGCCCGGCGCGGCGAAGGGGCGAAGGTGCTTCGCTGGAGCGTGCTGGATGTGATGCAACGGTGCGAGCCGGAGCGCGATTGCCTGGCCTGTCCGCTGCACGCCGACTGCGGCGGGCTGGCGAAGCAGGCGCACGGGTTCATGCCGCTGGAGGATGTGCTGGCGATTCATCATCGCAGCAGCGGCGCCACCTGGGCCGCGGAGATGATGTGCATCCGGCCGCGCACCGATGCGTGCGTCTATCCGCAGTTTGATCCGACGCCCGGCGGCCGCCATGTGCCTGCCGCCTCCTGCTCACGATGGAGCGAAGTTGAAGGGCCGTTTGTCGCGGGCATCGACTTCGGCATCCGCAGCCCGTTCGTCGCCCTGCTGGCGCGGCTGCGGCCTGATGAATCGGAGGCCCGTAAACAGCCCATCATTGAAGTGCTCGATGAACTCGTGCAGACGGGGCGGACCCTGGAGCAGAACCTGAACGCCATCGCGCAGCTTCAATGGCCGGCGCTGCAATGGGTCGGCGTCGATCCGGCAGGCGGACAGCGCAATTCGCAGACCGGCAGGAGCGATATTCAACAACTGCGCAGGCTCGGCCTGACGGTGCGGCACGAACGCGCATCGATCGCGCAAGGCATCGAGGCGGTGCGATGCCGGCTGGATCACGGCCGGCTGCGCATCGATCCCAAGTGCGGCAGGCTGATGCGGGCGATGCAGGAATATCGCTTCGACGCCAACCGCCCCAGCGAGGAAAAGCCGATGAAGGAAGGCCCGGAAGGACCGGACCACGCCTGCGATGCGCTGCGATACCTGGTGATGAACGTGGACCGCGGAGCGAGGCCCGCCAAAACGGCGCGGTGGTGAGGGGCGCAGGTCGGGGTCGCTTGAATCCTGAACGACATGCGATCCGAAACTGCAAATCGCAAACGCCAAATCTCAAACAAGCTCCAAACAAGGCGGAATCAATTCAAAGGGCGGAAACACCCAGACTCGCCGTCCACGGGCAGGCCATTCGATGCCTTGTTTGGAATTTGGAACTTGTTTGAGATTTGGCGATTGTGATTTGGAGCTTCCGGCTTCGCCGGCTTGGGCTTCTCATTCTCGCGCGGATCGATGAGCAGATGCAGCAGCCGTTCCTGCGTGCGCTCGAAGCGTTCGATGGCCTCGGTGTTCCGCCGAACCAGCCGGATGAGCACGCGCAGGGCGTCGCGCTCGCGCATGAGGGTGTCGTGCGTTTCGTTGAGCTGCTGATCCCGCCGCCTGCTGAGCGTCCGCTCCCAGACCCAGAGCACGCCCATCAGCCCCGCGACGCCGAACTGTGTCAGTGAAGTGATGAAATCGGTTGGCATGATGCATCCTTAATAGAGCCGGGGGAGCCGGGAGAGCCGAGGGAGCCGGAGGAGCCGGAGGGTGGCTGGGGCTGAGTCCGCGAAGCCCCGGCCCAGATGCGCGAAGCAAGGTGG
>CAZYPK010000162.1:0-6730 GCA_964649195.1 uncultured Phycisphaeraceae bacterium
GCGACGTGTGGGAATTGAAGTCGAAAAGTTCTCAGGCTCCCGGAAGGGCGCGGGCTCAGGGATGCACGCTTCACAGCCCGCGCCCTTCCGGGCGGGGCTTATGCTGCCACATAAGATGCGCACACCCATTTGGCCGTCCATCTGGGCGGACGAACGTCGGGTGGCTGGGGCTGGAGGCTTTGCGCAAGCCCCGGCCCGGCGACCATCGACTTTCAGTTGCGCCACCCTGCTTCGTGCGTCCGGGCCGGGGCTTGCGCAAAGCCTCCAGCCCCAGCCACCCCAAACTTCTCACCTACCCAAAACTTCTCAGCCTTCGGCTCTTTCGGCTCTTTCGGCTCCCCCGGCTCCCCCACGCCCGGCAGCGCGAAACTCCCACCCGTTTTGATCCGATAAATCCAACGGCACCACCGCCGACACGCCGAGGTTGTTGTGAACATCCGCCAGTGCATTCCCGCTGATCGCGCCAAGGCGGCAACCTTTCTCGAAGGTCTGCCTCGGAAGTCTGCCGCGCCGGAAAGCGGCTTCACCCTGGCGCTGAGCCTCATTGCATCGCAAGGCGAACAGACGCAGGGCATCGCCCTGTGCCATCCGGTCGGCGGCACGAAGGTACACGAGCTTTTCATCGCCGCGCTGCCGACGGAGCCGGACCTGCTTCGGATGCTCATCGACAAGGCCGTGACCAAGCTGCATTCGCAAGGCATTCACAAGTGCAAGGTGACAATGCTGCAAGGCGGCGAGCCGCAAACCATCTGGAACCAATCCCGCTGGACCGGCACGACAACCGAACCGATCACCCCGGCCCCCCCGGCCAACGAAAAACCCGCCAAACCCCGCAAGAAAAAAGCGGCGGCGTAGCAGATTGGTGAAAAGGAAGGCATTGAGGCACGAAGGGGATGAAAAGTTCCGAGTTCTGAGTTCTGAGTTCCGAGTTGAAAGGCAAGGGGGAAGAGGAAGGCACGAAGGCTGAAGGGGGAGAATGGCCAATGGCCATTGCAAAATGAAAATTGCAAAATGGCGGAGCAGACAAACCAATCATCCGGGGATGCACGTCTCCCTCTCTTCAATTTGCAATTTGCAATGGCCATTGGCCATTCTCCCCCTTCAGCATTCAGCATTCGTGCCTCCGTGCCTCAATGCCTTCACCGGCGGCTTGCGCCAGGGGAACCTATCCCCGCCGAAGGGTCCGGCCGTGAACAGATAGACCAACAGCAACACCAGCAGCAGCAACACCAGAATCACCAGCTTTCCCTTCCAGCTCGAACGCCTGCGGCCGGTCGCATCAAAAATTTGCTGTTGCGTGATCGCCTCCCCCGTGGCCTTGGCGTGCTCCTCCTTGGCCAGCATCGCCAGATATTTCCGCTCATCATCGGCCCCGCCGGCGCGGGTGAACGAGGCGTAATACCCTTCGCCCGTGGTGCGAGGCAGCACAAAAAAAACCCGGCCATCCTCATCACGAACGCTGCGACCAATGTCCTTGTCACGAACACGAACAGGGCGGCCAGAGTGCGGGCTGTTGATTTCGATCCACATGAAAGGGTCCGGGGAGGAGATTGGGGATTTGGGATTTCGGATTGGGGATTTCAGATTTCAAATTTGAGATTTGAGATTTCGGATTGTTTGACGGCCACCAGCGTACCGGTTTCACGAATGTTCGTGAAGTCTCCGCGCATTGGGACGGGTTGTGGAACTCCTGAATAACCTCACGTCCAAGCCGCTTGCGGCTTCGCAACCCCCGGATTCCCCCGGATTCCCCCGGATTCCCCTGGTTCACGGTACATCGGGGGTATTCAGGATTTCCTGCGCTATCAAAGTTCAAAATGGACGATATGATAAGATGGTCATGTGAATCCATGTTGCGTGACAGGTTCCGGATGTGGATACTGAGCATCAGGCCTGTCGAAAGTTGCGGTTGGCTGTCGGTGCCCAGGGAATTGTTTTTCTCATCTTCTGTATAGGGGTTTGGCCATGTGGTCGTCGAACAAACTCAAGTCGGGCGTCGCGGCTTTGGCGATGGTGTTGACGGGGTTGCTTTCAGCCGATCCGGCGCAGGCCCGGCTGTTCAGAAATGCCCTGGCACAGGCGGAAGAGAAGCCCGCAGCCCCGGCGGCTGATCCTCCGGATGCGCCGCCTGTCGCGCCGGATGCCCCGCCCGTCGCGCCTGATGCACCGGTCGCCCCCCCGGATGCCCCGGATGCGGAAGCCAATCCCGAAGGGCAGGCGTTGAAGATCGTACTGGTTGCCGCCCAAGGCACCGTACAGTTTCGGCTGACCGAAGAGCAACCCTGGCAGCGGGCTGTCGTCGGCATGGACCTGCCCATCGGGGCGGAGATTCGCACCGGCCTTCGCTCGATCTGCCAGTTCACCATCGATGAGAACCACACCATCACGCTCGACCGTTTGGGCGTGGTGAAGGTGCTCGACGCGATCAGGAAGGATGGCCGGGTGAAGACGGATGTGGGGATGAAGTATGGCCGGACGCAATACCAGGTGGAGACCGGCGCCGCCGAGCATGACGCCCGGGTTCACGCCCCCTCGGCCACGCTGGCGGTGCGCGGCTCGTTCATCACCTTCGAGGACAACGCGGCCTTCGGTTCGACGGCGATCGTCGATCACAGCAGGAACGCGGTCTATACCAAGCGCGGCATGGACGACTCGCTGCGCGTGGTCGCGGTCGGGCTGATCAAGGGCCGCATCGAGGAAGGCACGGACGGGTCGAAGAAGAATCCGCCGACGGCCGCCGAGGTGGCCCTGCGCGACACGATCAACGATGTCGGCGGACGGCTGGCGCGGGCCTCGGAAGCCGAACGCGATCTGGTGGCCACCTATCCGATCTTCAACGGCGCCGACCCCTCCGGCGGGGCGTCGCTGGCCCAGATTCAACGCACCATCCCCGGCACCATCATCCCCCCCTATCATCACGGCGGCGGCGAAGGCGGCGTGACCGACACGTACCTGGCCGGCGCCCTGCACATCGTCGTCGCGTGGGACAACTCCGAACAAATCGCCCTGTTCGCCAACGAACCTTCCTACGCCGGCGGAAAAATCAGCACCGTCAGCAACCATCCCGAAGGATCAACCACCAGCGTCCGTTCATCAGGCCCCGCGCCAGGCGTCACCAGCACTTCAGGTTCCACGGCATTCATCCACTACAACAACGGCATGCCCGGCGGAACCTGGGACTTCGGCGTCGCACTGATCAACACGAGCACCGAGGCGACCATCCCCTTCTTCGTCAATGTCGTCCAATTCCCCGCCGGCGGCGGCAACAGCCAGATCATCCGCACGCTCGATGGCACCCTGGGACGAACCGGCGAAAACGAAACAACCACCAAAATCACCACCACCTTCCAGGCCAGCGGCGTGCCGTTGGTCCCCTAGGAGTTGGTTGAAGGTCGGAGGTCAACGGGTAAGTGTTGGACATCTGAAATTTCAAATTTGAAATCTCAAATTCCTGACCTCCGAAATCCGAAATCCCTAATCTCCAACCATGAAGCGTACCGGCAGAACCCCACAGCCGCGACTCAACGAGTCGCGGACGTGAACAGCCTGAAGGTGTGCGAGGCGGCGCGGAGGATGAACGGCATCCGCCTGTACGCGTCGCGGGGTGCCGTCTTCAATGGTTGTTGCGCACGTCACGGGTTCGAGGCTTTTCATCCATCGCGCGATTCACCCTCCTTCAGGCTGCTGGCGTCCGCGACTCGTTGAGTCGCGGCTCTTGTCCTCCCAGCCATCAAATCCTTCGTTCGCCAAGGCGAACGGCTAAAAGATCCCCCGCCTCGTTGCGATTCCGGCGGCCTCCTCTACAATGGCCCCGCTCCGCCGGTTCCCTCTCGTTCCTCCTATCCGCGAGGTTTTGATCGTGGCTGACACAACGACTCAGACTTACGTCATCGAACCGCCCGAACATGCAGGCCGCGTCTCGGTCGAAGGGGTCTTCGCCGGTCCTTATGACACCGGCGCCAACGATGTCGAGCAGGAGGATGTCCGCACGGAGGAAATGCTTGTCAACATGGGGCCGCAGCATCCCTCCACCCACGGCGTGCTCCGCGTCGTCCTGCGCACCGATGGCGAGATGGTCCTCGAAGCGGTGCCTCACATCGGCTACCTCCATCGCTGCGCGGAAAAAATCGGCGAGAACGTCGCCTACTATCAATATATTCCCTACACCGACCGCATGGATTACCTGGCGGGCATGAATGAAAACTGGGCGTTTTGCCGGGCTGTGGAAGAGCTGGCGGAGATCGAGATTCCCCGCAGGGCTGAATTCATCCGCGTGCTGATCTGCGAACTGAATCGCATCGCATCCCACCTGGTGAGCTTCGGCACTTATGGTTTGGATATCGGCGCCTTCACGCCGTTTCTGTACGCCTTCCGCGAACGCGAATACATTCTCGATCTCTTCGAGATGGTCTGCGGCGCCCGCCTGACCTACTCCTACTTCACCATCGGCGGCTCCACGCACGATCTGCCCGATGATTACCTGGCCAAGGTCGGCGAGTTCCTCGATTACCTCGAACCGAAAATCCCCGAATACAACGACCTGCTCTCGGCCAACATCATCTTCGTCAAGCGCACCGCCAACGTCGGCGTCATCAGCGAAGACCTCTGCAAAAAGTACGCCCTCACCGGCCCGGTCATCCGAGGCAGCGGCATCCCGTATGACCTGCGACGCGACAAGCCGCACAGCGTCTATCCCGAACTCGATTTCGATGTCTGCGTCGGCGCCGGCGAAATGGGAACCGTCGGCGACTGCTGGGACCGCTACATCGTGCGCATGAAGGAGATCGAACAGTCGATCAAAATCATCCGCCAGTGCATCAAGATGATTCCCCCTAAGACCGGCGAACCGGCCAAAGATTACCGCGTCAAGCTCGCCAAAAACTTCAAGGCCCCCGTCGGCGAAGTCTATGTCGAAACCGAAAACCCGCGCGGCGTGCTGGGCTTCTACCTCGAAAGCCAGGGCGGCCCCATCGCCTACCGCTGCAAGGCCCGCGCCGCCACCTTCTGCAACCTTTCCGTCCTCCACGAACTGTGCCACGATGTGCTGCTGGCCGATGTGCCCGCGATCATCGGCTCGATCGATGTCGTCATGGGACAGGTCGATCGGTGAGAGCAGACGCGCAGCGAGGACGCTGCGGCTATCAATGTCACAGCCGCAGCGTCCTCGCTGCGCGTCCCCTGTCCCCCGCCCCTACTTCTTCCCCCGCCGTTCGTGCGGGTGAAAGTTGGCGATGACCGATTTGAGCCGGGTGTGATCGACGTGGGTGTAAATCTGCGTGGTCTTGATGTTGGAATGGCCCAGCAGTTCCTGCACCACGCGCAGGTCGGCGCCGCCTGCGAGCAGATGGGTGGCGAAGGAATGGCGGAGCATGTGCGGATGGATGTGGCCCAGGCCGATTCTTCTGGCGTATCGCCTGATGATCTGCCAGACGACGATGCGGGTGATCGGCGTGCCGGTGCGCGACAGCAGCAGACGGCCGGTGCGCTTCCCTTCGCGCAGCAGTTTCGGGCGCTGCTCCTTCAGGTAGCGATCCACCGCGGCGATGGCCGGCCTGCCGATGGGGACGATTCGTTCCTTGCTCCCTTTGCCCATCACCCGCACCACGCCCAGGTCCGCGTGAACGCCATCGCAACCCAGTTCCGCGACCTCCGTGGCCCGCAGACCGCCGGCGTAGAGAAGCTCCATCATCGCGCTGTCGCGCAGGTGGAACGGGTCCTCCTCGTTGGGCGCGTGGAGCAGCTTGAGCATCTGTTCGTGGCTGAGCACGCCGGGCAGATTTTTCCATGTCGCCGGCTGGCTCAGAAGCTCGGCGGGATTGGTCGCCAGCAGCCCGTTGGCGTGGGCGAAGCGGCAGAAGACCCGGATGGTGGCGACGTGTCTGGCGATGGAGCTGATGGCCAGGCCGCGCTGGTGCAATGCCTTCAGATGCTCGGTCAGCAGCGGAAAGGTGAGCGACCGCCAGCCCGCTGCGCGGCGCGACGCCAGCCAGTGCGAAAGTTCGCGCAGGTCGGCGGCATAGGCTTCGAGAGTGAGCGGCGAAAAGCCGCACTCGATCTTGCAATAGGCAAGAAACTCACGCACCGGTTGCCCGTAGCTCTCGCCCGGCGACGAACGATTGACCGTGGATGGTGAGGTGGGTGGCAAGATGTTGCTCGCGCAGCAGCCGGTAGTAGGTGGGACAACCCAGGTGACGATTCACGCAGGTGTCGAACGCCTCGCTGATGCGGCCCAGGGAAAAGTGCGAGGCGCACCGGGCATCATCCAGATCAAGAAACGGACACACCGAAGATTCCGATTGGATGAGGCGAGGCATGGCGTATCCCTCTTGGAGCCTGCATGATCATCGGCAATGCGGCGCAGGAGACATGAAAACGCGAACCCCCGGGGCGATCGCATGCAGGCGGCGGCCCGGCGGGATAAGTGTGAGCCGCGACTCAACGAGTCGCGGACGTGAACAGCCTTCAAGGGGTGGTCAAGTACACCCTCGACCGCGGAACTCGAACACGACAGGCATCACATGTGACAACCGCGCGACGGACGCTGTTCATCCATCGCGCGATCAACACTCCTTACGGGCTGGGCACGTCCGCGACTCGTTGAGTCGCGGCTCGGGCAGCCGCGACGTAACACGTCGCGGACGTGAGCGGCCTTCAAGGGTGGTCAAGCACACCCTCGACCGCGGAACTCGAACACGACAGGCATCACATGTGACAACCGCGCGACGGACGC
>CAZYPK010000162.1:6830-11784 GCA_964649195.1 uncultured Phycisphaeraceae bacterium
TGTTCATCCATCGCGCGATCAACACTCCTTACAGGCTGGGCGCGTCCGCGACTCGTTGAGTCGTGGCTTGCGATCGATTACCGGCGGCGGCGCATCAGCGTGGCGGCAAGGGCCATGCCCACCAGCGAACCGCTCAACGGCTCAGGCACGGCAACGGCCAGATCGGTGATCACATTGCCCGGACCGGTGATGGTGTTCTCGAAGGCACCCGTGTCGAAGTTGGTAAAGCCCGTGGTGACAAGCACGTAGGTCGTGCCGGTGCTGAGGTTCACACCGTTGAACCCCGATAGACCGATACTGGGAAGGTCGTCATTACCGATGATCACATTCGCAAACTGATCGAGCGGATCAAAGCTGTTCAGGTAAAGGAACAAATAGTTGTCCCAATTGACGGGATCGACGGCATCGCTCAGAAAATCATAGCTGCCGGCGGTATCCACCTGAAACGAGAACTCGTGGTACGGCACCGCAGTACCAACGACCGAAGGCGGCGGGGTCGGCGGATTGTTGGCGACGGGACGATTCCAAACGGGACCGCCAACGGTGGTATCCGTGTACTGATTAGGTCACCGCCTGAGCAGCGCTTGCCAGGCTGATCACACAGACTGCCGCCAGCGCGCCGACCACCGATTTCTTAAACATCTCTTTCATCTCTTTTTCCTCATGTTGAGTTGTTGCTTTGCCGCGAGCCACATCGGCTGCGGTCGCCATGAATGCGGATGGTAATCTCTTTCAACCTGTATGCAAGCGATAATGGGCGATAATCAGGGTAAAAGCATTGGGAGGGCGAGGCTCCCGCCGAGCCGTTCGTTTGCGAAGCCCGTCTGCGGGCTGAAGCAAACGAAAATCGCGCGACCGGCGATCATGCCTGATCGTTCATCTGCCGCGCGAGTTTCGTTTGCTCAGGCCCCCAAAGCGGGGCCATCGCAAACGAATCGGCTCGGCGGGAGCCTCGCCCTCCCATATGTCGGAAGGCGCAGACACTCCCCATGTGGGAGGCGTATTCAAAACTCAGGCCATTACTTCTCGCCCGGCAGCATCGCGTGCATTTCATCCGCGCTGCCGCCGCTCAAACAGCAATCGATGATCCTGCGGCCAAGGGGCATCAGGTCATCTTCCAGGAAGCCTTCGAGTTGCTCGCGGAAGAAATCCATGAGCAGGCCGGCGCCCTTGTCGTAGGCTTCGAGGCCCACTTCCTGCTGGGCTTCAACGCGGAGGAAGAAGGGCGGAATGTGTGCCCCTTCAATCACCAGTTGTCTGGGCTGGTAGCCCAGCAGCGGGCAGCGGGCCGGCTGGATCTGATCGGGACGGAAACGTGCGCCGCCGCGCCGGGCGAGGTATTCGCGCACCAGCCACTGGGGCATGAAGCCGACCTTCCACGCGCCGACATGTTGATTGGGGATGAGCACGAAAGCGGTGCGGGTGGTGGCTTCGATCTGCTTGAGCATGAGGTTGGCCTGATCGACGCGGCGGCCGGTGGCGAAGGGCCAGTAGGAGCCGACGCCTTCGGATTCGAGGCCGGTGCCGCCGATGATGGAGGGGTTGCCGTGGCCGCGCGGGGCGACCAGGCGCCAGAGCCAGGCGAGCGCGGGGGGGAGAATCTGGAGCAGGCCGAGGATGCCGAAGGTGGGATTTTCCTTGGTGCAGGGCGGGGTGCGCACGCCGAAGCTGCGGATATCGACCGAGACGGGATGATTGACCACATGAGGCACGATATTGCGCGGCACGATGACGCGCGGGTTCGGGCAAGGCTTGCCCGGCGCATCCATGATCGGCTCCCAGATCAGCGTGGTGGCGCCGGGAATCGCTTCGATGTTCAGAAACAGCAGCGGCAGCGGCGGATGAACGGTGAGTTGCTCCAGGTGCGGGTCGGTGCCGTATTGGGTGATGTGATTCACGCGGACGAACCAGGCGTCCTCCGCATCCTTGAGCCAGAGCTTTTTGTTGTCGCGTTGCAGCATGGGCAGGCAGAGCGCCATGTCATCGGTCACCGGATGGAGTTCGCAGGTGCGGGGCAGGGCGACATGCCGCTCATCGCCGTCGGTGACGTTCCTGCCCAGGAGCAGCCGGCCATCGGCTTCGCGGTGGGCGTGTTCGAGCATCTCGCTCTTGCCGCCGCCGGAGGCGCCTTCGTGCATGATGGTGATGATGTTGTCGTAGGGTGTGACGACCTGCACGGTCGAGCAGTGGGCGGTGACCCATCCTTCCTGTTCACCCTGGCTGATGAGGACGCCATAGACGCCTTTCTTGGCGCTGGGGCCGGGATAGAGGTTGTAGCTGAACAGTTCATGCACCTTCGACTTGCGGTTGTGTACGACGACCTGCCTGCCGTCGAAGTGGGTATGGCGGAAGGGCGGGGCGACATAGATGACGGCGCGGGGTGTGAAGTCGGCGGGCGTCTGCTCCGGGGTGAGCATGCCTTGGAGCATGGCCAGACCGAGCGCGAAAAATCCCGCGTTGGCGGGGCAGATGACCAGCGCGGGCAGGCCGGTGGTCTTGTCACCGCAGATGAAAGGGAAGACGGCCAGTTCCTGGGTCTTGAGCCATTCGAAGGTTTCCAGCCGCAAATCCTGAAAGTCTTTGCCGAAGCGGTCGGAGTAGCGTTCCTTGTTGGAAGGCAGTTTGTCGCCGATGACCATGCACTCGGCGTCGCGGCGTCGCATGTAGCTTTCGAGATAGTTGGCGGCGATGCCGTTCTTCACGCGGCAGGCCCGGGCCTCGACAACCATGCCTTTGCCGGGCACTTCGTAGGCGACATCCTGCCAGCCGTCGGGGCCGGGGTTGCGCACGGCGGCTTCAATCAGATCATCGAGACTGCGGGCCACGGTGAAGCCGGGGCAGGCCGAGAGAATCCCGGCTACTTCCTTGGTGACATTGAACGGCAACGATTCGGTCGCGGTCGGCATCAGCCGGCCTCCTTGCATGATGTTGTCAAAACCTGTCGGACGGCAAATCCCACCCGCCGGGCAACATAACCGCCCTGGCGCGCAAAACAATCGGCGGGATCATTTCTTCCTCAACTCCGGCACGCGGCGTTTGCGGCTCTTTCGAGCCGGGCGATTATAAGGCAAACCAAAGGCTGTGCCAGCGGGTGGGGCTGAGGCTCTGCGCGGGTGGCTGGGGCTGAGTCCGCGAAGCCCCGGCCACCCAAAACTTCTCGGCTCATGTATCGAATGTGGTGTCAAGCCCGATGGCGAGGGCCGCCGAGCCGTCGGGGTATCGGCGCCGCGCACAGAATACCCCGACGGCTCGGCGGCCCTCGCCATCGGGCTTGGCACCACGGCGGGTACATGAGCCAACTTCTCAAACCCCGGCCCCCGGACCCCCGGACCGGGAGCGCGACGATATTTTTCGCATCCCTTCCATTGGGACTCCTGATATACTTTTGCGGTCTGGAAGACCCCCTTGAGGGTGAGTTTCCCCAAGACGCATGGAGGCGTCCGCATGATGACTGACACGTTCACATCGTCCCCCCCCGGCTCCCCCGGCTCCCCCGCGCCCGCTGCGCCCGATGCCTTGCAGACCGGGCACGATCCTGAAGCAGCGCCGGTTCAGGAGAATGCGGCAGACGAAGCTGCGCCAACCGGGTTGCCGATCGTCATCGTGCAAGCGCAGCCGCTGCCGCCGGTGGACCGCCATGCGGGCGATGACGGCTCGGATGAAACATCCGATGCGGGTGAAACGCCCGATGCCGGTGAAGCGGTTTCGGTGATCGCTCCGGTGGATCCGCTGCCTCAGCCGCGCGAGCCGCGCATCATTGCGATGATCAACCAGAAAGGCGGCGTCGGCAAGACGACCAGCACCGTCAACCTCGGCGCGGGGCTTTCGCATCTGGGCTACCGCGTGCTGCTGATCGATCTCGATCCGCAGGCCCACCTGACGCTGCACATGGGCATCGACCCGACTTCGCTGGAGCGCAGCAATTATGATCTGCTCACCGATGACGATGTGCCTGCCGCCGAGGTGATGCGCCGCATCAACGACAACCTTTTCGTGCTGCCTGCGGAAGTGAACCTGGCCGGCGCTGAAACGGAGATGGCCCCGAAGCTGGTCACCGGCCGGGCCCAGCGCGTGCTCAAGGACAAGCTGGCGGTGTTGATGAAGCCGGCGGGCGCCGGGTGTCGGGTGTCGGGTGTCGCACAGACCGCAACGCAGAACCCGACATCCGAATCAACTCCATCCGACACCCGACACCCGAAACCCGAAACCCGGAACTCGGAACCCGGAACTTATTTTGATTACATCCTCCTCGACTGTCCGCCGAGCCTGGGGCTGCTCACCATCAACGCCCTCTCGTTTGCGAAGGAAGTGTTCGTGCCGATGCAGGCTCACTTTCTGGCGTTGCAGGGGCTGAGCAAGCTGCTCGAAACCGTCGGCCACATCCGCAGCGGGTTCAATGCCGATCTGGAAGTGACCGGTGTGATTCTCTGCATGCACGAGAAGCAGACGCTGCTGGCCGCCGAGGTTTCCGCGGACCTCAACGCCTTTCTCGATGGCAACCGCGACCAGGATGTGCCCTGGCGTCACGCCACGGTGCTGACGCCTTCGATCCGCCGCAACATCAAGCTCGCCGAGTCCCCCAGCTTCGGCACGACGATCTTCGACTACGCCCCCGACAGCAACGGGGCCGAGGACTACCGCAAGCTGGCGATGGCGGTGGTGAAACAAGGCGTGAAGCTGGGAAAATGAAGGGGAACTCCGAGCCGGTCCCGGGGGTTTGAGAAGTTTGGGGTGGCTGGGGCTGAGGCTCTGCGAAGCCCCGGCAAGGTGAACCGGGAGAGCCGGGGCTTCGCGGACTCAGCCCCAGCCGCCCGAATATTTGCCGCAAAAGATGGGCGCACTCCCCAGGGCAAAAGCATATGGCGGGAGAGCGAAAGCCTCCGGCCGGGAGGGCGAGGCTCCCGCCGGGAGGGCGAGGCTCCCGCCGAGCCGTTCGTTTGCGAAGCCCGTCCGC
>CAZYPK010000163.1:0-11542 GCA_964649195.1 uncultured Phycisphaeraceae bacterium
CGATTCGTCATCACCCCGGTGTGACCTATTCATCGCAGCGGCCATCCGTCGGCAGGTCATTTGAGAAGTTTTGGGTGGCTGGAGCTGAGGCTCTGCGAAGCCCCGGCAAGGTGAACCGGATGAACCGGGGGGAGCCGGGGGGAGCCGGGGGGAGCCGGGGCTTCGCAGAGCCTCAGCCCCAGCCACCCGATGCGGAGGAATGAACGCATGAAGACTCAGCACGGAATCGTGTCGTTCGTGGTCATGTCCGCGATGGTCATCGCCTTGTCCTCCGTTGCCGCGCAGGATGGCAAAAAAGAATCGCCCGCCGATGCTCAGGCCAGGATCCGGCGGATGGAGAAGATCGCCGACCACGCGCTGGTTCCGCCGATTCCCAACACCTCGCCGCTGCCCGATTACGACTACGACCAACTCGACTACGGCATGACGATCGGCATCGAGCGCACGCCCGGCGGCAGACTCTGGGCCTGCTGGGTGGCCGGCGGCGACAGCCCCAAGGCTTTTTTCGTGCTCGCCACCAGTGATGATGATGGCGAAACCTGGTCCAAGCCGCGCCTCGTGCTGGATTCGCACGCGAAGGAGTTGCCGCGTGAACGCAGCATTCTCGTCGGCAATCTGTGGACGGATCCGAAGGGTCGGCTGTGGCTGATCTTCGATCAGTCGATGGATATGTTCGACGGCCGCGCCGGCGTGTGGGCCACGATCTGCGAGAACCCGGATGCGGAGAAGCCCGCGTGGTCGCCGCCGCGGCGCATCTGGCACGGCGTCACGCTCAACAAGCCGACGGTTCTGTCCACCGGCGAATGGATGCTGCCCATCTCACTCGATCAGCGCGGCGGCTTCGGCCCGTTCAAGGGATGCTTCGCCGAGCTCGATCCGATGCGCGGCGCGAATGTGTTTGTGTCAACCGATGAAGGCAAGACATGGAGCCGCCGGGGCATGGCTGTGTTTCCCAACCCCGACTGGCACGAACACATGATCGTCCAGCGAAAGGACGGCTCGCTCTGGATGCCGGCGCGAACGAGAACCGGCATCATGGAAAGCACATCGCTCGACGGCGGCGAAACATGGTCGAAGCCTGTCGATTCGGCCATCAAACACCCCAACGCCCGCTTTCACATCCGCCGGCTGCAATCGGGCAAACTGCTGCTGATCAAGCACGGCGACCGCATCGACCGGCACACCGGCCGCGTGCAACTGAGCGCATGGCTGTCCGATGACGACGGCAAGACCTGGACCGGCGGCCTCGTGCTCGACGAACGCAAAGACGTCTCCTACCCCGACGGCTTTCAGGCTCCCGATGGAAGAATCTTCATCTCATACGACCGCAACCGCGCCACCGATGGCGAAATCCTTCTGGCCCGCTTCACCGAAAACGACATCCTCGCGGGCAAACTGACGGATCGGGAATCCAGATTGAAGATGCTGATCAGTCGGCCGCTCGCCAAACGGCCATGACGTTGACACCGCAAAGAGCTTCTCCAGTTCAACGGGAATCTGCACGACCGGCACAGAGGTCAGAAGTCAGAGGTCAAAGGTCAGAAAAGCATTGTCAGTTTCCCAGTGGTTTGTTTCGTGCTGATCTCTGATCTCTGATCTCTGATTTCTGACCTCTTTTTCAACGGGTTGGCAGGGCCTGTCTCTCGGCAAGCCGGCAAGTCAGCTTGATGATTCTTCCACTCACGGACAGGATGCGGAACGTCATGACGAGTGGATCGGGAAGTCCGGTCCGGTCGAAGGTGCCATCCACCTTCGCGGTGAATGTGACATCGTTTTCATCTCCGCTTGCGTCCAACACATCGAACATCACGTTGACCGCAAAGATGTCGCCGGCCGCCCACGTGCGTATCGCCTCGCGGCCTCGGATGATCCGTCCCGCGTCATCGACGACGGCATCCTCGGCAAACAGTTCGATGAAGCCGGCCGGGTCCTTGCCGTTGGTCGTGCGGACGTAGCCGGCCGCCGGTGCGGGTAATTGTTCGATCATGGTTTGGTCTCCGTTGTCAATGGTTTCGGTGGCCGATCTCATTTGTTCGGCTTCACCCGTTTGAGTTCGATGATCACGTCGGCCTGCTTCGGATCGAATCCTTTGGGGCGCGGTTTGCCGATCCATTCCTTGCCCTTCCACTGCCCGGCCACGCAGGCCACCTTCAGCTTGTCCCCGTCGAGGTTGTAAATGCCCAGCGCATCCCTGCCCTCCTTTTTGGCGTCATGCGAACGATGGTCCCACACTCGCGGCGTAACGGTCGGGTCGATCTCGAACGTGCCCGCCCACAACTCCTTCCCGTCTTTGTCATGGGCCGCGTAGGCGCCGTCCTTGTTGAACACGAGTCGGCGGGCGTCCTTCGTCGCCCCGTCCGGTTGGACGACGACGATCTCCCAGGTGCCGGAGAAAATCTCCAATGCCATTGCGACGGCATCTGCGCTCTTGGCCGGCTCTGACTTCGTTCCGTCCGCCAAGGCCACGCACGCGATGACCATCCACATCACGGTCAAAATGAAACGGCGCATTGTTCACTCCTTTGTTGAAGGGTTTGGTTATCGCAGCCCGCCGGAGGCGAGGATGATCTCGCCGGTCAGCCAGCCGGAATCGTCCGAGGCGAGAAACACCACGATCTTGGCGATGTCCGACGGCGTACCGATGCGGCCCAGCGGCGTCCTGGCGACCAGTTGCGTCTCGAACTCGCTCCCCACGCCGTACAACCCGGCGGCCTTGGCGCCCTCACTCAGCGTGGCGCCGGGGTTGACGGAGTTCACCCGGATTCTTCGCGGGGCCAGTTCCTTGGACAAAACGCCGGTGATGGCATCCAGGGCGCTCTTGCTGGCCGAGTAGATCGAATAACCGGGCGGGCACATCCGGGAGGCGCCGGAGCCGATGTTGATCACGCTCCCGCCGTTGGGTCCGAAATGCCTGAGCGATTCCCGGATGACCAGAAGCGGCCCGAGCACATTCGTATTGAACTCCCGGTGGAACTCGTCTTCGGTCGCCTCCTCCAGCGGCATCGTCGCATAGACCCCGGCGTTGTTCACGAGGATGTCGAGCGTGCCGAACGTCCGATCGACCTCGGCGAGCATTCGAGCCACATCGGGCGACCTGGACACATCGCCTGGAACTGCAACGGCTCTTCCGCCGGCCTTGGTGATCTCGCTGACCACGGTTTCCGCGCCGGGCCGATCGGTGACGTAGTTCACGACGACCGCCGCACCGGCCGCAGCCAGTCCCGTGGCGATCCCGGCGCCGATCCCTTTCGATGCACCCGTCACCAGCGCGACTTTATCGTTCAGTTTTGACATCGGTTGACCTCCTGCCCCATAGACACGGCAGGAGGCCGACTGTGACAACAGTCGCGCGAGTTTTTTTCAGGTGAGGTGCAACGCCGCGCGGATGTTCGGCCGGTCCAGCATCCGCCGCAGCCAATTCACCTGGTCCGGCGACTGGAGGAACGGGTGATCGCGGAAGATGGCGGCGTGCTGATGCTCGATGACATCCTCGATCTCACGGATCGTCTCGGGCGCGACATCGCGGACTCGCTCGACATGTTGCGAAACGAACATCAGGTTTCGGGGATCGACGTGCCCGGCTTCGATGAAGCCTCGGGTCTTCTTCGGGCAGCGACAGGGATTGTTCTTGTTCACCAGCCCGCACTGGTGGTTCATGAAGTTGTGAAGATCGCGGCGGGCGCGGGCCAGGCACTGGCGGAAGTTGTCGGCGGTCATCTCCAGCACCTCCGCACCCACCGTGTCGCCGGCGCCGAGAATCGCGCCGAGCGTGAAGATCAGCCGTTGCCTGCGGTCGAGGCAGAGCAGCATGCCCATCGTGCAACTGTTTTTGGTCTCCTCCACCAACAGCGCCGCTTCCACGGGCGCCGTGGCCGGATCGGGCAGGTCCAGATCGGGCGTGCCCTCGATGGCGGCGCCGTAATGGGCGAATGTCGTCGTCCGCGTCTCAGCCCATCGGCGCCTTTGGTTAAGAACATGGTTGCAGGCGATGCGGTAAAGCCATGTGCGAAACTTGCTTTCGCCTTTGAACGTGCCGAGCCTGGTGACGACCTTGACGAGCACCTCCTGGGTGACTTCCTCAGCGTCCTGCGGCCGAAAGACCATGCGCACGGCGATGTTGTAAACCCACGCCTGATGCCGCAGGATCAGCTTTTCCAGCGCCGCCCGGTCGCCGCCGATCGCCTGCTCGACCAAGGCGGAATCGGTGCGATCATCTTCGGCGACTTCGGTGAAGGGATTGAACATGGCTCGGCTCCATTGTCCGGGGAATCATATTCCTTGGACAGCGGTTGCACAGCCAGTGTGACAGGCATATGGTTTGTTTCTAGGCCCTGCCCCTGTGGCGAAACTGGCAGACGCAAGGGACTTAAAATCCCTTTCCCAGCAATGGGAGTGCGGGTTCGATCCCCGCCGGGGGTATTCAACATCATCGAGAGGACATGGCGTTTTTTTTTGTGGATGGTGCGGAACGATCCCGTCGCTGCGATCCAGGGGGATCGCGGCGCGCTTGAACGGTTTGGGCGATCGCTATAATCTGCCCCGACAGTTCGGGCATGGAGCCCGGGAGCGACCGCCACCTTCCTTCGAGAATGCGATGAGAGACATGGAACTACTTTCCGTCGCAAGCCGGACGAAATATCCGATCGATGCGTTCCTTTTCGTTCAGCGAGGCTTGGACTACACGGTCACGCGGCTGCATGGCAGACGTTCGCCGGCTGACGTTCTCGCCGAAAGCGAAACCGATGAATCGAGGCACATCAGCGGCCGGCAACTTTGTCACGGCCTGCGCGATTACGCGATGGAGCAATACGGCCTGCTCGCCAAGGCGGTGCTGCAACGATGGCGCATCACCCGTTGCGAGGACTTTGGCCAGATCGTCTTCGCCATGGTGCAGGGGAAGATCATGCGCAAAACCGAACGCGACAGCATCGATGACTTCAATAACGTCTTCGAATTCTCCGAAGCCTTCTCCCCGGCGGCGATCCTGACCGACCGCGTGTGAGGGAAGCTATCAGCTATCATCAATCAGATTTGAGATTTGAGATTTCTGGATAACCTCACGCCCAAGCCGCTTGCGGCTTCGCAATCCCTGGTTCACGGTACATCCGGGGTTATTCAGAACTCCCATTCCAGATTTCAGATTTCACAGGAAAGGACCGGCGAAGATGGCCTTGCGGATCCGGCAACAACTGCTTGACACGCTGAAGAACATCGATCGTCCCGGGATGTTCTGCACGAGCGGCCGGTTGCCATCGATGCTTCCGGGCCTCGAAGTGGCCGGCCTGGGGACGGTGGCTTTGCCGCTTGATAAACGACAGGCGGCGGCGCTCAAGGAACTGACCCGACAGGCGCCGTATGGCAAGGGACTGCGGACGCTGGTCGATGTCGATGTCCGCCGCGTCCGGGAGATCGACGCCGAGCAGGTCGCGCTGACGAACCCGCAGTGGCCGGACGTTTTGAAGCAGGCGGTCGGCGCCGTGCAATCCGCGCTGGGGCTGGAGAAGAAACAGAAACTCGAAGCCCATCTTTACAAGCTGCTGCTGTATGAACCGGGGAGTTTCTTTCTGGCGCATCGTGACGGCGAAAAGGTGGACCGCATGGTCGCCACGCTGGTGATCGCGCTGCCTTCGGCTCATGAAGGAGGGCAGCTTGTCGTTCGGCATGAGGGCCGGGAGCAGACCGTCGATTTCGGTCCGGCGAGCCGCTTCCAGACGCAGTTCGCCGCGTTCTACGCCGACTGCGAACACGAGGTCCGCCCCGTGACCAGCGGGTTCCGGCTGGCTCTGGTGTACAACCTGACGCTGGAGAAATCGAAGCGAACGATCGCGGCGCCCACCAGCGGCGAACACATCGCCGAGGCGGCCCGTCTGCTCCGCCAGTGGAGCGGGCGGAGACCGGCGGTTTCCGATCAAACCGCCGACTCGGCGCCGTCGAAGCTGGCGGTGCTGCTCGATCATCAGTATTCCCAGGCCGGGTTGACCTGCGATGCGCTCAAGGGAATCGATCGGGCCCGAGCCGACGTGTTGTTCGCCGCGGCCCGCGCGGCCGGCTGCGATGCGTCGCTGGCTTTGGTGACGTATTGGGAGAGCGGATCGGCGGAGCCGTCCGGCGGCTACGGCTACGGCTACGAATACGAGTATGGTCGCTCCCGCCGGTATCGCCGCTATGAACGCGACGACGACGACGAGGATGACGAGGACGAGGACGGTGGCGAATACGATATGAGCGAGGTGTTCGACAGCAGCCTGACCGCCGAACATTTCAGCGATGCCGATGGCCACCCGTTGGCCTTCGGCAAGATTCCGCTGGACGACGACGAGATCGTTTCAAGGCAGCCCTTGAGCGATGCCAAGCCGGACAAGCAAGATTTTGAAGGCTTCACCGGCAACGCCGGCATGACGCTCGAACGCTGGTATCACCGCGCCGCCGTTTTGCTCTGGCCGACGGAATCCCGTTTCGATGTGCTCTGCGAAGCCGGCGTGAAAGCCGCCGTCGGCGGTCTCGAACAGATGATGTGGCGATGGAAGCAAGCGAAACCGAGCGAACGGAAGATCCTCAAGCAGCCCTGTCTCGAATTCGCCGGCCGGATCATCGCCCGTTGGCCGGAGCGGAAGTTCGCCTCCCGTTATTCTGCGAATCCTGGCTACGCGGACCATGACGATGAGGACGATGAGGATTTCGACGATGAAGGCGCGGATCGAAGCGTCTTCGGTGATGGCGGCGGCCCGGCGGACCGTGCCGCCACGAAAGCTCCGCCGCGCCCCCTGCTTTCCCTGCTGGAGGAATTGGGCGATCTCTCGCTGATCTCCGCATGGCTCCGTGGCGTCCTGGCGAAGGATGTGTCGGTCGATCCGGGCCAGACGCTCGGCAATCTCTGCGAGCAGCACGGTTGGACGACGTTCCAGGACGAGCTGCGGAAACTGTTTGAGAACACGTCCAACGAAACACTCGAACGCGATGCCCGGCTGCTGGCCGACTGGTCCCTGCGCAAGGATCAGGATGCCGACCGCGGCAGGCTCTGCTCCCGACTGGCGCAGCGGATCATGTCGGCTGTGGAACATTGGGATCCGCAGCGGACGAAGCGTGAATGGCAGTCCCGAATCGTCGATCTTCCCAACCTGCTGCCGCCGCTGACGCAGGCATTCCTCGCCTTGGAAGAGACGGAACTGTTCGAGCGGCTGGTGATTTACATCCTCGACCGGCCCAAAGCGTTCGACCTGACGACGGTCCAGGTTCCGGCATTGCTCAGCCTGGAGACATGGCTGAAAAGGAACATCAAACACACGTCCGCTCCGTTGCATCGCTGGCTCGCGGCCGTGGCCGAGGAACTGGAGTCCCGCGCGTCCCATCCTCCGCAGGAACCCGCCGACTGGCGACGCGAATCCGCCATCGGCTGCAATTGCGCCGACTGCAAGGAACTTGGCCGCTTCCTCAAAGACCCCAACGCGCAGACGGGCCGGTTCCCCTTGGCCGAGTCACGACGGCAACACCTCCATCACATCATTGATCAAAAGAAACTCGACACGACCCACGCCACCGAGCGCAAAGGCCGACCCTATACGCTGGTCTGCACCAAGACCCAGGCATCTTACGAACGAGCGCTCCAGGCCCATCGCGTCGATCTCGATCACCAGGCGAAAATCCGACAACTGGCGGCATGGCACGAGGAGTTGACATCCGATCCTGATCGGCCAAGGGGCGATGCTCCCAAGCCGAAACAAAGGAGATGATCCCATGAGCGAAGTCCGTTTGGTCGTGCGGGAGGCCGGACAGGATTGGTCCGGAACCATTCACGGGAGTTCGGCTGATCGCGCGATCGCAGCGCTCAGCGCCGATCCGGTCACGCTGGCGGAACTGGAAATCGCCTGTGGACGCTTCGAGAAGCCCGGTCCCAATCGCCGGTTTTTCTTGAACCTTTCGGCTGGGCTGTGCGATGAACCGCATGATGCCGGGCTGGTCGTCATCGACCTCGCGGCCCGTCTGGTGGTCGTGGATTCGACTTATTCATCGCCCGGATCGAGCGGAACCGTCACCCATCACGATGGACACCGCGCCACGGGCACGCGGCTGTCCTATCACCTGGCGGACGATTGGCTGTTCGTGAGCGATTCATTCCAGTGGCCCGGCCTGGCGGAACAGCGGCGGCGGGAACGAGCCGCGCGTCCGCCGCTCGATGCCCGCGCCGTCTTCTATGGCCGACCGCTGATCGAGTTCATCGCACGCGAAACATTCGCGGCCCACGCGCGGGAAACGACCGACTCCGCGGTCCAAAACGCGATCAAAGAGATTCACGCCGCCTGGCTGTTGACGCCACGCGACGACTTGGGGGGCGTCTGCCCGCGCGATGTCGCGCTCGAACGCCACGACCAGTTGATGTGGGATATGCAGGATCGAAGTGAGCAATGGTCGATGCTGAAGGAATGCCCGCCCGGACTGGACGAATCGTCATTCGCGTACCGCCACGGCGGCTTCGGCACGCACGAACTCGTTGAGTATTACGAACTGGTTCGTGAACTGCTCTGGTCCTGCTGGGAACGGCTCGACGAGTCGGGAAAAACGCAACCCATCACGGACGGATCGGAATCGCTCACCGTCGAAAACTTTCTCACCAGCGAACTCCCTTACCTGGAACGGGTCCGCGACGAGTGGTTCGACGCACCCGACCCGGAATGTCACGGACGAACCCCGCGATCCATCATCGACCGCGAGCGGGCCCGGCTTCCCGAAGGCATGTCCGGCCATGACGCCATCGTTGACCCCGACTGCCCCTGTTGCCAGATGATGGCCGACATGCCCGGACTGGCGTTCTGGAGTCTGGACAGCAGCAACATGGATGACGACTTCGCCTTCGACATCCACCATCGGACGCGCGAGGAATGGGAGGCGGAACAACGCGAGGCGGAGGAACACCGCCGGCGTTTCAACGCCGAATGGGCCGAACGCAAACGGCTGGGCGTGACGAACCCCGGCTTTGGCCAAGAGGACGAAAACGCCGTCTGGTCATCGAGCTTCTCCGTGGGAGACGCCCCCGATGTGCCGCTGGGCGTCCGCCTGTTCGGCATCGGCGGTCACCTCGCCGAGTTGATCGCCGATCTCCGCGGCGAACCCGCCGATTCATCCGCTCCGCCGAACGCCCAGCCGTTCATCGACCGGCTCAACCGCGACTTCGGCAACCTGCGCGAACTGCTGCAAAATTCCGAACCGTCCCTCGCCGCGGCGCTCCTCGAACCGGTGACGGCCCGTTTCACCGAATCCCTGTCCGCCGTGGCCGCGGCCCGCCCCGACCTGTCCAAAAAATGCGAGTCGCTCACGAACAAAACGGCCAGGTTTTTGGATCCCCGTTCCTCGGAACCGACTTGGGATTCGGACGATTCGGACATTCCCTTTTGAACCTCGCGGAGCCTCAGCCACCCCAAACTTCTCAAACCCCGGCCCCGGGGGCTTTGCGCTGCCACAAAAGATGGACACCCCCGGACGAAGAAGCCCGGAGACGGTGGAACAAGTGATATCATTATGATATCATTCATCCGACGGACCCGAAGACGGTGAATCATGAGCGACATCTTTATACGCGGACTGGACGGCAAGACGCTCCAGCGGCTCAAGGCGCGGGCGCGGCGCAACGGCCGCTCGCTGCAAGGCGAGGCCAAACTGATCCTGAAGAACGCGGCGGGGCATTCGCTCTCCGAAGCGTTGGCCGCCGCCGGCACATGGCGTAAAAAGCTTGGCAAGCGCTTCACGGATTCCGCAGATCTGATACGTGAGGATCGAACGCGATGAAGGGCTTCGTGATCGACGCCAGTGTTCTGATCAAGTTGTTCTTCGAGGAAAAGCACTCGGAGACCCCCTCGCGATGGGTGAAGGGCGCCACGCGGCTGGCGGCGCCAGATCTGCTTTGGGTCGAAGCCGCCAACGTTGTCTGGAAGCGATCGCGTCGTGGCGAGATCACCGCCGAGCAGGCCGCGGCCGTCGTTACGGACATGCTCCGCGTCCCTGTCGAGACCAGCCCGGCTTTCGATCTGGTCGCGTCCGCCGCGGCGTTGGCCATCGACACTGGCCGTACCGTTTATGACAGCCTCTATCTGGCCCTGGCGATTCGTGAGAGCGTTCCGCTGCTCACCGGCGACGAGCGACTCGCCAACGCCCTGAGCGGCGGGCCGTTCGCCAAACACATCCGACGGGTCGGCGGAAAGTGATCCCCGACGCCATCAGCGGCGATCCGCTCCGCCAGTTCTACAGACTTTCCCGTCAGATGTGACATCAGGATGTGTGAGCACCGACTTCAAGCACCTGCAAGCCTTGCGTTGACAAAAAAGCCGTTCGACTTTCTGGTCGAACGGCCTTTTCTGAAAAAAAGTCGGGGTGACAGGATTCGAACCTGCGGCCTCGTCGACCCGAACGACGCGCTCTAGCCAAGCTGAGCTACACCCCGTCGTAGGCGGAGGATTGTAGGGGGGCGCGGACCGACTTGCAAAGGAGAGCGAATATTTTCAATCGCAAGTCATGGTGATCGCCCCTCTCGCTTGGGCTGCGGGAAGATTCGCCGATGGATCGCGTGGATGCGGGCCAGTTCCTCGATGGGTTTTTCGTGGTCATCGACGCGCAGGTCGCGGTAGCGGTCGTTGAGGCCGGCGTAGCCCCAGCCTTCGCGGACGATCAGCAGCGCGGCCGACTGCATGCCGCGCGTGTCGCCGCCTTGTTCCTGGCCGGCGGCGAGGGCGGCGATGAGGCGGTCGCCCAGGTCGCCTTTGGCCGATTCGAACGCCGTCGCCATCGCATCGATCACTTTTTCACCGGCGAGGATGTTGCCCTGCACGGCGAAGTGTTTGCCGGTCTTGCCGCCGGCCCAGGCGTTGCACTTGGCGCCGGTGAAGGTGGCCGGTTCGCCCTTGGCGTTGATCAGGCCCAGTTGGCGAAAGTCGCGGCCGCGGTCGGCTTCGGTGAGCAGTTTGATGATGTCCGCCGGTGCGGTGTTCTTCTCCAGCAGGGCGATCGCCTGCGGGCCGTAGGTGGTGTTCGCATAGGCTTGTGTGGCCACCGCGCCGACGCCGGCCTTCGCATAAGGCACCACCGCGCCGACGGCAACAAACTTCGACTGCACCGCGATACCCAATTCCTGCGTGTCAGGATCGAAGGCGACGATGGAGAAGGTGGCGACCGGAGGCGGGGCGGGCGCGGGGGATGAATGACAGGCAGGGAGCAAGAAGAGGGAAATGAACATGATGAAGAAACGCGCGGTGAACGCGGTCGCAAGGCGTGAAGAGCGGCGGTTGTTCATGCGGAACATGATAATCCGAGTTCGGGATAAGAGCCGCGACTCAACGAGTCGCGGACGCCCCCCGGAACAGCCTGAAAGGGCGCGGAACGCACCTGTTGCGTACAGCCTCGATCGGCGTCCGGTCGTTTTCGCGTCCGGTGATCCGCTGCGCGACGGCGCTCCATTCCTGTCGTTCACGTCCGCGACGTGTTACGTCGCGGCTCACTCCCAAGAGCCGCGACTCAACGAGTCGCGGACGCCCCCCGGAACAGCCTGAAAGGGCGC
>CAZYPK010000164.1:0-11507 GCA_964649195.1 uncultured Phycisphaeraceae bacterium
CGGCGATTGAGACTGTCCTCTCCCCCAGGGAGAGGGCGAAGAGTCAAGCCTTGGGATACATGCGATTGCCCTGTGTTACCCTGCGACTGGTGCGCATCCGATCGCCTGGGTTCGCTATAATCACAGTTGGTTTCCGTCCCATCAGGAACATGTCATGAACTTACTGGTAATCGTCGTATTGTCGGCGGTGGTTTTGCTGCTTGCCTACCGCGTGTATGGCGGGCTGCTGGTGCGTCTGCTGCGCCTGGACCCGAAGGCGCCGGTGCCCGCGGTTCAGATGCGCGATGATCGGGACTACATGCCGATCGAGCCCAAGTTCCTGCTGGGCCAGCATTTTTCCGCCATCGCCGCCGCCGGGCCGATCGTCGGGCCGATCCTCGCCGGCGTGGCCTTCGGCTGGGCGCCGGCGCTGATCTGGATTCTCATCGGCAGCATCTTCATCGGCGGCGTGCACGACATCACCTCCCTGATCGCCTCCGTTCGACACCAGGCCCGCTCGATCGCCGAGGTCGTCTGCCAGTACATGACCAAGCGAAGTTACATCCTGTTCCTTATCTTCATCTGGGTCGCGCTTGTTTACATCATCGTCGCCTTCACCGATGTCGTGGCCGGCAGCTTCATCGGCACACAGACTCTGGACGACGGATCGGTCATCGCCGGCGGCGCGGCGGCGACTTCCTCGATGCTCTATCTCGCGCTGCCCATCATCATGGGACTGCTGCTTCGATACACCCGCCTTTCCCTGGGCTGGGCGACGATCATCTTCCTGCCTCTGGTCGGCGTGGCGATCTATGTCGGCCCGCTGATTCCCTTCGACCTGGCGGCGGTGCTCAACATCAGCGACAGTGCCGCGGTGAAGGTCTGGGATGTGCTGCTGCTGGCCTACTGCCTGGTGGCCGCCGTCGTGCCGGTCTGGATGTTGTTGCAGCCGCGCGGACATCTGGGAGGTTATTTTCTTTATGTGGCGATGGCCGTGGCGATGCTGGGCATCCTCGTCGCCGGCGTCAAGTCGTGGATCACCGGCGATGTCACCGTCGCCACCATCACCTATCCCGCCTTCACCGGCTGGACCAGCGCCGACGGCCAGACGCTTTTCCCCCTGCTCTTCATCACCATCGCCTGCGGCGCCTGCTCCGGCTTCCACTGCCTGATCGCCTCGGGCACCACCAGCAAGCAACTGCGCCATGAAGGCGATGCGAAGATCATCGGCTACGGGGCGATGCTCATGGAAGCCCTCGTCGCCATCATCTCGCTGGGCTGCGTCATGATGCTCGTCCAGGGCAGCGCCACCAGCAAACTCGGAGCCAACGCCATCTACGCCAACGGCATCGGCGGCTTCTTCCAGCAACTGGGCATCCCCATGGCCTGGGGTTACAGCTTCGGGCTGCTCGCGTTCACCACGTTCGTCTATGACACGCTCGATGTCTGCACCCGGCTGGGAAGATATATCCTTCAAGAACTCACCGGCTGGCGCGGCAACGTCGGCGCCTGGCTGGGAACCTCCATCACCGCCATCGTTCCGCTCATCTTCGTCATGCTCCCGGCTCAGATCGGCGCCGACGGCAAGCCGATCCCCGCGTGGCGCGTCTTCTGGGGGCTTTTCGGTGCCTCCAATCAATTGCTCGCGGCGCTGGCGCTGCTGGGCATCACCGTCTGGCTCTGGCGCACCCGCCGACAGATGTGGGTCTGGTTCGTCACCGGCCTGCCAGCCGTGTGGATGTATGTCGTCAGCATCTGGGCGCTGCTTCTTTTCGTGAAGCGGGGATTCACGAACAAGGAAGGTGTCTGGGCGCTGACGAGCAACCCCGTGCCCTGGGCGGCCACGTTTCTCATCGTGCTCGCGGTCCTCGTGCTGATCGAGGCGATCCGTGTCTTCATCAAGAACGACGATCCTCCGCCGTCGGCGATCAGCAATGAGTTGCCGGCGGCCGGGTGATCAGCGATCAGCGTGGATTTCGAATAAGACGAAGATCGATGGTCATCAACCGGAGGGTATAATCGAGTCGAGCGGCCGGCCCTCCGCCATGATCGATTCCGCGACACATCAACAGCGAGCATCTCATGCCGAACCCCTCCTCCGGCCATCCGCCCACCGGCTACGACTCCCTCGACCGCCTGCGCCAGTACCAGCGCGGCGTCCTCGCCCCGGGCGGCGGCAGCATCGTCACCCCCATCACGCTGCCCAACGCCAGGACGCAGCAAACATACGACCTCGACGGCCTGGGCAACTGGCAGAAGACCCAGTATGAACCTGTTGACGGTGTTCTCACCACCGAACAGCGACAACACAACAAACTGAATCAAATCACACGAACGAAAGTCGATTCGACTCAAACTGGCTTCACCTACGACAGGAACGGCAACCTCCTCAACGACGGCATCCGCAAATACGAATACGACGCCTTCAACCGCCTCGTCAATGTCTACAAAGACCCCAACGGCACCCCCGGCGGTTCCGGCGGTTCCGGAGGCCCCACTCTCATCGCCACATACACCTACGACGCCCTCGGACGCCGCATCCGCAAAGTCGTCAGCAATGGTGGCGAGTCCGGCAACGTCCCCGACGGCGTCACCGACTATATATACTCCGGATCGCGCTGCATCGAGGAACGCAACCCCTGCGGCGGCGGCGGCTCCGACGACACGCCGACGAAACAGTACGTCTGGGGCATCTACCTTGATGATCTCATCCAGCAGAAGAACATCGCGGCGGCGAACAATTTCGCGGCCGACGGCGTTCTCTACCCGCTTCAGGACCTGCTGTATCGAACAACCGGTCTCTCCGATTCATCCGGTGTCATCCGCGAAGCCTACGACACCGACGCCTACGGCAACACGATCATCTTCCGAAACGCAGGGACGCCGCCCGCACAGATCAACTTCAACGACAGCGATACGCAGGTCGATTACCCGACCTGTGAGTTCATCTTCACCGGCCAGCGCTACGATGCGGAGAGCGGAATCTACCACTATAAGGCGCGGTTCTATGTTCCGGAACTGGGAAGATTTGGACAATGCGATCCGATCGGCAGAACAGAGAATACATATCATTATGCGTGGAACAACCCGACTGGCCTGCTGGATACCTATGGCCTCTATCCCTACGGGGATCCTTGCATAGACCTCGGTGGATATGACAACCCGGCGGATTTTAGACCAAGTCCAAGCAATGCCTTCTACTTCGGAGACCAATTTGGCAATCCGCCGGTTCTAGATGAAGCGGAGGCCCCGATTAGCTCATACAACTGCGCCGGCCTCGCCTTCCGTACTTATAAACACGAGACCAGGGAAACGGTATTGCGCATGCTGTCTCAGCCAGAGTTTAAGAAGCAGGACAATTGCTCCGACCGCTGCGATCCATGCGAAGTAAAGATACGGTATTGGGAGGTCATATACATATATAAAAATGTAGGAAAGACGGCGTATCCGGCTGCCCAGACCCATGTGCGATTCGGCGACGGCAATTTCCATGTCGTCGCGTCTCCGGTATCCCCCAAAGGGGAGGAACTCCCGTCGAAATGGAAGAATGCGATGGGACCCGTAAGCGACCTATGTCCGGCAACAAGCAGCCATCCTTACAATACGAGCAAGCCCCCTCCGATGGATGCGATGGGGCTTGAACCGGACTCCATACAGATTTCAGTGGAATGGTGTTTTTGCGTCGCTCGCAACGACCTTCCTGGATGGAGACTATGATCATGTTCTCGCGAAGATGTATTTTGGCACTTATAGTATTGTTGTTGATTGGCGTATCTCTTCTTGTTCCCTCACTCCAACGCATGGCAAAGGACAATAGAACGGGAGAGAACGCCAATAACTTAAAGGCTATATTCCAATTGCTGTCTTTTCGGGGCTACGATGGTCGATATTACATTGGGTTGACGCACGATGGCCGTGGGATCGAAGATATCAGCGTGCAAGGACGATTCAGGATGCTCTTCGATAAGTACAAACTCCCGACCAAAATGGCTCGCAATCCAGTCGATAGGTATTTGCATCATTCGGAAGGCGGCGAGCCCGATTCCTCTGGTAATTTGACGAATCACTACTCTTACTCAATGCTTCAGCTTATCGATCGGTCGGAGTATCCTGAAGAGCAACGTGTTTACGGTCGACGATCCGAGTGGAAACAAACATGGAACGACAGAGCGGCCATTCTCTCAGACAGAATCATCATATCCGAAGACCGGGAATATAGCGTATGGAATGAGGCGCAATGGGAAGGGCATGTGTTATGGAACAGCGGGAGAGTGTCATGGGAGACCTCGCCTATATTGGATACATTTTACGGGGGCGTGCCGATCGACAATGATCATTTGTTCCGAGATACGGACGGTGGATCGTCTTATGGTCATGACGCCTATCTGATCCATTCCGGTGAGTAACGATCTATCTACAGCCTCCAGCGTCGTCCGCCTGATTGATGATCGCGGTGGCACCACGAGCTATGAATACGACACGCTCGACCGCCAGACGAAGATGATTTTCCACGGGGAAGAAAAGGTGAGGCCAGAAAGGCACCTGACATGCTCCGTCACAAACCTGACACCATTTATTCCCCCGGCTTGGCCGATACATCCTTCAGGAACTCACCGGCTGGCGCGGCAACGTCGGCGCCTGGCTGGGAACCTCCATCACCGCCATCGTTCCGCTCATCTTCGTCATGCTCCCGGCTCAGATCGGCGCCGACGGCAAGCCGATCCCCGCGTGGCGCGTCTTCTGGGGGCTTTTCGGTGCCTCCAATCAATTGCTCGCGGCGCTGGCGCTGCTGGGCATCACCGTCTGGCTCTGGCGCACCCGCCGACAGATGTGGGTCTGGTTCGTCACCGGCCTGCCAGCCGTGTGGATGTATGTCGTCAGCATCTGGGCGCTGCTTCTTTTCGTGAAGCGGGGATTCACGAACAAGGAAGGTGTCTGGGCGCTGACGAGCAACCCCGTGCCCTGGGCGGCCACTTTTCTCATCGTGCTCGCGGTCCTCGTGCTGATCGAGGCGATCCGGGTCTTCATCAAGGACGACAATCCACCGCCGTCGGCGATCAGCAATGAGTTGCCGGCGGTCGGGTGATCAGCTATCAGCTATCAGTGATCGGGATTCCTGAATAACCTCACGCCCAAGCCGCTTGCGGCGTAGCAATCCCCTGGTTCACGGCACATCGGGGGTATCGGGACGGGTGGCTGGGGCTGAGTCCGCGAAGCCCCGGCCCAGGCGCACGAACAATGGCAACGTCACGGCAGGCTGTCGATCCCACGGCCGGGGCTTGCGCAGAGCCTCAGCCCCAGCCACCCGCGAACACTCGCCGGCCCTGCTACGACTTCGCCATCGCCGCCTCGAAGCGGATCATTTCTTCCTTGAACTGATTGATCCGCTTTCGCAGTGACCGCAACGTCAGGTCGCGGGCGTACTCGTTGGCGGCCGGGCGCGCGGCAATGCGGGCGTACAACTCCTCCATCGACTTGACCTTGTTTCGCGTGTTCTCAAGTTGGCGTCGGTTCTCGATCATGGAAGGATTTCCGCAGCGATTCCATCTGCGCCCGCCGCAACTCGGTCTCCGAACCGAACCGTTCCGCGACCTCCTCAAGTGTAGCCGGATGAACGCCCGGCGGCAGGTACCCGTCGTCGTTGAAGGGCGGGATCATGCAAGAACCCAAATCCAAGAACAAGTCATTTGAGGTCAACCAATGTTCGAAGTATCGCATCCGACTCCAAAACTGGATCGATATGCGAGTGTGAATCCGTTGGGCTTGTTCGGTTGGTTTCACGCATCGATGATGTTCTTCAGGACGTTCATCTGGGACGAGGCTCGTTCCTCGACGTAGCCCATGGCCTTTTTGACTTTGGCTTGGGCGGCAGGGTGGTCCTTGTGGATGCTCATCAGAATCTCGAACATCTTCCGGGCCGGCGTGGCGTCGAATTCGGGAGCCCATTCTTCCAGGCCGATGTCCTTGAACATCCAGCATTTGGGGGAATGGAACTCGGAGAACGTGTGCATCATCGGCGTGCCGTTGGCCAGGGCCATGATGGGCGTGTGCGGCTCGTGGCAGATGACGGTATGGGCGCGTGCGTAAAAGGAGCAGGCCTCGTCCACGTTCCAGAACTCGTCGAAATTGACCACGTGCTTCTTGAGATCATCGGGCAGCGGGTCATAGACGAACTTCCTGTTGTAGATCATCTCCTTCTGGACCTCCGGGGCGATGACGACCTTCCAGCCGGTTTCCTTCACCCACATCGCGATGAGGTCCTGATAGACCTTCGCCCGGCGGGTATCGTCGGCGATGTTCTCCGGCGTGGGGTTGAGCGGGTTGAGTTTCTGCGGGCGCCTGTCATCGACGCCGGGACTGGTGGGTGAGTGGGTGCGGAGCTGGAGGGTGATGAATTTCTTTTCCTCGAGGCCATGCTTTTTCATGCGGGCCAGCGCCTTCGCATCATCGCGGACATCAATGCCGAAGCAGCCGTCGGGCGCGAATTCGAGCACAGGCGGCTTGACCCCGGCATCCTTAAGAGTCTTGAGCGTCTTGGAGTCGCGGCAATAGATGAAAGCGGCGCTGTTGAGAAGAGCGATGCGGCCCTCCGCGCCAGGGCCGGTGACCATGTCGGGGAAATACGACTGGCCTTGAAGGCCCCAGGGCTTGCCGATCTCGTTGCAGTAAATCATGAAATCGGTGCTCTGCCCCATGCCCGGGCCTCGGAGAAAAAAATCGCTGCGGCCAATCGCGTTCCGGACGGCTCCATCCTTCTCGGCGAGCGAACCCTTGACGATCTCCAGCTTCGGAAATCGCTTCTTGAGCATCGCGTCCACCTGCCCGTTGGTGTTGACGGCCCAGAGGATGACTTTCGCCTGCGGAAGATACTGGTCAAGGAATCGCAACGTGCCGGGCGTGTGGCCGACATCGCCGATGTTCTTGATCGCCCAGGCGCATTGCAGCAGGACGGTCTTTTGCGGCTTGGTGTCTTGTGCGGCGACAGGCAAGGCGGTCGCGCCGAGCGCGAGGCCGGAGGTTTTGAGAAAACTGCGGCGTGAAATCATTTTCGAAATGGGGTCAAAGGGAAAACGGCAGCGAGTGTGTTGATATTGCGACATTTGAGCACCTCAAAAAAAGGTCCTTCCTGCTCCGTAGAAAACCCCTCAAGCTCCCCTCAAGCCCGATGCTGAGTCTGCGAAGCATCGGGGTCATCCGCGGTGAACTGCACAATCCATACCCCGACGCTTCGCAAAGCCTCAGCATCGGGCTTGGGTTTTCTACAGGGCAGGTCCTTCCGGTTTCTCCGTGGGCCATTTTAGTGTAAATGAGTACGTCAAGAAGCGTCCTCATGAACGACACCGATCCCTGTCAGCGTATGCCTGGCCTGGAAGAACCGTGGGGGGCATCCAGAGTAAAAGCATATGACTTGGGTTCGGGATAAGCCCCGCCCGGAAGGGCGCGGGCCAAGGGTCATCCAATCAACAGCCCCATCTCGAACACGGTGCAAGAGTGCGGTTTCCGTTGAGACCGGAGGTTCGATCGAGAGTAAGCCGTGAATCGGATGGCCCCGGCCCGCGCCCTTCCGGGCGGGGCTTCACCTGTTCTGTAGCCATATGCTTTTACCCTGGGTGGGCACCGCCACCTTGCGTGCTTTCACAGCGCATATGATGATGGCATCACCTCATTCACGGGAGCCGTCCATGCCGACCCGTCTTTGCCGTTCCTGCGATGTGCGATGGCCGATTCTGTTGTGGATCGCGGTGGCGCTTTGTCTGCCGCTGACCTGGCGCATGGCGGCGATGGCCGCCGCGCCACCGGCGACGGTGGATGATCTTGGCGATCCCGCACGGCTCCGGTTCGTCGGCTGCGATCGCGTCCCGGCCGACCATGTGCGCCACGCCATCCGCATGGATTGGCGGCTTCAGCTTGCCTCATCGCCCAGCGGGCCGCGGGCCGACTACATCGCCCTGCTGGCCGAGCGGCTGACGATCGCCTACCGCGCCAACGGCTTCGCCGAGGCCCGGGTCGCCGTCGCGCCCGACGCCGAAGGTGATGCCATCGTCATCCGCGTCACCGAGGGGGAGCGGCGGCTGACGGGGCCGCTGAAGGTGGAGGGGGCGGTGGAGGGGATTGATGTCCAGGCGATCATCAGGCTGGTCGCCGCGCCGCAGGGTCGGGGAACATCGCCGCTGCTGCCGGTGGATGAGGGTGCCGCGTGGATGCTGCCCACCGTTGCTCCGCAGCTTTCCGGCGAGTCGCTGGAGAGGAACAAGCCGCTGTGGAAGGAAGGCGAGGCGATCCGGTCGGCGAGCGAGGATGGGCTGATCCGGGAACGGGTGGTTGAGGCGCTGCGTCGCCAGGGTCGGCATCAGCCGCGCTTCACGCTCGAACGGCGGGAGGAGAAGGAGCACATCGCCATGATCGTGAACATCGCCGATGCGGGCCCGTCATGCGAGATCGAGGCGTGGGAGGTGAAGGGCCTGTCCGCCAACAGCCGCCGGCAGCTTGACGAACTGCTCGGCAATCCGCCCCCTTCGGCGGCGACGCTTGAAACGCTTGCGGCCATGCGCGAAAAACTTTGGAACAGCGCCAGGTTTCTCAAGCATGATCTCACCCTCCGGCCCGATCCCGACCGCCCCGGCAAGGCGACGCTGGTGATCGACCTCGTTGAGAATCCCGCGGCGCCGCCGCTTGGCCGGCCGTTGAGCGAGAAGCAGCGGATCGTGCTTCGCTGGGGCCGGTGGCTCGATGCGCAGATCGGCGCGGGGCGCGAGCTTTCGCTTGCGCACGAAACGGCGGAGCTGAAGGGGAGCGTGATTCTCGCCCCGAAGCGCGGGGTGGCGGTGTGGATGAAGATCAAGCCGGGCGTTGTGGGTCCCCAGTCGCTGGAAGGCAGCCTCGTGGCCACCGACAGATTGCTGGCGGCGCGCGGGCCTTATGGGCGCAGCTACAAGGCACCCAACAACACCGGGCGCGGGATCGTCTCCTATCTCGCCGTGCTGCCCAATCCCGATTTGGGGCCGGACGACCCGATGCCCAGCCGCATCAGCTTTGGCGCGGTGTTGGAGTTGGATGATCTGGAGACCGGGGCTCCGGTGTCGGAGCTGATCTTCGCCGCGGTTCCCGCCGCGCTGCTTCGGATTCTGGACCCGGCGACATCCAGGAGCGAACTGACCGATGGCGTGCTTCAGATCAAAGCCGAGAACCACATCATTCGGCTCAAGGCGGAGACCGGCGAGATGCTGGAGCTGCGGTTTGACCAGACCTCCGAGCAGACCGAGCCGACGCGGATCGCCTTTGAGGAAGGCGCACTCGAACGCAAGGCCAAGGAGATGGCCGCATCGGAAGACCTGAACATGTACGAGGCCGGCCGCCCCGTCGGATCGCTGGTGAGTTTCCTGGCCCACGGCTGGTGCGCGACAGGGGGGCTCGATGGCGGCGCCGCACCCGATGGCGGCGAGCAGGCGTCCGCCCCGCAACGACTGGCCGCCGCCGATGTCCTGGCCAAGCTCCTCTCGGCCAAAACGCTCGAACCGCTCGACATCGCCTGGCGCCGGCGCGAACTCCCGGAAATCACTTTCCACATTCCTTCGGACAACACCGCCGGCTATCAGGACCTCTTCCTGGCGATCGCCCCGTTTGCGGATTTCGTCTTCCAACGCGGGTCCTGGCCTTGGACGCTCACCCGCGAAATCTCCTTTCTGCTGGGCGGGCAGGGCGGCGACTTTCAGCGGGAGATCACCCGGCTTTACTCCAACGAGGCGATGGGGCCGGTGGGACATCTGATCGTCGCCGAGCTTTTCGCAAAGACGGGCTTCGCCCCGGTCGCGGGGTTGTTCGCCCGGCAGGGACTGGCCCGGCTCAACGCCAAATCATTCCGCGAGGACTGCCGGTATCTGCTCAAAGACGGCAGCCCGTGGATGACCATGCTCGGCCAGGTGATGCGCAACTTTCAGGAATTGAAGGAGGCCGAGGTTCGGACGCTGGGGGCGGTGATGACCAGGGAACACGCCGCCGCCCTGCTCACCTTCTGGCGACAAATGCAGCCGCAGGCGGGCCGCACGGCGGACGAAACGCTCGACGCCGCGCTGGAAACGATCTGGGACTCAACGCTGAAACAACTCATCGGCGAACGCCTGCGAGGACTGACGGGGGCGGCGTGAGGAAAGGGGAGCAGGGGTCCGACTACTACTCGCTGCTCGCTCACGCCCCTTGTTCGCGGTCCGCCGGAATATACGGAATCAATCCTTTGTGGAATGCGATCTCCTGCACTTCCCGCGGGGCGTGGCGAACGTCCATCATGAATCCGTTGACCGTCAGCATCCAGATCAGCGGATTGTCATCCAGCCGGCTGGGAAGGCACCAGTTCGGATCGAGCTGGTGAATGCCGAGCAACTTTCGGATGGCTGACGACTTGGCCGCCCCGGTGCTTTCGCCGATGCCGAAATGAGCGTCGATGTCGCCCAGTCGCATGGTGGGGGACTGGCTTTTGTCGTGCAGGAAGTTCACCCAGCCGATGGTGCGGACGATGCCGCTTGCCCAGGCACTGACGCTTCCGCTGACCAGCGGCGACGGGCGCTTCCGCGCCAGCTTCCGAGCCAGGGCGCGGCACAAGTCGGCATACTCTTCGTTGAGATGTTCGCGGCAGAACCGATCGATCAATTCAATAATATTGGTCAGCGCCTGGGCCGACTTCTCTTTCGAGGCGGATGCGGGAGCGGCTTTGCGCGAGGCTTTTCCCGGCGGCAAAGTCTCAGGCGCCGGCGCCGGGAGCGATGTGACGATTCCCTGCCGGTCCTTTGCCTCCTTGAAGCAATCGCTCAGGGAACGCTTGATGCCGGGGCCGAACGAAACATTGTAGCTGGTCATCAACCCGTCATACACGATGCGGTTCTTGAACGGCAGCAACACCGTCTCGACCATGACAGGCAGGTACGGGCCGACGATTTCCTCCAGCGGCTGCGTGAGCGCCACCACGCCGTAGGCGACGGCGGGGTCCGTGGTCGTGAGAAAGACGGTGTGCCTGGCCAGCTCGCGAAAGATATGGAACTTGCCGTGAATGAAATGGCGCCAGGAGCGGACAATATCCATCTCATCGTCGGACAGACGGGCAGGATTTTCAGCGGCAAACGAGTCGATCAGATCGACGTTCGCAAGAAAGGCGTCGCGGACCTTGAGCCGGATGTCCGGCGGCTGGGCGGCGAAATCCTCCGGCGTGGCCAGCGGCTGGGGCACGACGCCGAGCCGCTGATTCACATGGAACATCAGCGCCTTGTGGAGTCTGAAAAACAGTTTGACTTCATTGGGTTCGAGCAGCATGGGCCTTGCCAGTTTGATGGTGTCGCGGCACGCCATTGCGGTTGCACTTCATGCCGGTCGCCAGTCTATCTTAATATGGAAGTATTCCGTAACTGCGTTCACAACTGCGGTCACAACCATTCGGACAGAGGATATTGCCGCAGAACGCCGCACCCCGGCCTGGTGACCGGTCGCCCCATGAAAAAAGGACAGGCCCAGCAACTGGCGAATTTGTCGCCCGCCGCTCT
>CAZYPK010000165.1:0-11415 GCA_964649195.1 uncultured Phycisphaeraceae bacterium
TCGCAAACGAACGGCTCGGCGGGAGCCTCGCCCTCCCGGAGCCTCGCCCTCCCCGCGGCCTCGCCCTCCCAGCCGGAGGCTTCCGCTTTCCCGCCATATGCTTTTGCGCTGTGCCCTCCTGCATTTTTCTCTTGGCTGATTCGTCCCGATCGGTTAGGCTTGGGGCATCCATTCATTTCGTTTGGTTTCCTGAATCATGTTTGACGCCTTGAAAACCCCGCGCGCGCGAGGAGTGATCATGGGACTTCGCGACGACCTGTCCAATGAACCGATCAGCAGGCTGACCATCAGTCCGGGCGTTCGCTTTCCTGCGACGGCACCGGTCCGCGCCGCGGTGGCGGCCCTGCGCGAGGAGAAACAGGGCTGCGCGATCGTCATCGACAGCCAGGGGCGGCCTGAAGGCAAGTTCACCGAGCATCAACTGGCCGGGCTGCTCGCCAGGGGCGTCGGATTTCTCGATGAGCCGATCAGCCGGCACATGAAGGATGCCTGGGCCCAGGTCCGGCTCAGCGAGCCGATCACCAGCCTGATTCACAAGCTTCAGGATTACCGCCTGCGGTATGTGATCGTCGTCGATGAGGAGGGCCGGGCCGCCGGGGTGATCGGGCAGCGGTCGCTGATGGAATACATCGGCGACAACTTCCCGCAGCAGGTGCGCACGAGTGAAATGGACGCCAAGGTCTCGATGGATGCACGGGAGGGCGCATGACAACACCCAAGCGACAACGCCGGGAAACGGAAACGGTCGAGTTCAGCGATCCGCTCAAGCGCTACGAAGGCGTCGCGCCGGCCGATGACCTGGAACGGGCCTTGTGTGAAGGCACGGTCTCCGATGTGACGCCGCTGTCGGTGGCCATCGCTTCGCCGATCGACACGATCGAGACCGCCGTGAAGCGCATGGCGGAACTGGACATCGGCTGCCTGCTGATCGTGGAGATGGATCGGCTGACGGGCATCTTCACCCAGAGCGACCTGCTTCGCCGCGTCGTCGATCGTTACGACCAGATCAAAGGCACGCTGCTGCGCGACGTGATGACCCCCTCCCCCACCTTCGTCCGCGACACCGACAGCCCCGCCAAGGCGATCAACCTCATGTCCACCGGCGGGTTCAGGCACGTGCCGGTGCTCGATGTCGATGACCGCGTCGTGGGCATCATCGGCCCGCGCCGGGTGACGCAATACCTGCGAAAGCATCTGGGATGAGGGGGAAGGCAAAGGCAGAAAGGCAGAAAGGCTATTATTTAATACTTAATACTTAATACTTATTACTTAATGGTTATTTCGAGCCTTGTGGCGTCGCCATCACCGTGTCATGGGGAACCGCCTCTTTTCTGAAATAGCCATTAAGTAATAAGTATTAAGTAATAAGTATTAGCCTTTCTGCCTTTCATCGCAATCGCTCGATCGCCATGCGCTGCGGATTCGCCAATGGCAGATCGTCAAGGTCATCGAGCGTTCGCCAGATGAAGCCTTCGCGTGGCGATGGTTTTTCTGCCGCAGTGCATCGCCAGAGGATGAAGGTGATCGAGCGATGGGTTGTCTGGTGGGGAAATGTGCTGATTTCCAAGGGTTTTTTGAGTTTCAATCCCGTGGTCCTGCGTGCCCATGCCGCCATCGGGGCGGCACGGTTCGCTTCATCGTCACCGAGGTTTTCACAGGTGGGCAGTTGCCAGAGGTTGGACCAGAGGCCGTGGACGGGTCGCTGATGGAAGAGAAACTTGCCGTCGCGTTCGATGGCGATGATGTGATGGGTTACCGCCAGCGGCTTGTTTTTTTTCTTCTTGATGGGGAGCGATGCGGCGAGGCCGCGCCGGTTCGCTTCGCATTGCGATCGCACGGGGCAGACGAGGCACGACGGGCTGCGGGGGGAGCAGATCGTCGCGCCCAGTTCCATCATGGCCTGGTTGAAATCGCCCGGTTGTTTGCGCGGCACCAGTTCGCGGGCGATGTCCCACAGTCGCCTGATGGTGGCCGGTGCGTCGATGGGCTGCTCGATGGCGTAGAGCCGGGCGAGCAGTCGCATCACGTTGCCATCGACCAGCGGAGCGCGGATGCCGTGGGCGATGGAGGCGATGGCGCCGGCGGTGTAGCGGCCGATGCCGGGCAGGGCGAGCAGGGCCTCCACTTCGCGCGGAATGTTGCCCGCGTGGTCCTGTACGATCCGCTTCGCCGCCGCGTGGAGGTTCCGCGCCCTTCGGTAATAGCCCAATCCCTGCCAGAGCCTGAGCACGCGCTGCTCATCGGCGGCGGCCAGCGCTTCGATGGTCGGGAACGCTTCGATGAAGCGATGGAAGTAGGCGATGACCGTCGCCACCTGCGTCTGCTGGAGCATGATCTCGCTGAGCAGGACGTGATACGGGTTGCCTGTCTCGCCCTCTGCCGCACGCCAGGGCAGGTCGCGGCGATGCCCGGCAAACCAGGCGAGCAAAAGGCGGCGAAGCGACCGCAGTTTGGAGGAGGACACGATCATGCACGCGCCAGCATAAGCGATTCGTCCATAGCCGCGACGTGTTACGTCGCGGCTCCGGGAACCTGAGAACTTTTGGGTGGCTGGGGCTGAGTCCGCGAAGCCCCGGCCCGGAAGGGCGCGGGCCAAGGGGTGATCGACTCACGGCCCGTTAGCGAAACAACACTCGATTTCCGGTCGGAATTCACCTTGCAGGCTTTGAATCCTCTGTTCATCGGGCACGCTTTGGCCCGCGCCCTTCCGGGCGAGGCTTATCCGAAACTCAGGTTTGGGGGTACACAAGTCAGCTACAAAACATACCCCGACGGCTCGCGGACTCGCCATCGGGCTTGAGATTGTAGCCATCATTGCTTCTGTGCCGATGAACCTGAAGCCGCCCGATCACCGGGCAGTCGGCGTCGGCGGCCGTGGCGTGGGAGGGTTCTTCACGTTACGCTGATCTCATGCCCGAAGATTCCCGCGAGCCTGAAATGATTGCCACTTCGCACCGCCAGCCGCTCCCCGCCCAGCGCGATTCGATCACCCACAAGTTCGCCATCATGGGTCACGAAGGCTACCTCACCATCGGCCTGTTCGAGGACGGCCGGCCCGGGGAAATCTTCATCAAGATGTCCAAGGCAGGTTCCACGCTCGGCGGGTTGGTGCAGGCTTATTGCCGCGCCTTCAGCCTGGCCCTTCAGTTCGGCCTGTCGGTACACGAAGCGGTGAGCCGGTTCAAAGGCATGCGGTTCGAGCCGATGGGACACACCTCCAACCCGGAGATTCCCGAAGCGCTGAGCATCGTCGATTACGTGGCGCGGTACATTGAACTGCACTTTCTGAATGATGATGATGCGCTGCGGTGAGGGGCGGGAGAATATCCAATGGCCATTGCAAATTGAAAATTGCAAAATGGAAGCCGACTGCGACGATGGCTTTACATTTTGCACTTTGCATTTTTCAATGGCCATTTTGCAATTTCCTCCCAACCCCCAAGGTGCCTTATGCTCACCAAGATTCTCCCCGGTTTCCTCGCCCTTTCCTGCTTCATCGGTGCGCTGGCGCTTTATGGCGCCGACGATGCGAAGCGGCCCGCGCCCGCCGCGACGGACAAGGCCAAGGACTCGGCGGAGGATGTGGAGAAGAAACTGAAGGAGAAGCTCGATGCCGCCGACAAGGCGGCCAACGAAGGCAAGCCCGCCACGCCGATCAGGACGGAAGACCCGCGCACCGATCTGCCCAAGCTGCCTGCTCCGACGCCGGGGCGAATCGATCAGCCCGATCCGCGCATCATCGGCATCGCTCCGGGAGGAAGCGCGCCCAAGCTTCGCCGCGAAGGTGAGTTTGTGCTCAGTCGCCGCGGCCGGGTGGTTCGCACCGAAGGCGGGCAGATTCTTTTCGCATTCGATGCCGACAGCGACAAGAGCGAAGAGGCCCCGATGTTTCTGATGCCCTGCCGGCTGCTGCAAAACATGGAGGAGATGTCGCAGGAACATGGCGAGCGCACGGTGTTCATTCTGTCGGGCCAGGTCTTCGTCTATCGCGGGGCGAATTACCTGCTGCCGACGATGATGAAGCCTTCGATTGATCGTGGGAATTTGAAGAAGTAAGAAGGAAGGGATTGAGGCACGGAGGCACGGAGGGAAAGGCATTGAATGCTGAAGGCTGAATGCTGAATGCTGAAGGCTGAAGGCACGGAGGGGGAGAATGGCCAATGGCCATTGCAAAATGGAAATTGCAAATTGACGGAGGCGGCAAGGGTGCGTTTTCCGTTGCCTTTCATTTTGCATTTTGCAATTTGCAATGGCCATTGGATATTTTCTTCCCTTCGTGCCTCAATGCCTTCAGCCTTCAGCCTTCGTGCCTTCAATGCCTTTCCCTCCGTGCCTCCGTGCCTTCGTGCCTTTATGCCTTTCCCTTTCTTCCCTACCATGCCTCCATGTACCCGAACCTCCGCGACTTTGTGGCTGCTCTGGAAAAGGCCGGTGAACTGGTGCGCATCAAGGCGAAGGTTTCGCCGATGCTGGAGATCGCCGAGATTACCGACCGCATGAGCAAGAGCGCTGCCCCGCGTGCCAGCGAACATGCCAGGGCTTTCGACCCGCGCATGGCGCACATGGGGGGCAAGGCGCTGCTGTTTGAAAATGTGGAAGGCTCCTCGATGCCGGTGCTGATCAATGCCCTGGGCAGCTATCGGCGGATGGAGATGGCGATGGGCGCCACCGAAGGCGGCTTTGAATCGATCGCGGATCGCATTGAGAAGTTGCTCAAGCCTGAGCCGCCGACGGGTCTGATGGACAAGATGAAAAAAGGGCTGGAACTGGCCAAGATTGCATCGTTTGGCCCCAGGCATGTTCGCAGCGGCCCGTGTCAGGAAGTGGTCAGGACGGGTGATCAGATCAACCTGTTGGAGTTGCCGATCATCAAGTGCTGGCCGCATGATGGTGATCTTGAAGCGGTGGGTTATCCGCCTGCCTCGCGCTTCAAGCCGGCCATCGATCCCTGGCCTGTCGGTCAAGGCCGGTACATCACCTTCGCGGGGATTTACACGATTCATCCTGATGATGCGGGCAAGGAGGCGGGCGTGCCCCGGCCTTCGCGCAACGTCGGCATGTACCGCGCCCAGCTCGTCGATAAGACCCGCACCGCCATGCACTGGCACATGCACCACGATGGGGCAAGGCACTGGCGCGCCTGGAAGAAGCACAACGAGGCTCGCGGCGATCACGCTTCCGGGGGGGGCATGCCTTGCGCCATCGTGCTCGGCGGTGAAAGCGTGCTGCCTTATGCCGCCACCGCCCCGCTGCCACCAGGCATCAGCGAACTGTTTCTCGCGGGCTTCCTCAACGAAGGCGGCATCCCCCTCGTGCAGTGCAAGACCATCGACATGCAGGTGCCCGCGAGTGCTGAGATCGTGCTCGAAGGCTATGTGAGCACCGAAGCGGGCGGCATCGGGTGGGACCCGAGGAAAGAAGGGCCTAGGGAGGAGGGCCTAGGGCCTAGGGGGGAGGCCGCCGATTTCTCTGACCTAGGCCCTAGGCCCTTCTCCCCAGGCCCTTCTTCCATCTTTGAAGGTCCCTTCGGCGATCACACCGGGTTCTATTCGTTGCCGGACCGTTATCCCGTTTTCACCTGCACCGCGATCACGCATCGCAAGGATCCGATTTATCCGACGACGATCGTGGGCTATCCGCCGCAGGAGGATTACTACATGGGCAAGGCCACCGAACGCATCTTCCTGCCCGCGCTCAGGACGATCATTCACGACATCATCGACTACCACCTGCCGATGTTCGGCACGTTTCACAACTGCGTCTTCGTCAAGATTCGCAAGGAATATCCGCTCCAGGCCCGCCGTGTGATGCACGCGATCTGGGGCGCAGGGCAGATGGCATGGACCAAGTTCATCGTGGTGGTCGATGAGGATGTGGATGTTCACGATCAGGACATGGTGCTGTTTCACCTGTGCGCCAACTGCGATCCCGGCCGCGATGTGGAACTGGTCAACGGCCCGCTGGACATTCTCGATCATGCCGCCCCGCGCCTGGGCGCAGGCCACAAGATGGGCTTCGACGCCACCCGCAAAATCCCCGGCGAAGAGTGCGGCGGCCACCCGGTGCGCGACTTCCCCGCCTTTTTGAAAATGGATGACGCGACCAAGGCGAAGGTGACGGCGCGTTGGCGCGAGTATGGTTTGTGATCCCTCAATCAGCCGTCCGCCTTGGCGGACGAAGCGTGTGCATTTCGACGCCGTGCATATCCTCCGTTCGCCAAGGCGAACGGCTAAATACCGGCGGCCTGTGCGTGTTATCATCTGATTCATGCCGACCTACGACCAAACCACCGACCGAATCGCCGCCCTGGCGCGCATCGTTCTCGATGGCGGGCTGCTGACCCGCGAACAGGCCCGCGAGCTGACCGCCGTGAAAGGCGATGCGCTTTATGACTTGTTTTTCTGGGCCAACAAGATTCGCATCCGGTTCACCGGTTCATCGGTGAAGTTCTGCTCGATTGTCGCGGGCAAAGTGGGCAACTGTTCGGAGGACTGCGCCTACTGCTCGCAGAGCAGGCATCACAACACCCACGTGCAGCCGCAGCTTCTTTCGGTGGACGAAATGATCTCCGCCGCCGAGCAGGCGATCGACAACGGCGCCAACAGCTTCGGCATCGTCAACAGCGGGCGCGGTCCGACCGACAAGGAACTGGACTGGCTCGAATCGTTTTACGACCGCATCGTCACCGAAAAGAAAATCCGCCCCTGCGCCACGCTGGGCGAACTGACCGAAGCGCAGGCGGCGCGATTGAAGAACATGGGTGTGCTGCGCGTCAATCACAACCTGGAAACCAGCCGCCGCAACTTTGGCAACATCTGCTCGACCCACACCTACGACGACCGCGTGCGCACCATCCGCATCGCCAAAGCCGCCGGTCTCTCCGTCTGCTCCGGCGGGATATTCGGCATGGGCGACACCTGGGAAGATCGGCTGGACATGGCCTTCGACCTGCGCGAACTCGGCGCGGATGTGGTGCCCATCAACTTCCTCAACCGCATCGCCGGCACGCCGCTCTACGATCGCATGAGCGATCTGTCGCCGATGGAGGCGCTGCAGATCATCGCGGTCTATCGCTTCACGCTGCCTGAGAAGGAGCTGAAGATCGCCGGTGGCCGGGAGGTGGTGCTGCGCGATTTGCAGAGCTGGATTTTCTTTGCCGGCGGCAACAGCTTCCTGATCGGCAACTACCTGACCACCTTCGGCCGCGGTCCGGAGCAGGATCACCAGATGCTTCGCGACCTGGGCATGCCTTTCACGACGTTCGATGAAGTGGAACACGAGGCACCGCTTGAAACCGCGATGGGGCCGCGCCTGACCGACACCCGCGTCGCCCTGCCCGTGCTTCGGTAGCGCGGCTCGGACAAACTCGGACGGCTCATGTACCCGCCGTGGTGCCAAGCCCGATGGCGAGGGCCGCCGAGCCGTCGGGGTATTCTGTGCGCGGCGCCGATACCCCGACGGCTCGCCAAGCCTCGCCATCGGGCTTGGCGCCACATTCGGTACATGAGCCGGATGGTTCAAGCGGCGCGCCGGCGGCGCAGCAGCAGGCCGCCGAGGCTCAACAGGCCCAGCGTGACCGTGGCCGGTTCGGGGATGATGGCCAGGTCGCCGGCTTCGCGGATGGCCGCGCCGGCAATGGCGGACCAATTGCCGTTCGTTTCGAGCAGGATGCGGATTTCGCCTGCCGCGTCGGCGGTCTGCTGGAAGTTAAGGGAGCCGAAGGTCAGGTAGGAGTCCAGCGTGTTGGCGCTGGAGCCGAGCTGGCCGTTGATGTGGAGCGTGTTGGTCGAGAACGATTCGTTGTACACGATGGCCGCCCCGCCGCCGCTGATCGTCACGTCCTGGTTGACGAAGCCTGTCTCCCCGGTGAAGACCCAGACATCGTAGAGCGCGCCGGGCGTCAGGTGGTGCCAGGTCACGAGCATGTCGCCGAAGCTGTACACATTGCCGTTGAGTCCCGACAGGTCGTAGTCATGCGACGGAATCTGCCCTGCGGGGAAGGCGGGGGTGTCGTTGCCCGTGCCGGAGTCATTCAGACTCTCCACCGAGATGCTCAGCCCGGTCGCCGCGCCGGTGTCGTCGATCAGGTTGGTCTTCGTCACGGGGTTGCCCAAGCCATTGGTGGGCATGAAGTTCCAGTTGGGGGGCGTGGTTTGGGGGGTGCTCGCACTGCCGAAGTCCACGCCGACCAGCGCGGCCTGGGCGGAGGAGACGAGCAGCCCGCCCAGCAGGACGGCGAGCACGGGGACGATGCGGTTATGGATCGGACGCATTGGGGGTCTCCTTCAAGTGTTGGCTTACTTAAGTGTTTGCCGCGGATCCTCACTTTCAAACATCGTGGTATGGTATACAGATGCCATCCTCCACACAGGGGATATCCGGGGGATATCCGGGGGATCCGGTTTTTTGCAAGACATTCCGCGTAGAATCAGCCGGATTTATCATGGGGACTTTACGAATAATCCCCGATGTACCGTGAACCGGGGGATCGCGAAGCCGCAAGCGGCTTGGGCGCGAGGTTGTTCAGGAGTCCCCGTGGTTTTCGGGCATCGCATTCGTTCGCTCGTTTCGTTCTTTCGTCCGTCGGTTCCCCGCATTGAAATCCATTCGCCCCGGAGTTTTTTGATGATGACACGCATCACCGCCGTTCCGTCGCTTCGTCTGCTGGTCGTTCTTGTTGCAACGGTCATGTTTTCCCCTGCGGCCAAGGCCCAGGAGATCATCGGCGTCTATCTCACCTGGAGGCAGGACCCGACCACCACCATGACCATCAACTGGGTGGACATGTTCACCACCGGCGGCAACACCGTCTGGCATCGCCAGCGCGGCGGCGAGGAATGGACCTCCGCCCAGGCGAAGAAGTCGCTGGTCGGCGAAACCACGATGCAGGTCCGGCGGGTGGAACTGACCGGCCTCAAGCCGGACACGATGTACGAGTTCGTCATCGGGGAAAAGGTCGAGAGCGCCACTTCGTACCATCGCTTCCGCACGATGCCGGCGAAGCTGGAGCGCAAGATCACCTTCGTCACCGGCGGCGACATGATGCACAGCCGGGCGATGGTCGATGCGATGAACGCCCAGGCCGCCAAGCTCGATCCCGACTTCGCGCTGCTGGGCGGCGATCTCGCTTATGCCAACGGCGTCAGCGCGCTTCGCTGGATCGACTGGCTGCAATCGTGGACGAAACTGTGCGTGGGCAAGGATCGCCGGTTGATTCCGATGGTCCTGGCCATCGGCAACCACGAAGTCCGCAGCAAGGCGCCGAGCAACCGCCCGGAGGATCGCGCCCCGTTTTTCTACACCCTGTTCTCGCTGCCTGACGGCCGCTCGTATTACGCGCTGGACTTTGCCGATTACCTCTCGCTGATCATTCTCGACAGCAACCACACGCAGCCGGTCGCCGGGCCGCAGACCGACTGGCTCGCCCAGGCGATGGCGCAGCGGACCGAAAAAACCTTTCTCTTCACCTGCTACCACTACCCGGCCTACGGCACGACCAAGGCGCCCAGGGGCAAACTGCCCATCGATGCCGGCGGTTCGGTCAACATCCGAAAAAACTGGGTGCCCCTCTTCGAGAAATACGGCATCAGCGCCTCCTTCGAAAACGATCACCACAATTTCAAACGAAGCCATCGCCTGCGCAATCACGAGCGCGATGATGAAAACGGCATCCTCTATCTTGGGGACGGCGCCTGGGGCGTCAAGACGCGCACGGTCCCCACGAAGGAAGAGGGGTGGTGGCTGGCCAAGGCGGAGCCTCGCAATCATCTGTGGTTTGTCGAGATGAACCCCAAGGGCACGGCGACGATTCAAGCCGTCGATGACAAGGGCAAGGTGTTTGACGAGGTGGAACTGAAGGAGCCGCGCACGAAGCCGGTGAAGTGATGATGTGGCAAGAGCCGCGACTCAACGAGTCGCGGACGTGCCCGGCCTGAAGGGGTGTCGATTGTGCGATGGATGAACAGCATCCGTCGCGTGGCGGCAACCAAGGCGCGGCGGATGAGCGGCAGACGCCCGGTTGTCGCGTGGTTGCGAATGCGATATCTGGCGTTTTCGAGTTCCACCGCCCAAGGTGCGCTTGACCACCCTTGAGGCTGTTCATCTCCGCGACGTGTTACGTCGCGGCTATCCGTGATGTCACAACCCTTCACTTCCGCTCGGCAAACGCCTTGAAAGCCTCGTCGATCTTCGCGTCCTTCGCATCGCCTTTGTGGAAGAGGAAGCGGTAGCTGAAGGTGACCTTGTCGCCCTTTTTGATGATCATGTCGCCTGCGCCTTTGCCTGATTTTTCGAAATCGTTGACACCGAAGGGATTGGCGGCAATGAGGCCGTAGTCGCGGGCATGCCAGTGGGTGGGGTGGCGCGGGTTGGAGGGATGGTCGAAGATGGCGACGCCGATGGTGTTGTCGTTGATCGGCGCCCAGTAATCGACCCATGTCGCCCGTTTGCCCCAGAGCTTGCCATCCTCCACGCCTTCGCTGTTGACCGCCTTGCCCTTGGCGACGGGGCCTTTGAGTCGAAGGATGGGATTGGTGCGGATGCCCATCGAGCCTTCCTTGGTGTCGCCGAAGGTGACATCATTTTCACTGGCGATGAGGGTGACGCGGTAGTCGATGGCGCGGCGGTCGTCGGCGAGCAGGTGAAACTTGATGACCCGCTCGTCGGTGAGGATGACTTTTCCTTCGGGGCTGCGCCATTCGTTGGCGCCGATGACGACCGCCCTGCCCGTTTCGGCGGTGCCGGTCGCGGAGATGGAGAGCGTGCCGGTGGGGATGATGAGGCCTTTGCCCGCGGCCCAGAAGTCGATGCCGTTGACGTTGCCGTGGGTGTACCAGAGCGAGGTCTGATGCGGATGATCCTTCTGCTCGCCTGCGGCGGCATCGGTGATGGGCCAGTTGCGGACCATGTTGGTTTCGCCGGGGCCGATGATCGGATAAACGACCGGCTTGCCGTGGCCTTTGCTCAGGTATTGGGCGAAGAGTTTGCCGTTGAACTCGATGCGGGCGGTGGAGCCTTCGTCGATGAGTTTGACGGCGATGGCTCCGCTCCGGACATCGCCTTTCTCCTCATCGGAAAAGGCCGGCGTCGCGAGGAACAGGGCGAGCAGGATGGCCGTTCGCGCGGTGATTGACATGGTGAAGCCTCGTGAAGGATGAAGACGAAACATCGTAGCGGACAGGCGGGAAGCTTGCGAGGTGTTTCACCAAGGTAAAAGCATATGGGAGGGCGAGGCTTCGCTGGGGGGGCGAGGCTCCCGCTGGGAGGGCGAGGCTCCCGCTGCCGATTCGGTTGCGACGGCCCCGCTTTGGGGGCCTGAACAAACGAAACTCGCGCGGCAGGCGAACGTGCCTGATTGTTCACCTGCCGCGCGAGTTTCGTTTGCTTCAGCCCGCGGACGGGCTTCGCAAACGAACG
>CAZYPK010000166.1:0-11404 GCA_964649195.1 uncultured Phycisphaeraceae bacterium
AACACGCTGTTGCGGGTCCTGCAAGGGCCGTGAGGTCATATGCGATTGCCCTGGGCGATGATCGACCGTTCTTGATGATGATGCGTTGACGGGATAAGATGCCTTCTCACGCGGCGGGAAGTGTGCTTGTGTCACCCGCATGGCCTCATCGACCTGCCGTTCTCCATCAATTGCGATCCGTTTCGGAAGAAGTCCGATGCGACTGACAGATATTCTCCAAGCCGACTGCGTGAAGGTGCCCCTCGATGCCACATCGAAGGAAGGGGCCATCTTCGAGCTTGTCGATCTGCTGGCGGATCGCGTCGGCATCGAACAGCGCGATTCCCTCAAGAAAGCGGTCTGGGCACGCGAGACCACCCGCACCACCGGCATCGGCCACGGCGTGGGCATCCCTCATGGCAAACTGGAAGGCGTCGGCAAACTCCGCATGGCCATCGGCAGGTGCGCACAGCCCATCGAATACGGCTCCATCGATCGCCGACCCGTCGATATGATCCTGCTCCTGGTCAGCCCCATCGACCAGACCGGCCCGCACATCCAGGCCCTGGCCACCATCAGCCGAATGCTCACCGACGCCGCCTTCCGAAACGCCATTCGCGCCGCCGTCTCGTCCGCCGATCTCTACCGCATCATCTGCGAACACGAGACCAGGGAAGTCGTCAGTTAGGTTTCGGGGAAGCTATCAGCTATCAGCTTTCAGCTTTCAGCTATCAGAGGTCGGAAGGAAGATTTTGAGGATTGCACCCCATGTCACTGTTGCCGAGCGGCAGGAGACTGAAAGCTGATAGCTGAAGGCTGAAAGCTGAAAGCTGATGGCTGATAGCTGATAGCTATTCCCCGCCTTCACGTGTGATCCGCCGCATCCGGCGTCAGTTCATCATCCTTGGCCGCGGTGATCTCCTCCGCCAGGCCGGGCAGCATCGATTCGAGGTCGATCGGTTCATCGAACGCCACGCCCACTTCGTGCACCGTCTTGGTCAGGTGCCGGCAACGGACGATCGAGCCGTTGATGCGGTAGCCTTGCTTGTTGGCGCTGATCAGCGTCAGCACCACCCGGGTCCCCGGATGCACATAGGCCCCGTGGAGAAAACCCAGCCCGCCGACGCTGATGTTCCGGCAGCGCACGATGATCTGCATCGGCGAGGAGAGGTCCTGCGACATCTGGCAGATCAGCTTCGCATCCTGATGGTAGGAAAACCGCTGCTGGCCCCGTCGATTCTTGTTGACGCCATGACGGCGCACCGGCGCCGCCGAGGCTCGCTCCATGTCCGCCATCAGTGACTGGTATTCCTTCTTGCTCATCCGCACCGAGTCGAACAAACGCGGGGCATCATCCTGCAGCTTGCCGTTTTCCTTCTGCACGTGTTGCACGAGAACCTCCTGACCCCCCGGCCCATCGATTCCTGATCCCCCATATCACTGGAATCTCAATCAACAGGAACAAGTGGAAATGCCCGGTGCCACCTTCCCGATCAATCTCTTGGAATCATCGGCACATCTCGCAGACCTGGTGAGGATGGATAAGCTGTCTTTTCCACAATGCCCCTCGCCCCGCCGATAACCAAGCTGAGTTCGGGATAGAGTGAGCCGCGACGTAACACGTCGCGGAGATGAACGGAGAGATGGCGTGTTCGTCATGCGGAGGATCATGGGATGCGAAGACGACCGGGACATGGTTTGAGGCTGTACGCAACAGGGGGGTTTTGGCCACCCCTTCAACCTGAGTTCGGATAAGAGTGAGCCGCGACTCAACGAGTCGCGGACGTGAACAGCCTGAAGGGGTGCCGCACATGCCTGGCACCGCAAGCCTCGAACACATTCGCGCGACACAGACGTTTGCACCCGTCATCCTTCGTAAAACGTACCACCCTTCTTTCCGTTCATCTCCGCGACTCGTTGAGTCGCGGCTCTTATTCCGAACCCAGGTTCCAAAACATCGGGGCCATGATGGGGATTGAACACATGCCCTCAGCGGCCGGCGCGAACCTGGGTTGTCGCACAGACGCCGCCCGTGGTGTGGGAACGCTCAGCGCAATGCCCATGACCGCCCGCGGTCCGCGCGCCGCCGCCCGATGAGGAACCGCAGCCCGCGAGCGTCAGACTGATGGCCACGGCAAGCAGAAAACGATGGAGGATGTTGATCTTCATAAGACAACCAAACGAAACGGCCGGTTCCGGTGCAAGGTCTGCCTTGGGTTATCAGCCTGAGTTTCGGTGGGTGATGGCTGGGGCCGAGGCTCTGCGGGTGGGTGGCTGGGGCTGAAGCCGGCGGGTGGCTGGGGCTGAAGCTCTGCGCAAGCCCCGGCCCAAGGGACCATCAGCGATCAGTTGCCTCACCTTGCTTTGTGCGCCTGGGCCGGGGCTTCGCGGACTCAGCCCCAACCACCCATCTCAACCCCATCACCCGGCGCGGACTCAGCCCCACCCGGCTCATCGCGTCACATCGAGCGGCTTGGCGATTCGTTCATCGACCGTCGTGAAGTTCTCGCCCAGCAGGTGGGCGGCGGTGGCGGCGAATTGTCCCTGTGTTGCGGGGGTTTTTTCGCGGACGCCCAGTGCCGGGGTGTCCGGGCCGAGGATGGCGGTCCAGCCGAACTCGCTGGTGCGGGCCTTGTCGCCATGACTGGTCCAGTTGCCGGGGTTGTCGCCGCGGCCGTGGTCGGTGGTGATGATCAGCGAGGTCTTGTTGCGGTATTTCTCCTTGGACTGGAGCGTTTCCCATATTTCGCGGATGTACTGATCGCTGCTGTGGGCGGCGGACAGGTAACAGTCGTATCGCTTGTCGTGGGCCCAGTCATCGGTTTCGCCGAGGGCGATGTAAAGCACGCTGACGCGCTCATCGCGGATGGCGTCGATCGCCGGGAGAAAGCAGAACAGATCGAAGCAGACGCCGCTCCACACCCGGGGCATGGCCGAGGCCATCGCGTTGATCATTCGCTGCCGCTCGTCTTTGGGCCTGGCGTAAGGCGGATCGAAGGCGCTGTTCACCGGGATGCCGCTGCGCTTGGCGTTGATGATGAAGGGGAAGACGTCCCAGCAGGTGTATGCCTCGACCTTGCCTTTGAAGCGTTCCTTCTCGTGGAGAAACTCGAGCACGGTCTTGTTCGCGTTGGGCTTCTTGTCGTTGGAGTCGATCTTCGGATCGGCAAACCCGGCGAGGATTTCGTTGTAACCGGGATAGGAGAAGTAGCGACGGTTGGTGATGAGCACGGGGCTTTCCTTCTCCCGGTCGCCGAACAACTGGCCTTGTTTGGCGATGGTGCCCCACATGAAAGGCATCAGGGCTTCGCGGCGCTCTTGAGGGGTTTCGCGCCAGAACCTTTTGGTGGTGTCGTTCAGATTCCGCACCCCGCCGAACTTGCCGTTCATCAGCGACTCATCGGCGCCGCCGAACAGTTCCTGCGTCCGCAGGCCGTCGAGGGTGATCATCACCAGGTGTTCCGTTTTTCGCCTGTCCTGCGCCTGGGCCGAAGTCGAAGAGATCATCCATGCGCAGAACACCACCAGCGTCAATGAGAAGGATTTCATGATGCCACTCCGTTTGGATTGCGATGCGGGTTCCCGTGACGGTCAGGGCCGTTTCATTCTCCGTCCCATCACCGGAAGCAAAAGCTCCAAATCACAAATTCCAAATCTCAAACAAACTCGAAAGCGAGCCGAAGCGGGCAAAACCGATCAGAATCCGGATTTTGCTTGACGGCGTTTTTTGTTCTTGGAGCTTGTTTGGCGTTTGAGATTTGTCATTTGGAGCTTCCGGCAGAATGAGTGTCGAGCATTAAACGGCCCTGCCGTGACGGTCTATTCCATCGGATAGCGCAGCCCCAGGCTGACACGGATCGAGTCGAGCGTCTTCATGATTGAAAGGGTCTCCTTCAATGGCATGAGGTCGCTTTGTTTTTTGCCGTTGCGCAGGCAGCGGACCACTTCATCAATCTGGTGGTTGTAGCCGGTGCCGCGATAGGGGGTCCGATGCACCCTCGGTTTCTTCCCGGGCCGCTCCACCGTGATGCTCCGTCCGCGCCACCAGGGGGCATCGAGGCGGATGTTGCCCTCCGTGCCGTAGAGCGTGGCCTCCTGTTTGGTCTCGGTGCGGACGGCGGTGTGCAGCACGGAGAGCCGTCCCTTTTTGTGATGGAGGATCATGCCGGTCTGTTCATCGACCCCGGTGCGCGCCAGGTGGGCATCGGCGGTCACGCGGTCGGGCACGCCGAAGATCATCGAGGAAAGGGCCACCGGATAGACACCCACATCCAACAGCGCCCCGCCGCCGAGTTTGGGATCGAAGAGCCGGCCTTTGGGATTGAAGTCCGTGCGGAAGCCGAAGTCGGCCTGAAGCAGGCGCGGCTCGCCGATGACACCCTGCTTGAGCAGTGCGCGAAGCGTGGCCATCGAAGGCAGAAAGCGCGACCACATCGCCTCCATCAGGAAGCGCCGGGTTCGCCTGGCCGTGTCGATCATCAGGCTCGCCTGCCCGGCGTTGATGGCGAACGGCTTCTCGCACAGCACGTGCTTGCCGGCTTCGAGGCTGAGCATGGTGTTGTCGCAGTGCATCGGATGAGGGGTGGAAACGTAAACCGCATCCACCTGCGGATCATCCGCCAGCGACGCGTACGAGGCATGACGGCGGGCGATGTTGAAGCGATCCGCAAATCCATCCGCACCGGCCTTCGTCCGCGAACCGACGGCGACAATCTTCGCGCCCTTCACAAAGGAAATCGCCGAGGCAAACTCGCCTGCAATGCGCCCCGTACCCAGAATGCCCCAACGAATCGCTTGCTCAGCCATGATGGAACCTCAGTGAATTGCGGCAAGAGCATAACGGAAAATCAAGGTGACAGAGCCATGTTCCCCGGCCCACCCACGAAAAGCATTCACTTCGCTATGATTGCCGGTGTTTCGCCGAAAGGAATTTTCATGAGAACCCTCGCCCTCGCCCTCGCTCTGCTCATCTGCATGACCGGCAATGCAATTGCCCAGGAAGCGATCCGCGCCTCGGTCGTCAAGATTCATTCCACCAAGCGGCTGCCCAACCCCTACCGGCCCTGGACCAAGCAGTCGCCCCAGACCGTCACCGGGTCGGGCGTGGTCATCGAAGGCAACCGCATCCTGACCAATGCCCACGTCGTCGCCTACTCCCGCGAAATCTACGTGCAAGGCTACCAGTCCGCCGAGAAGATCGAAGCGACACTCGTCGCCATTTCGCCCGGCATGGACCTGGCCGTTCTCGAAGTCGATAAGGCCTTCTTCAAGGACCGCCCCGCCCTGCCGTTTGCCCAGGGGCTGCCCAAGATCAAGGACGCGGTCAACGCCTATGGCTACCCGACCGGCGGACAGGAACTGTCCATCACCGAAGGCATCATCTCACGCATCGAGGTGGCCGGCTACAACCACGGCAACAACGGCCTGCGGATACAGGTCGATGCCGCGCTCAACCCAGGCAACTCCGGCGGGCCGACCATCAGCGATGGAAAGGTCATCGGCATCGTCTATTCAGGCATCCCTTCCGCCGACAACATCGGGTTCATCATCCCCGCCGATGAAGTCCGCATGTTCCTCGAAGATGTGAAGGATGGCACGTACGACGGCAAGCCCAACATCCACGTCTCCTTGCAGGTCAGCGAGAACGACGCCCTGCGGGACATGCTCAAACTCGACGCCACCATCACCGGCATCGTCGTCAGCAGCAACGACACCACGCCCGACAGCCCGCTCAAAGAGTGGGATGTGATCACCCACATCGGCGAACACCCGATCGACAACGATGGCCGCGTGCTGGTCGGCGACGACCTGCGGCTCAACTTCCGCTACTACATCCCCAAGCTGGCCAAGGATGGCAAGGTGGCGCTGACCGTGCATCGCAAGGGGGAAAACGTGAAGGCGGATGTTCCGGTGCCTGCCCGGCGCGACCTGCTCATCCCGCCGCTGATGAACGAATATCCCAGCTACTTCATCATCGGCCCGCTGGTCTTCAGCAGCGCCACGCGCGAGCTGGTCGGCGCCGGCGGCGAACGGATGATCGCCACGCTGACGCAGTTCGAAAGCCCGCTGCTCAAGCGACTCTCGGACACCAGGGCCTTCGAGGGGGAGGAACTGGTCGCCATCGCTTCGCCGATGTTCTCGCACAAGATCATCAAGGGATATCAGAACCCGATCCTGGCGGTGGTCAGCGACATCAACGGGACGAAGATCAAAAACCTTCGCCACCTGGTGGAAACGATCCGCGACAGCCGGGAGGAGTTCCTCGTCTTCACCTTCGACGACAAGCGCGGCGAACGGCTGGTCTTCAAACGCCGCGACCTGCTCGGCTCCACCGAAGACATTCTCAACGACAACGGCATCCGCGAGTCCTACTCGCGCGAGCTGCGCAGCGCGTGGGAAAAGGAATAGAAGACGCGACGGTTCGCCGCACAAGCCGCTTGCGGCGTAGCAATGCCCGGAACAGCGACAAGCGCGAAGTCGGGGGATTGCTACGCCGCAAGCGGCTTGGCTACTTCGCATCCAACCAGTCACTGCCGATCCCCGCATCCGCCTTGAGCGGCGCCTTGAGCGACATGGCGTTCTCCATCTCCTGCTGCACGATGGCCGCCATCGATGACGCCGCTTCCTCCGGCGCTTCAAGCACCAGTTCATCGTGAATCTGAAGCAGCATCTTCAGGGGCAACCGCTCGCGTCGGATGCGGCGATGGAGGTTGACCATCGCCAGTTTGATCAGCTCCGCCGCGCTGCCCTGCACCACCGTGTTGATCGCCAGCCGTTCGCCCAATGCCCGCACCTGCTGCCTGCTCGATTCGATCTGCGGGATGCGGCGGCGGCGGCCGAGCATCGTGGTGACGTAGCCGGTGCTCATCGCCTCCTGCACGCACTGCCCCATGAAGGAATCGATGCCGGTGAAACGCCTCTTGTAATCCGCGATCAGCTTGCGGGCCCCTTCCACATCCATGCCTTCCATCCGCCGCGACAGGCCGAACGGCGTCACCCCGTAAATGATCCCGAAGTTGATCGTCTTGGCATGCGTCCGCTGGGCGACATCCACCTCGCCGGGCGGCACGCCGAACACCTGCGCCGCGACCGCCGCGTGAATGTCCATGTCCTGTTTGAACGCCTCGATCAGGTTCGGATCATCGCTCAGATGGGCGAGGATGCGCAGCTCGATCTGCGAATAGTCGGCGCTGATGAGCCTGCATCCCGGCGCGGCGATGAACGCCTTGCGAATCCGCCTGCCGACCTCGGTGCGGATGGGGATGTTCTGAAGGTTGGGGCCGCTCGATGAGAGCCGCCCCGTGGCCGTGCCGGTCTGGTGAAAGGAGGCATGAACCCTGCCGTCACCGGCATCGATCTCCTCCTTGAGATTCACGAGATAGGTGTTCACCAGCTTGGAAAGCTGGCGATATTCGATGACGCGGGTGAGCACGGTGCTTTGCTGCACCGTCAGATCATCGCGCTCGGCCAGTTTTTCAAGCACCTCGATATCCGTCGATTGCCCCGTCTGCGTCTTCTTCACCGAAGGCAGACCGAACTCGTTGAAGAGCACATCGGCAAGCTGTTTGGGCGAATCGATGTTGAACGGGTGGCCGGTCGCTTCGAGGATGCGGTCGCGGGCCTCGGCGATGCGGATGTTCAACCCGGCCGCCTGCCGATCCAGCTCGACGGGATCGACACGGATGCCGTGATACTCCATTTCGACAAGCACCTCGACGAGCGGCATCTCGACATCGCGGGCCAGTTTCTCCATGCCGATGACCCGCAACTTGGGCGTGAGGTCCTCGTACAACCGCAGGGCCATGTCCGCATCTTCCGCGGCATAAGGCGCGATCTGCGCCAGGGGGACGCGGTCCATCGTCTTCTGCGGTGACCGGCCTTTTTTCTCGCCGATCAGACGGGAGATGGGGATCATTTTGTGCTTGAGGATCGTCGCCGCGAGATAGTCCAGCCCATGCGCGGGCGTGCCGATCATGTGGGTCGCGATCATCGAATCGAAGGCGATGCCCTGCACATCGATGCCGGCATGTCGCAGCACCAGTGCGTCGTATTTCAGGTTGTGCCCGCACTTGGGCAATGAGGGATTTTCGAGGATCGTCCGCATGGCTGCGAAGACGGCCTGCGCATCGAGGTGCGATTCCTGCTCCGGCGATTTCACGGGAATGTAAACACCTTCACCGGCCTTCCACGCCAGCGACATGCCGCAGATTTCGGCGCGATGCCCCAGGCCGATGGTTTCGGTATCGACGGAAATCATCGGCTGCGATGCGAGCGTGATCAGAAGCTCATCAAGTTCATCCTTCGTGCAGATGGCGCGATAGTGAAAGTCCGCCGCGGTGGTCATGCCTTGCGGCACGGCTTCTTCGGGCGCGGCGCCGCCATCCTCCAGCGTGCCGCCATCGAACAGGCTGGTGGCGAAGAGTTCGCCCTGGGCTTCATCGCGTTTGGCCTGACGCGACCTCCCCCCGGGGCCGGGGGTGGGGGCGGGGGCGGCTGACGGGGCCGGTTCGCTTGTGCCGGTATCTGCCTGGCGACCGAGCAGGCGATCGACATCAGCCGTGTATCTTCTGAAACCCATTTCGGAAAAGAAATGGCGAAGGCCGTTGGCATCGATCGGACCGACCCTGGCCTTGCCCAGGTCGAAGTCGATGTCGAGATCGCTCTTGAGCGCCACCAGCGATCTGCTGAGCGGGAGCTTGTCGCGTCCTTTTTCCAGGTTCTCGCGCCTCTTGCCTTTGATCTTGTCGAGGTTGGCGTAGATGCCTTCGATGGTGCCGAACTCCTGGAGAAGCTGCGCCGCCGTCTTGGGGCCGATGCCTTCGATGCCCGGCACGTTGTCCACCTTGTCGCCGATCATCGCCAGGGCATCGACGACCTGCGAAGGGGTCAGGCCTTTTTCCTGCATCAGCCAGGCGGCATCGATGGTTTTGTCGGTATGAATGTCGAACAGGGTCACGCGGTCGCTGAGCAGTTGCTCCAGGTCCTTGTCCTTGGAGACCACGCGGATGTTCATGCCCTCGCACGCGGGATCGTTCACCACCCGGCGGGCGAGCGTTGCGATGATGTCATCCGCCTCGGCGCCGGTCTGTCCGATGATGGGGATGCCAAAGAGTTTCGTCATTTCGAAGATGCGCTGAATCTGCGGGGCGAGGTCTTCAGGCGCCGCTTCGCGCGTGGCCTTGTAGTCGGGGTAGATTTCGTCGCGGAAGGTCTTGCCCGGCGTGTCGATGGCCATCACCACGTAGGTTGGCCGAAACTGCTCGAAGAGTTTGATGAGCATGCCCGCGAAGCCGAACACGGCATGGGTCGGCTCGCCGGTGACGGGGCTGTTCATTCCGCCACGAATGGCGAAATAGGCGCGGAAAATCTGGGCGTGGCCATCGATGAGATAGAGCGTCTGGCGGTCGGACATGCGGGGATTATAGGGATCGGTGACGGACGGCGATGATGGGTGCTACGCCGCAAGCGGCGGGAAGCATTCTTCAATCGTGGCGCAGGGCGACGATGGGGTCCTGCTTGGACGCCTGCACAGCGGGATAGAGACCGAACACGATGCCGACGAACATCGCCACGCCCAGGGCCACGCCGATGGACCAGAGCGGCACGACGGGCCTGCCCCATTCGAACTGCTTGTGAAAGAGGCCGAGTATCGCCGCGCCGAGAACGCCCACGGTCACGCCGATGGTCCCGCCGACGCCCGAGAGCGTCGCGGTCTCCACGAGGAACTGCGAGGCGATGTGCTTTCGCGTGGCGCCCAGCGCCCGGCGGATGCCGATCTCGCGGGTGCGCTCCGTCACCGAGGCCAGCATGATGTTCATGATGCCGATGCCGCCCACCAGCAGGCTGATCGAGGCGATGGCGATGAGCATGATGTTGAACATTCGCAGGGTGCGCTCCGCCTGCTCGATCAGCTCCAACGGCACGATTACCGTCACATCCCCCTTGGTGGCGTGCTCCACCTCCAGCAGGCGATTGATCTGGTCGGCCACAGGACGCACCGAGTCCTGATCCTTCGCCTCGATGTAAATCTCCTCGAGTTCGACGACGGTGCTTTCGAACGAGCCGGGCTTGATGGTGACGATGCGGTCGGAGAACTGATCGATGGCGGCGGACTTGGGGATGTGTACGTCGAAGTTCAGGTCGCGCCCCACCAGCGCCGACCCCGCGCCGCCGGCCAGCCCCACCGGGCGAAGCACGCCGACCACGCGGAACGGCACCCCGGCGGGACCGTTGTGAATGTTGACGTATCCCTCCAACGGATCCTCCAACGCGAACAGCAGCCGCGCCACCTCGGCGCCGATCACCGCCACGCGCTCGCTGCGAAGCTCATCCGTGTCGGAAATGTACCGGCCGCGTTCGACGCGCAGCGAGGTGACTTCCAGTAGTTGCGGCTCCGTGCCGAACACCGAAGCCTGGGCCTGCCTGTTGCCCGCGCTGACCTTCGTGGCCACCTTCTTGAGCAGCACGACCCGGCTGATCGCATCCGTCGAGTTGGCCAGCTCATCGATTTTCCGGGAGTCCGCCCAGGTGATGCCGTAGGAGAAGGTTCTGCGCCGCAGCGAGGATTCGCTGCGGTTCTGCGACTCCTCCGGCTTGTGCGATCGCACGATGATGTTCTTGGCGCCGAGCTTTTCGATGTCCGCCAGGGCCTTGCGCTTGTTGCCTTCGCCGATGGCGACCACCGCGATCACCGCCGCCACACCGATGATGATGCCCAGCGCCGTCAGCAGCGAGCGCATCTTGTGCAGCATGAGGTTGGCAAGACCAAGCCGTAATGTTTCAAGCAGAAAGAGCATGATTCAAGCGTGTTCCACGGCGGGATTCATGGCGCCTGCGGATGGCGCGCGACGAACCTTCGCGCCCCGCCTGCGAGACCGCTAGAATCATACGCGAAAGGCGACCCGCTGATGCCCACCATCGAGATCGGCACCGAAACCGAAGGCAGCAACCACTGGAGCTATGACGTTCAGGTGGTGGATGGTGAGGTGCGCCATGCCTTTCGCGTCACCCTGGGCTGGTCGGATTACGACCTGTGGTCCCACGGCCGCGTGGCGCCGGAGCGGGTGGTGAAGGCGGCGTTCGAATTTCTGCTGGCCCGCGAGCCGGCGTCGAGCATCCTTCCCAAATTCGATTGCAGCGTCATCCGTCGCTATTTCAGCGAGGTCGATCGCGAGCTGCCCAAGCTGATTTGAGGCGGGTCAGGCCGTCAACCTGAGTTGGAGATAAGAGCCGCGACTCAACGAGTCGCGGAGATGAACAGCCTGAAGGGATGTCGAAACTCACCTTTTTCTTTCAGCCTCGATCGGCGTCCGGTCGTTTTCGCGTTCCGTGATCCGCTGCGCGATGGCCGCTCCATTCTTGTCGCTCACATCCGCGACGTGTTACGTCGCGGCTCCATTTCAAGAGCCGCGACTCAACGAGTCGC
>CAZYPK010000167.1:0-11294 GCA_964649195.1 uncultured Phycisphaeraceae bacterium
CAGCCCGCGGACGGGCTTCGCAAACGAACGGCTCGGCGGGAGCCTCGCCCTCCCGTGCAGAAGCCTCGCCCTCCCGGCCGGAGGCTCCCGCTCTCCCGCCATATGCTTTTGCCTTGGGCTGCATCTGCACATTCTTCCCATCCACCCCCTGCCGACCTACAATGCTGCTCGTCCCTTACCCTTGCTCAGGATATCACCATGTCCCGAACCGCTGCGGTCATCGTTCTTTCCTCGCTGCTCATGGCCAACGTCGTGGTACACACGATGGCGTCGCGCAACGGCGTCTTCGAGCAGCTTGACCTGCTCGTCGATGTGCGCCACGAGATCGTTTCGCAGTACGTCGAAGTGCCTGATGAGAGGAAGCTGGTCGATGCCGCCGCCCGCGCCATGGTCGCCTCGCTGGGCGATCCTTACACCGTCTATCTCTCCCCCGAAGAGATGCCCGACTTCGAGAAGCAGGTGCGCGGCACGTTCTTCGGCATCGGCGCCGAGATCGACATCCATGAAAACTTCCTCCGCATCTCCGCCCCGCTGGAGGATTCCCCCGCGTGGAAGGCCGGCATCCTCGCCGGGGACATCGTGCTGGAGGTCGATGGCAAGACCACCGAAGGCATCACCACCGCCGAGGCCATCAAGCGGCTCACCGGCGAAAAAGGCACCCCCGTCAAACTCAAGGTGCGCCACCTCGACGGCAAGATCGCCCAGATCACCGTCATCCGCGACCGCATCATCGTGCCCACCGTCAAAGGCTGGACCCGCAAGGCCGATCAGCACTGGGATTTCATGCTCGACCAGGCCAACAAGATCGGCCTCGTGCGCATCACCCAGTTCACCGATGACACCACCGAAAAAGTCCGCGCCGCCCTCGCCGAGCTTCAGGCGGCGGGCATGAAGGGACTGATCATCGACCTGCGCTTCGATCCGGGCGGCCTGCTCGATGCCGCCGTCGAGGTGTCGGACATGTTCCTCACCGGCGGCAAGACGATCGTCTCCATCCGCGGCCGGACCCAGCGCGACCGCGTCTATGAAAGCAAGACCCAGGCCGATGACATCAAGGACATCCCGATGGTCGTGCTGGTCAATGAATCCAGCGCCTCCGCTTCGGAGATCGTCTCGGGCGCCCTCAAGGACAACGACCGCGCCATCGTCATCGGCACCCGCAGCTTCGGCAAGGGCAGCGTGCAGCAGGTGCGGATGCTCGAATCCAACCAGGGCGCCATCAAGGTGACCAACGCCCTCTACTACCTGCCCAGCGGCCGCAACATCCACCGCAAGGAAGGCGGCGAAGTCTGGGGCGTCGATCCCAGCGACGGCTACTACGTGCCCATGACCAGCGAACAGGTCATCGCCATGCTCAAGCTCTGGCGCGACCCCACCGCCCGCGACAAGGTCCCCGCGCAGATCACCCCCGAATACATCGAAAAGGACCAGGCCGACCCGCAACTGGCCGCGGCGCTCAAGGCGGTGGTCGGCAAACTGAGCACCGGCCAGTGGCCCAAGACCGGCCAGAACGGCGGCGACACGCTGGCCAAACAGGCCGAACTCGACAAGCTCGCCAGAATGCGCGATGAACTGACCAAACGACTCGAGGAAGTCGAAGAAAAAATCAAGGCGATGGACAAGAACGAAAAGGTGGAAGAGAAGAAGTGAATCCGCGACGGGAGACAGGAGACAGGGGACAGGAAACAGGAGCCGCTTGCGGCTTCGCTCTGATTCCTGATTCCTGTCCCCTGTCCAGCAGACGCGCAGCGAGGACGCTGCGGCTGTGAATCCCTGACGCTGCGGCTGTGATGTTCCCTGTCTCCTGTTCCGCGAACGCAGAGCGAAGCCGCAAGCGGCTGCCCTTCCCGTTTTCCGGTACGAGCCTTGCATTCATCTCCTGACGCCGTTCATCGGCGGATGATGCCTGATTAACAGGCATGGGTGGTTCATTCGACGCTCAAAGGTGCTTGAAAATGAGCACGATCACCGGATCGTTTGAATCTGTGGCGTTGGAACGGCCGGAAAAACCGCGTCATCCGCTGATTCACTTCCTCGAAGACCTTCACCGCAAGCACAAGGACTGCCACGAAGGCGAGGTCGCCACCTACATTCCCGAACTGGGCCGGGCCGACCCCGACTGGTTCGGCATCGCCATCGCCACCATCGACGGACAGGTGCATGAAGCAGGCGACACCAGGCAGCCCTTTTCCATTCAGTCCATCTCCAAGCCGTTCGTCTATGGCCTGGCGCTGCAGGACCACGGCATCGAGAAGGTGATGCGGCACATCGGCGTCGAGCCCAGCGGGGATGCCTTCAACTCCATCAGCCTCGATCCGCTGACCGGGCGGCCGTTCAACCCCATGATCAATGCCGGCGCGATCACCGCGGCCGGACTGGTCAAAGCGGACTCCCCCGCCCATCGCTCGCGGCGAATCCTCGACATGTTCGCCGGCTACGTCGGCCACCCGGTGGGCCTCGATGAACAGGTCCACCGCTCCGAAGCGGAGACCGGTTTCCGCAACATCGCCATCGCCAACCTGCTCCGCAATTTTCAGATGATCGAAGGCGATCCCAGGGAAGTGGTGGATGTCTATTTCCAACAGTGCGCGGCCCTGGTCGATTGCCGGGACCTGGCGCTGATGGCGGCCACGCTGGCGGCCGGCGGCATTTCGCCGGCGACCAGGCGACGGGTGCTCGATGCGGACAACGTCCGGCAAATCCTGAGCGTGATGGCCACCTGCGGCATGTACGACTTCGCCGGCGAATGGCTCTTCCGCGTGGGCATGCCGGCCAAGAGCGGCGTGGCGGGCGGCATCATCGGCGTGCTGCCGGGACAGCTTGGCATCGCCGTCTTCTCCCCGCGACTGGACCCCAAGGGCAACAGCGTGCGCGGCATCCGTGTCTTCAACGACCTGGCCGCCATGCTCGGCCTCCACATGTTCCGCCGAACCAGCACCACCCGATCATTCATCCGCCATCACTACAACGGCAGCCAGGTCCACTCCCGCCGTCAACGCCCCCGGGCCCAGATGCGAAAGCTCGCCCAGGTCGGCGCCGCCATCGGCGTCTGGGAAATGCAGGGCCATCTCTCCGTCTTCGGCATGGAACTGGTCATCCGCCAGGTGCTTTCCGATTGCGATGAAATCGACTACATGGTCTTCGACTTCCGCCGCGTCTCCGCCGCCAATGAACCGGCCGCGGGTCTCTTTGTGCAGTTCCTCGAATCGATCGCGCCCCGTGTGCGATACATCTTCCTGACCCACGTCGATCGCCAGCCGGTGCTCCTGGCCCGGCTGCGCAAGGCGATGTCCTGCGCCATCGTCGAAACGGTCCGCATCACCGGCGAAACCGATGAGGCCGTCGAGTGGTGCGAAAGCCACCTGCTGGCCGGGCACGATGAGTCCGACCGCAAGCCGGCCCAAGGCATCGAGCAGTTCGACATCGTGCAGTCGTTCAACCACGAGCAGATCACCATCCTGCTCTCCATGCTGCGCCCCGGCCGCGCCGCCGACAAGGAGTGCATCATCCGCGAAGGCGACGAGGCCGACGGCGTCTATTTCCTGCTGCGCGGCAGCGCCAGCGTGATCATCGAGCCGCAGCCGGGCAGGACCATTCGCCTCTCCACCTGTTCCACCATGATGACCTTCGGCGAAATGGCGCTGCTGGACCGCAAGCCGCGCTCCGCCACCGTGCGCGCCGATGGCGAAGTGGATTATCTCTTCCTGCCCATCGGCGAATTCGAACGCCTGCGCATGGACCGCCCGGACATCGCCCTGCGGCTCCTGGAAAACCTGTCACGCGGCCTGTCGGACAAACTCCGCCGGGCCAATGAAGAAATCCGCGCCCTGGGCGCGTGAACCCTCGCGGTATTTTGCAGGGTGGGCGCCGCCCACGTATATTTGAGCGAAGGGTGCAAGGAACGCTTGAACCCCCAACCATCAGTTCTCCTCGATCTGCGTTTGATTTTCCCATCCAAGAAAGCAATGTCTCGCATAAACGTCGAAATGTGCTTGTTTTCCGGACTAGCCTGATTGCTTTCCAAGGACATCGGTAAGCAATCGGGCAAGGCTTTCGATGGCAGCCAAGGTTTCCTTCCCCTTAAGTCGATACCGGCGGTTCCGTGTTCCTTCATTGGGATTGGACACCACCAGCAACCCCCGATCAACCCATTCTCGGAGCAGTTTTGAAACCGCGACGTTGCTCTTCGTGTTCGTGATGCGCCTGACATCAGCATTTGATATCTTGTCATGATCCTTGAGGTAATCCCTCACGAGCTCCCATTCGGACTGTCTTGCTTCGTTTAATAGATCAATCTGAACCGCCTCTCTTTTCAATTCATCCTCAGTCCGATACACCGGCGGATACAGACCGCCTTCTTCCAGCGTCGTGTACATCATTCGCACACCTTCGCCTGCATCGAGATTCGGGGGGCTGGGAAATTCGCGCAGGTGGTCCGTCAACGCCCGATTGCGGGGACGAGAACCGACTTGGCGAAGATTATTCACAGTCACCGCCCCTGGAAACACCCCCGGACTTTCAATCTCAATCCGATTCGCAAAGACCCGAATGTGAATGTCCGACGAAATGCGATAGTCACGATGGATCACCGCATTGGTGACCGCCTCTTGAATCACACGACGTGGATACTTCTGCTTGATCTCAAACCCCGTCGGGCTGACCTGAACCCCACTCTCCAATTCGCCCATTACGACTTTGACTGCCTCTCGAATCTGATGGAGAACAGGCCCGTCGATCGTTACTGGTGGACGCAGGAGATTGGTGTCCTCTTTGTATTCGATTTGGTGCCCTCGGTAATGAAAGACCCGAATCGCACACTTCCTTTGCAGTAAGCCACCCGGGTTCTCTGCAAGCAGCAGTACTGCCGCACATGTCGGCAACCACTTATCCTCGGGCGTTCGTCTTGCCAGTCCCAGGTGCCTCAGTTGCTCCTCGATGGGCCGTGTCAGTCGTCTTGCGGCGGCGTACTCCTTCCACCATGTGGTATCGAGCAGCTCAATCGGAACGTCAACCGTCGCATCGACCGCCGATTGCGTACCTCGCCGAAGGCTCAATTCCGTAATCTCTGCCGCAGACAGTTGCCGGTTCTGACTCCCGATTCTCGCGTAAGTCCCACCGTCGACCAACGAATGGACGGCATTGCTCTGTGGTATCCGAAGCAAAACCACATTGCCGGCCGTTCCATCCCTCAATGTACAATGGATGGGATGTGAAATGATTCTGGTAATATGCGGCTCGATCAACGGCGGACTTACCTTCGTGCTAAAGTGCCGCTCGATCTCACTCATCGCCTCGGGGTTCTCCTCCACACCATACACCCTGGCACGCCCGTTCGCTTTGCGAGGATCATCGATCCCAAGAACAATCCAGCCCCCTTTAGTGTTTGCCATGGCGACGGTCGTCTTGATGACAGACTCAACACTTGCAACTCGCTTGAAGTCCAATTGAGCGTCTTCAACCATCGATAATGCTTGGTCAATTCTGTCATCATCAGGCGGGGCATTGGATGGAGTGGATAGATTCATCGGGTTTGCTTCTTACTCGAATAGACTGCCTTCAAATTCCATCCGCCTCCCTGCCTGCCATACTTATTGTTATGACGTTGTTTTTTGGCAGCATGTCCCACAGTCTCGCCGCATCGCGTTCATCAGGCGGCATAGAGCACCTCCGCCGTGCTCAAAATGCTGCGCCTGCGGAAGGGGTTTTCGATCGCGCTCTTTTCGACGAGATCGACATCGCGGCCGAAGATCGACATGATCTCATTCTATCGGTCAAAGGTGAATCTGATCCGCTTCTTCGTTTCACTCGATCACTTCCATCCCGTTCATATAAGGCCGCAGCACCTTCGGCACCGTGATCGTGCCATCCTCATTCTGATACAGCTCGACGATCGGTATCAAAATGCGCGGGCTGGCGGCGACGGTGTTGTTCAGCGCGTGGCAGATGACGTTCTTCTTCGTCTCCGGGTCTTTGTAGCGGATGTTCAAGCGACGGCACTGGTAGTCGTACAACCGCGAAGCGCTGTGCGTTTCGCTGTAGGCGCCGGTGGCGGCGCCATCGGGGAGTTCACTTCCGGGGGCGGGGGTGCCACGCGAAGGCATCCAGCTTTCGATGTCGATCATATCGACGTTCTTAGGGCCGAGGTCGGCGGTGCAGCATTGCAGCAGACGATAAGGGATTTCCAGCCGCTGAAGGAGTTCTTCGACATAACCCATCATCTTCTTGTGCCACATGCGGCTCTCGGCTTCATCAGCTTTGCAGATGACGACCTGCTCCACCTTGTCGAACTGGTGGATGCGGTAGAGACCCTTGGCGTCCTTGCCTGCGGCGCCGGCCTCGCGGCGGAAGCAGGTGGAAACCGTCGTGTATTTGAGCGGGAGTTTTTCGTAATCGATGATCTCGTTCATGTGATACCCCATGAGGCCGACCTCGCCGGTGCCGGTGAGGTACATGTCACCCCCGGAAGTGCCCCCGGACGCGCCCCCGGACGCGCTTCCGCGAGTGCTTTCGTTGACTTCGTAGGCCTGGTCCTTGCTGAGCGGGAAGAAGCCGGTGCCGATCATGGCTTCTTCGCGGACGAGGACGGGGACGTTCATGGGGGTGAAGCCGTTCTCGTTGATCATCATGTCGATGGCGTATCGGGTGACGGCCATGTGCAGCCGCATGCCCGCGCCGATGAGGACGTAGGAGCGCGAGCCTGCGATCTTGACGCCGCGCTCGAAATCGACCATGCCGAGTTTGAGCATGAGATCGATGTGGCTCTTCGCCTTGAAGCCTTTGTTCTGCTCGAAGGTTTTGGCGGGATCGAACCACGCGGGATTCCACCGGCGGGTTTCGATGTTGTCTTCGGGGCCGTTGCCGACGGGAACATCGGGATCGGGCGGCTGGGGGATGATGAGAAGCAGTTCATCGCGCAGCGGTTCGAGCGCGGCGATCATCGCCGTCATCTCCGCGGTGCGCTGCTTGATCTGTGCGGGTCGTTCCTGGAGCTTCTTCATCTCCGCCTCGAGCGCGGCTTTCTCTTCGCCGGCGGCCTTTTTGATTCTGCCCGCCAGCGGGCCGATCTCCTTGCCGATGCGGTTCTGCTCAGCGGTCAGCTCCTCGCGCTCGGCCTGGAGCGGGCGGATTCTCGAATCGACCTCCAGCAGGCGATCGATCGCACCGGCGTCCATCTTCTTGGCAAGGGCGCCGTTGCGGTATTTGTCGGGATTGTCGCGGAGGTCTTTGAGGTCGATCATGGAAAGGTAGGGGTAGGGGTTGGAGTGTGGATTGCCAAAGCCCATGCACTCCGTGCATGGGGCATCGTTGAAAAATCAGGCGTCATGTTATCGAGTTTGATGCGGCTTGCCGTGAAAGGCGAAAACCCACGGACGGGAGTCCGCGGGCTTTTCATTTCACATCACTTTCCATCATCATCCCGTCACTTCTTCCGCTTGCCCTGGCGTGTGAAGTCGGGCAGCTTGATCACCTTGCCGCCTTGCTGGCACGACTCGTGCGCGAGGATGCCGACGCAGGTCCAGTTGGCGCTTTGGCGGTGATTCGGGAAGGTCTCCCGGCCTTCGCACAGGGCGGTGACGAACTCGTGCGCCAGGTGCGGGTGCGAACCGCCGTGGCCCGCGCCCTGCGTGAAGGAGAGGTGCGTCTTCTTGCCCAGGTCATAGACGCCCTTGGTGGTGAACGGCCGAATCGCCCTGGGCAGCAGCTTCGCAAAGTCAGGCGTCTTGACGCGCCTGGGAATCTTGGGCTCAGGCAGCTTCGCCGTGTGCATCACCAGCGGCTCGTGTTCGACGAGCGGCCACTCGATCGATTTTTTGCTGCCATAGACATCGATCGATTCGCGGTACTGCCGGGCGACATCGAAGAGCGAGCGGATGATGCGGGCGGAGAGGTCGCTGTCGGCAAGCTTGATGTGCGTGGTCTGCACGGCATAGGGCGAGTTGTAATGCTTGATGAGTTCCGCACGGATGGTGCCTGAGCCGAAGCAGGAAACATACTCGGCTTCGCCGCGCGTGAGGCCGACGACGGGGCCGACGCAGTGGGTGGCGTAATGCATGGGCGGCAGGCCGGGCCAGTAGTTGGGCCAGCCGTCCATGTCCTGCTGATGCGAGGCCTGAAGGAATTGGATTTTGCCAAGCTCGCCGCGTTCGTAGAGTTCCTTGATGTAGAGAAACTCGCGGGCATAGACGACGGTCTCGGCCATCATGTAGCGCAGGCCGGTCTTCTCGGCGAGTTTCACAATTTCGCGGCACTCGGCGACGGTCGTGGCCATCGGCACGGTACACATGACATGCTTGCCGGCCTTGAGCGCCGCGATCGACTGCCAGCCGTGTTCGGGGATCGGCGTGTTGATGTGTACCGCATCGACATCGGGGTCGGCCAGCACGTCTTCGTATTTCGTGTAACGCCTGTCCACGCCGAAGGCGTCGCCGATCGTGTTCAACTTCCGGGAATCGCGCTGGCAGATGGCGTACATGTTGGCATTGGGATGCCGCTGATAAATCGGAATGAACTCGGCGCCGAAACCCAGACCGATGATGGCGATGTTGATTTTGCGAGGCATGTGAGGAACCCTCTGGTGGTGTGAAAAAGCGAGAAGGCGCGGAAGCGGAAAATACGGAGTGGGTGACGGAAATGCAATGTCGTCAACTGCCGCGAAGCGACTGAAACCACGGGGACTCCTGAATAACCTCCAATCGATTCCGCCTTGTTTGGAGCTTGTTTGAGATTTGGTGATTGTGATTTGGAGCTTTACTTCCATGCGCCGTGCGCAGAAGTGACAGGATCGGAATCCAACCCCTGCTCATGGCGCATCGACGCCGGCCGGTCCGGCGCTTCCTGGAGCACCGGCGCCCGCCCTCACCTTTGCCCGTTGAGGCGCAGTTGTGTGGTGGTGATGGCGAGTTGGTTTTGTTGTCTGAGGGTGACGCCGGTCATGAGGCCGGTGGTGGTGTCGTAGCTGGCGTCGGAGCGGTGGAGCTGGCCTATTTCGCTGAGGGTGATGTGGCCGCGTCCGATGTCGGTGACGATGGTTTTGGTTTTGAGGATGTCGATGGAGTCCAGGACCTGTCCGACCTTGAGGTTGGCCATGCCTTGGGGCGGGATCCAGAGTCCGCCCAGGCCCGCCTGTCCGGCGGCGCCTTCGGTGGTGGATTGCTGCGGCGGCAGGCCATAGACATGGTGGGTGTTGGTGTTGGTGTAGCGGAGCCAGCCGTTTTCGCGGGCCTTGGGGGTGATGATCACGCTCATGGCCTGGGTCGTGGGATTGACGCCCTGGATGGCGGTGGTGACGCCGCCGGCATAGCGCAGTTCGCGGAACTGGTTGACCCACTGGGGGACGGGCGCGTTTTTCCAGGGGATGTCAACATCCTTCACTTCCACGAGCATGTTGTGGGAGAGGAAGGTGTTGCCCGCGCCGATGCCGGGCCGGCCATCGGGTCCTGGCGGGGTGAGCACGCCGCCGGCGATATTGGATGAACCGTGGAAGATCATCAGGCCGCTGTCCAGGTCATAGACGTAGGTGGTGTGTCCGTTGTCGGAATCGTTCTGGAATCGGATGGCGTTGTATTTGCGGTTCATGATGACATAAGGCGTGCGGCCGATGAAGTTGCCCGGCTCGCGTATTTCCCTGATGTTTTTGAGCACGGCGGGGTGAATCCAGAAGTCGCCGCCGGCCCCGGCATTGCTCACCACGCCGCCGCCACCGGTGTAGCTGACGGTCTTGGCCAGCGGGTCCAGCAGGTAGGAGGCGATGTTGATGGCGGCGACATGGCGATCGACATGGCTGACCCGGCCGACGGTGTAGCCCACGCCGCCCGAACCCTGCACATCGCGCTCGCTGTATTTCTGCCCGGTCTTGGGATCGAACCAGTTGCCTTTGTCATCAGGCACCAGCTTGGTGCGTGTGCCGGCGATGGTCGAGGAACCGCCAAAGTAGATCAGCCGCGTGCCGGGCTTGATGATCGGCGGCGGGCCGGCCTGGAGCACCTGGGGATAGACCGACGCGGCCATGCTCGGATCGGGAACCTGGGCCGCCGACGCCGACGCCATCGACAACACAACCAGCAACATCATGACCCGATGGGCTTCAAAAATGTTCATCATCACAGTCCTCCTGGAAACGGTTGTGAATCGCCTGCCCGTGGACGGCGAGCTTGTGCGCTTCCGCCCTTTGAATGGATTTTGACTTGTTTCCGCCTTGTTTGGAACTTGTTTGAGATTTGGTGATTGTGATTTGGAGCTTTACTTCCGTGCGCCGTGCGCAGAAGTTGCCGTGTCGGAATCTACTCGTTGCGCATCGACACCGGACGGTCCAGCACTTCCTTGAGCACCAGCGCCTCGCGCCAGCCGCGGCCGCCCAGCAGGCCGGCCATTTTGGATGCCACGGGACGGGCCGCTGTCGGCCCCGCGGGCTGATCGATTCCTTCGATCGCGTAAACCTGATCCAAAGCGTGCTGGGCGTCCGATTCCCTCTGGCGATCCTCATCGGACTGCAACACCCGGCGGCCCATCCGCTCTTCCTGCACCAGCGCCGGCGGGCGGGCGGGCTGCTGCTGCCGCGACGCCGAACGCTGGCGCTGCCGTTGCAACTGCCTTTCGCGCTGCTGCTGCTGTTGCTGCTGAAGCTTTCGCTCGGCTTTCTGTTCCACCTCCCGGCGGCGGATGTCGCGCGGCGATTCGCGCTGTTGGCGGGTCGTTTGCCGCACGCTGCGGGCTTCCATGGCGTTGGCCTGGGTGTTGCGGTCGCCCGGATCGCTCCAGCGAACCGAGTCGCGGGTCTCCTTGGCGCGGACCGCCGCCGCCAGTTCATCGGAGGCGGTGCGATGGGCTTCGCGGTCGGATCGCTGCACCGCAGCCGACTGGTTCTGCGGCGCCTGCCCTCCGCGTCGCTGCCGGGCCAGGGCCTCCAGTTGCTGCCTGCGCCTTTGGGCGATCTCATCAAGCTGCGTGACCGAGCCGCCTTCGGGCATGTCGCCGCGCTTGGCGGACTGCCTTCGCTTCTGCGTCTTCTTGGTTTCGTTGGCCTGGCCGAGGATGCCGCTGAGGATCACGCCGATGGCGATGAGGATCGAAACGATCTCCCCGGTACTGAGGGCCAGCGCTGGCAACATTGACGTGTTCATCATGAAGTCCCCAATCCACCCGTCAGGCCGGGCGTTCAACCATCATATCATCCCCCGTTGCAGGGTAAAAGCATATGAGAGCGAGGCGCCCGCCGGGAAGGCGAGGCTCCCGCCGAGCTGTTCGTTTGCGACGGCCCCGCTTTGGGGGCCTGAGCAAACGAAACTCGCGCGGCA
>CAZYPK010000168.1:0-11165 GCA_964649195.1 uncultured Phycisphaeraceae bacterium
AAGCCGCCGGAGGTCTTTTTGGGTCCACGACCTGCATGCCGATGTCGCGGGCGTCGGCATCGTTGGATGCCACGGTTATCATCACGCTTTCAACCCCATGCGACATCTCCTCTCATCCATCGTCGTGATTGCCGCCTCTTTGCTCGCCGGCTGTCCGACCGCTCAGCCTCTGGTCGTCTGCGGCTGGGACGAAGTCTTCGTCATCGACGTGACGAAGGCGGAACAGGGCGACATCACAAAGCTGTGGAGCTGGCGGGCGAAGGATCGCCCTGAATTGCCGGCGTCGTTCGGCAACGCCTTCCGCACCACCGACGACTGCAAGCCTGTCCTCGGCGGCACAATGATTCTCATCTCTTCGTCCGGCGGCGGCTGCGCCCTGGTCGAATATCCTGGCGGCAAGGTGGTGTGGTACGCCGCCGTGCCCAACGCACACTCCGTGGAACTGTTGCCCGGCGATCGCATCATCGCGGCGGCTTCGGTGAGCCCCAAGGGCAACCGGCTGATGCTCTTCGATATCGCCAGGCCCGATCAGGTGATCTGGGAAGCGCCGCTGCACTCGGCCCACGGCGTCGTGTGGGATGAGAGACGCCAGGCGCTCTGGGCGCTGGGCTTCGACGAGCTGCGCCGCTACGAGCTGCAGGACTGGGCCTCCGCGACGCCGGCGCTCCGATTGCGGGCCAGTCACAAGCTGCCCGACGATGGCGGACACGACCTGCAAGCGGCGCCGGGCGGCGACGACCTGGTGCTGAGCACGCATAAGCACGTTCACCTGTTTGACCGTGAAAAGCTCGCGTTCCGTCCGCACCCTGAGCTTGGCGACTTCGTCAACGTCAAATGCGTGAGCACGCACCCTGCATCGGGCCGCGTGGCGCATCTGCGCGGTGAAGGGAAGAACTGGTGGACCCGGCGCATCAACCTGCTCGCGCCCATCGGCGAAGTTCACTTGCCTGGCGAGAAGCTCTACAAGGTCCGATGGCTGACGCCGTAGTCGTCATCACCACGGATTCTTGCCCGCTCAAGCCGTTTATTTAGCCCTCGATCGTCTCCAAACCATCGGCAGGCAAATGTCACAGCCGCTCCCGGCTCATGTCCGGCATGCGGATGCCCAACCGAGATTTCCCCGGCTTGGTATCTTTCACCCTGACTCAGGTTGAATCGGGGCAACCGGGCAACAGCCACGCCCACCATCAGTTTCATTCCGCCATGTGACCGTCACGGAGTTTTCAGTGGTTGATAATCCGCTCGCTTCACTCGACAAACTCGAAGCCGACCTCTGGGAGGCCGCCGATCAGCTTCGCGCCAATTCCAAGCTCACCAGCAGCGAATACTGCATGCCCGTGCTCGGCGTGATCTTCCTGCGCCACGCCATGAATCGTTACGAAGCCGCCACCGCTGACATCAAAGCCAGTCAGGACGCCGGCGCCATGCCCAGGCGAAAGCTCGTGCAGGCCGATTACCTCAAACGCCGCGCCTTGCTCCTGCCCGAAAAAGCCCGCTACGACCATCTCGTCTCCCTTCCCGCCGGCAGCGATCTTGGCAAAGCCCTGATCGACGCCATGAACGCCATCGAAGACGACTACCCGCACCTCAAGGGCATCCTCCCCAAGGAGTTTGGCATCTTCGATCGAGCCGTCCTTGAAGATGTCCTTCGCATCTTCAACCGCGATGCCCTGCGCTGCGCCGGCGGCGATGTCTTTGGCCGCATCTATGAATACTTCCTCATGAAGTTCGCCATTCAGGGCGCCCAGGACAACGGCGAATTCTTCACGCCGCCTTCCATCGTTCAGCTCATCGTCAACGTCATCGAGCCAGGCGTCGGTGAACCTGCCGACCCCAAACGCGGCATCACCGTCTTCGATCCCGCCTGCGGCTCCGGCGGCATGTTCGTTCAGTCCTCCTACTTCATCGAAAAGATGGGCCTCGACACCGCCCACCGCGTCACCTTCTATGGCCAGGAAAAAACCGGCACCACCATCAAGCTCGCCAAGATGAACCTCGCCGTCCACGGCCTCGAAGGTGACATCAAAGAAGCCAACACCTTCTATCAGGATGAACACACGCTCTTCGGCAAGTGCGATCGCGTCATGGCCAATCCGCCATTCAATGTGGACATGGTCGATGCCGAGAAGGTGAAGGACGATCGCCGCCTTCCCTTCGGTCTGCCCGGCGTCAACAAGGCCAGGAAAGTCTCCAACGGCAACTACCTCTGGATTTCCTACTTCTGGTCCTACCTCAACGCCAAGGGCCGCGCCGGCTTTGTCATGTCCAGCCAGTCCTCCAGCGCGGGCCACGGCGAAAAGGATGTCCGCCGCAAGATCGTCGAGTCAGGCGATGTCGATGTCATGATCGCCATCCGTTCCAACTTTTTCTACACCCGCACCGTCCCCTGCGAACTCTGGTTCTTCGATCGCGGCAAACCGCAAGCCCGGCGGGACCAGGTGCTCATGCTCGATGGACGTTCCATCTTCCGCAAAGTCAACCGCAAGATTTACGACTTCACCCCCGAGCAGCTTTCCAACCTCTCCGCCATCATCTGGCTCCATCGCGGCCAGCGCGATCGCTTCCTGGCGCTCGTCAAGGATTACCTCGGCTCGATCTGCCGCGAATGCCAGGCCATTCCCGATGCGCTCAAGGCGTTCGATGAATCACATCAGGCGATCACCGATCGTGTCGCAGCATTCCATAAGAACATCAAAGACCTGCCCGATCTCGATGCGGCCAAGCACCAGGCCTTCGATGAGGCCCGCGCTGAACTGGCTGAATCGGTGAAGGCTTATGCCGGTGATCGCGATGCGCTCATCAAGGCGATCGAAGCGTTTCGCAAGACCACCTGCAAGAGCCTGCTCGCAGCCAATGAGAAACAACATGCAGCCCGCAAGGCGTTTGATCCCATCGCCGAGCGCATCCGGGGTCTGGTGAAACAGGCCGACCTGATCTACAAGGTGGCCGCCCGCACGGCGGACAGCACCGGTGAACTGGCCGCCGATGAAAAAGTGGCGGAGCATTTTGATCGTCGCGGTCTGTCGAAACTGATCAAAGATCTGGATGCCAAGCGCAAGGATGCTGCCGAGCAGCTCAAGCACGCGGCTTACTTCCACCGGCAGGTCGCCTGGCTACAGGACCGCTTCCCCGATGCGGAGCTAACCGATGTGCCGGGCCTGGTGAAACGGGTGAGCCGAAAGGAGATCGAAGCCGCCGACTGGAGCCTGACGCCGGGGCGCTACGTGGGCGTCGCGCCGGCGGAGACGGATGAGGATTTTGATTTTGAACAGACCATGCGGGATATCCATGTGGAGTTGGGCAGCTTGAATGATGAGGCTTCTGAGCTTGCAAAACAGATCAATAGTAACTTTGAAGAGTTGTGTGTATGAAGTGGCGGAACCGCACAATCCGTGACCTTGTAGTACTTCAGCGTGGGTACGACTTGACGGATTCCGAGCGCGAAGATGGCACGGTCCCCGTCATAGGTTCGGCCGGACCGAATGGGTTTCATGCTGTCGCCCGTGCGCGAGGGCCGGGAGTAACAATCGGCAGGAGCGGCGGTTCGATTGGAAAAGTAACTTTCGTCGAACAGGATTTCTGGCCCCACAATACGTGTATCTTCGTCACCGATTTCAAAGGCAACGACGAACGCTTCGTAGCCTATCTGCTCAGTACCCTGGACCTCGCACAGCTCAACTCCGGAGCGGCTCAACCGTCGTTAAACCGCAACTTCGTCTACGGAGTTCACGTTCGATATCCGGATCCACCTGAACAAGCGCGCATCGGATCCATTCTTTCTTCGTATGAAGCCTTAATCGAGAACAACACCCGACGGATCGCGCTGCTGGAGCAGGGGGCACGCCACCTGTATGAGGAGTGGTTCGTCCGCCTCCGCTTCCCCGGCCGCGAACACACCCCCATCACCAACGGCGTGCCGAAGGGGTGGGAACGGAAAAAGCTGATTGAGTTGTGTGCATCCGTCGATTACGGCTACACCGCAAGCGCAGACCTTGAAGCGGTCGGCCCCAAGTTTCTTCGGATCACAGACATCGTGCCGCCGCTCATTGACTGGTCTGCCGTGCCATTCTGCCCAATTGAAGAGGCTCGCCTGGAAAAATTTCGTTTGGGCGAAGGAGATATCGTAATCGCTCGAACCGGTGCAACCGTCGGCTACGCAAAACGATTGCACAAACGGCACCCCGAGGCGGTCTTCGCGTCTTACTTGGTTCGACTTCGTCCAAGGGCCGATGTTGAAAGTCTGATACTCGGCGTGTTCGTCGAGTCACAGGCCTACAAGGACTACGTTCTGGCGCATGTCGGCGGAGCCGCACAACCGAATGCAAATGCACAGGTTCTTGCTGCTGCGGAGATACTGATGCCGACGCGAACGATACAACGCCAATTCCGACAATTCGTAGAGCCTCTGGTTGATCTGAAAGAAATCCTGCAAGTTCAGAACCAGAAACTCCGCGAAGCCCGTGACCTGCTATTGCCGAAACTGATGTCAGGAGAGATCGCTGTCTGACGGGAGTGTTTCAGCCATGATCACCGACATCAACAGCGAAGACCGCCTGGTGCAGCAGACCTTTGCCGATCATCTGCATGATCGCCTGGGGTGGGACAGTGTGTATGCCTACAACAACGAGACCTTCGGCCCGGCTTCCATGCTGGGGCGAGGCAGTGAACGCGAGGTCGTCCTGCTGCGCGACCTGCGCGAGGCAATCACCCGGCTCAATCCCGCGATGCCCGGTGATGCCATCGAGCAGGCCGTGACGAAGCTCACCCGCTTCGATGCTTCGCGCTCGATGGTGCAGCACAACCGCGAGTTCTATGGCTGGGTGCGCGACGGTGTGCCCGTGGAGTATCACGATGATCGCGGCGAGGTGCAGAAGGTCCGCGCCAGGGTGATCGACTTCACGAACCCGAAGAGCAATCGCTTTCTGGCGGTGCGAGAGATGAAGATTCAGGGCTTGCAGGTGCCGCACTACAACCGGCGGGCTGATCTGGTCTGTTTCGTGAACGGGTTGCCGCTGGTGTTCATCGAACTCAAGGCGGTGTATCGCAACATCCGCCGGGGGTTCGAGGACAACCTGTCGGACTACCGCGACACCATCCCGCACGCCTTTCATCACAATGCGTTTCTCGTCGTCTCCAACGGCGACAGCGGTCGCTACGGCTCGATCACCAGTCCGTGGGATCACTTCTACGAATGGAAGCGGCACGATGAGAAGGACGAAGGCGGTGTGGACGCCATGCGACTGCTCGACGGCATGCTGGCGAAGGATCGGCTGCTCGATCTGGTCGAGCATTTTATTCTGTTCGACGACAGCAAGGCTGGCGCGACGCGCAAGGTGGTGGCGCGGAACCATCAGGTGCTGGGCGTGAACTGCGCGGTGGCGTCGGTGGCGAGACAGGAAACGCTCAAGCGCGAGTACCCGCCGGAGGTGCGGCTGCGGTACAAGGCGCCCCAGGTGGCTGTGAACAGCGGAGCCGATGCTTCATCGCTGCCTCTTGTGGAACGGGCGCACCCTGACCTGGGCAGGCTCGGTGTGTTCTGGCACACGCAGGGCAGCGGCAAGTCTTATTCGATGGTGTTCTTCACGGAGAAAGTCCGCCGAACGATTCCGGGCAACTTCACCTTCCTCGTGATGACGGATCGTGAAGACCTGGATGATCAGATTTACAAATCATTCGTGGGCTGCGGTGTGGTGGATGCCAAGACCACGCCGCGCGCCGGTTCGGGCGAGCAGCTCAGGCGGATTCTTCAGGAAAATCACCGGTACGTTTTCAGCCTGATTCATAAGTTCAATCAGGAGGTGACGCCCGATACGCCCTACAGCAGGCGGGATGACATCATCGTGATGTCCGATGAAGCCCATCGCACACAGGCCGGGCGATTTGCGCGGAACATGCGACTGGCGCTGCCCAACGCGGCGTTCATCGGCTTCACCGGTACGCCGCTGTTCAAGTACGACCACATCACGCGGCGCATTTTCGGCGGTTACGTTTCACGGTATGACTTTCGCCGGTCGGAGCAGGATGGGGCGACGGTCAAGCTGGTCTATGAAAGCCGCGGCGAGAAACTGGGGATCACACGGCTGGACCTGAACGATCGAATTGCCGAGCGTATCGAGAACGCGGAACTGGACCCGGACCAGACGGCGCATTTGGAAAAGCTGCTGGGCAGGGATTACGAAGTCATCACGGCTGATGACAGGCTGGACAAGGTGGCGGATGATTTCGTGGAGCACTGCGCGACGCGGTGGGAGAGCGGCAAGTCGCTGCTGGTGTGCATCGACAAGCTGACGTGCGCGCGGATGCACCAGCGGATCATGCCGCGCTGGCGGCGGAAGCTGGCGAGTGTGAAGGACACGGTGGCGAAGAAGGAGGCGGAGCTGATCGGATGCGGCGATGCGGATGATCGAGCGCGACTGGCGAAGGAAATTGCCTGGTTGCAGGGGCAGGCGGCATGGCTGAATGAGACGTTGATTCAGATCATCATCAGCGAAGGCCAGAACGAGGTGCGGGATTTCGACGAGTGGGATTTTGACATTCGGCCTCACCGGCACCTGATGAAGACCGGCTTCGAGACGGCCGACGGCCGGCGGATGGATGTGGAGACGGCGTTCAAGGATCCGAAGCATCCGTTTCGTGTGGGCATCGTCTGCGCTATGTGGCTGACGGGATTCGATGTTGAATGCCTGGGCACGCTTTACATCGACAAGCCGATGAAGGCGCACAACCTGATGCAGGCCATCGCCCGGGCCAACCGCGTCTATCCCGGCAAGGCGTGCGGCGTGATCGTGGATTACAACGGCATGCTCAAGAGCCTGCGCGAGGCGCTGGCGCAGTATGCCGTGGGCGATGGCGATGATGCGGAGGGCGGAGATGGCGGCGGCGAAGGGGGAGCCGGCGAAGACGGCGGAGGCGAAGTGGTCGCGCCGATCGAGGAAATGGTCGCCTCATTGGTCGAAGCGATCGATGCGACTGAAGGTCACCTGACCGGGTTGGGATTTGATCCAAGGTCGCTCGTCGGCTCACGCGGCTTTGCTCGTGTGGAAGGCTTACGCGATGCGGTGAACGCCCTTTACGTTTCCGATGAAGCCAGGCGACGGTTCGAGATCATGGCGAGGCAGGTGTTTTCACGGTTCAAGTCGCTGCTGATGGAGCCGTCGGTGTTCCGGTATGCCGAGCGCCACGACAACATCGAAACCATCTACAAGAAGCTCGAAGAGCGGCGGGACACATCGGACGTCACCGAAGTGCTCAAGGAACTGCACCGGATCATCAACGAAGCCATCGCCGCCGCCGGCGCCGAGGGCGGCCATACCGAAGGGTTGACCGTTGATCTGAGCACGATCAACTTCGAGAAGCTGCGCGAAGAGTTCGCCAAAAAGGTGAAACGAAAGCACGCGGCAATCAAGGACATCCGCGAAGTGGTCGAGGCCAAGCTCATGGCGATGCTTCAGCGCAATCCGACGCGCATGGACCACTACAGGAAGTACCAGGAGATCATCGCCAACTACAACCGTGAAAAGGATCGGGCCACGGTTGAACAGACATTCGCCGCGTTGCTTGAGCAGTCGGAGGCCCTGGACCAGGAGCAGCGGCGGGCGGTGCAGGAAGGATTGAATGAAGATGAGCTGGCGCTGTTTGATCTGCTGAGCAAGGAGAACATTACGAAGGCGGAGCGCGAGAAGGTGAAGCAGGCCAGCCGTGAACTGTTGGACAAGCTGCTGGCGATCCTGAAGTCGATGGAACACTGGACCCGCAACGTGCAGACGCAAGCGGAGGTCGAAGCGTTCATTCTGGACCATGTGTACACGATGCTGCCGCGGCCACCGTACACCGAAGACGAGGCACAGTCGGTGGCATCACGCGTTTACGAATATGTGTGGCAGCGCGGGGAGACGGGGAGCATGTTCGCCCAGGCGGTGGCGTAGGTGAAAGTCACATCCCGCTGCCCGTCGTGATTCGGTGACTGGTCGTGCTGTTGCATACCTTATCGTCGTTCCAGTCGTCACCTGGTCCGGCGATGCCGAAGTCTTGGCGCCCTTTGAATGAATAAATAGTCTGGGAACGCGTCAATGACCCTGTAGCAACCATTGCCAAAAGATATCACTCGTTCCCGATCCGCGTCGCATAGGTTCACATACTCAACCGGAACAACAGCCGGGTATTCCAACGTGACAGGGTAGGAATCCAAGACCTGTGGTGCCAATCCCTCGACATCGACGATAAGCACGTCAACTCGTGACACCCTGCTCCACCTGCTCGCGCCAGCCGCCGCGATCATCGACCACCAGAACGCTGCTCTGGCCATCGCCTCGAAGCCGACGCGCTGCAGGTTCTCGAACGTGTCCGTCGTCATGATGACCGCTTCGCAGAACCGATAGAACGCCTGCTGACTCACGCCGTTGGCGGGATATGTCTTCACGTAACCCGGCGGCGGCCCCACCTTGTTCTCGGCGCGGCCGTCCCGACCGACGATGATGCCCTCCTTCAGCACCGAGGTCGTCATCGTCTCGTAAATCCACATCTGCCGGCTGTTGTACTTGTCGACATCCGGCCGGGAGATGCGGCCGAAACGAAACGTCTTCCGAGAACGATCCTCAATATATGGAAACTCGTCCGCGTGAAAGTACGGCGTGAGTCGCAGGTGGCGCAGACGCGGCGGCGAGTGTCCACGAAGATGCGCCGCGACTCGGGGAGAAATCGCAGGGGGTCGCCGGCCTTGAGAGGTGGTTCGGCAGTGGTGTTCATGTTCGGTCCGGCTGGGTGTATAAGTGCGGTCGAGAGAACCTGATCCGCAGTGCGTGTTTGCTCAAGTTCAAATGAACCTGAACCATCGTCATTCTGTTTGAAGCAACTCCAGTTGCCCACGTAGTCGAGCGACCATTGCTGTTGGAACTTCGTGTCGCCCCCGGAAGGGATCACATGACTCCCGTTGAACAGGCCGGTCTTGGCGTCTGTCAGGCGGTTGAGGCCATCGTAGGTGTACTGCTGATCGAACTTCTTCGAGAGCGCCCTTGCCACATCGTTCTGCCGCCAGAGGCGGTTGGAGTTACGGTCGTAGCCGTGCTGGATTCTCGCCACGTCTTCATCCGTGTCGTAGTTGATCCACGGATGGTTGATGACGCGACCGAAGCGGTCGAGGCCGGTGTAGGTGCCGGAGGTGCCGCCGTGGAGGTCGAGCTTGACCTGAGGCGTGGGATAGTCCACCTCGACGACCGAGGAGAGGCCAAGGTATTTGTATTTCACGAGTGCGGCCATCGGGGCTCCTGCAGAAAATAAATCCGAAGTCCATTTTGCGAATCGCCTTCTGTGCCCGTCCGCCTTTTTGAGGTTGTTCGTAGACCACGATTGTTCCACTTTTCAAAAGTCAGCGCGTCGCAATGCCCTTGATGTTCTGATTGGCCATCCAAGCCTTAAAGCCTCTTAGACGCTCCTCGTATTCGTTCTCGGCCTCGTTACTAGGAAATCGTATGCCAATGACGTGCTCAACAGATATGATTACATATTCGCGAATTGAAGGTATCCTTGTCGAACGGAACAAGAAACAAAGCATCGATATATCATCGACGGTAGCACTCGCGGCATAAGCCGAAATGGCGGCTACTTGTAAGCCAATTGGGCGAGTTTCATCCACCATAAGCGATATCAACGTCTCGCGAATTTCCATTTGGACCTGAGGCCTAGAATGGATAATCGCTATACTCAGCAAATCTTCTGACTCTTGGTCTCGGTTTTCAAACAAATCGAGAATACCTTTCACTAGTGCCGATGCCGCCATACCATTGTCTATAGTAGCCAGCAAACGAGCTGCTCCCATTCGAATATAGTGGGATTCACGTTGGTCGAGTATCACCTCAAGCACGAGGTTAATATTGTCACGATCCTTCCAGCGGACATCATTGGTCAAAAAAAACGCTCGGGTATCACCATCCGAATACAGGGCAATCAAGCGTCTTGTTTCCGAATATGCATTGCCTTTGAATATAACAAACAGAATTACGAAAACCGTTGATATGAGCATCAGCGATAATATTATTTTAATTATCAACTTGATCAAGGTGTCAATCCTTTACCATCAAGGAAGTGGCAACAGCACAGCGTCAATGTAGGTCATTTCGTCAAATGTAATCGCTTGCGTATCCTTAGCAGAAAGGGGTACTGCGGCTTCATTGGTTTTTATCCAGTCCGCTCCGTTGCTCGACGAATAAATAGCGACCACATTGTTCTGATCCGCAAGGCGAACATAGAACCCTGATCGAGATTTTTCTGAATTAGCAGAATTCCCCAGAACCTCCGGCATGAATCCCGCTCGAAATTGGCCAGCAAATCGGTTGCCGCGCAAATTACAAAGTGGCGCGGTAATGTTTGTGCTATTGTCTTGCTCATAATCTTTAATATTTGCAGACTCCGGCCTAGTCGACCATGCATATTTATAGGCATTAATGATGCTAATATGCAACATCTGTGTGGACGCGGAATCCATGGTTGATACTGCGTTGTATATGCTAATTGCTGCAGCGGCAAGTGCGGCCCCGGCAAACGCCGCGCGTATTTTTGTAGTTGAGGTATTGAGTGTATCGGCTGGAATTTGATGCATTTGAGTGTCGGTGGCGGCCGCAACAGCTGAGGCTGCGGCTACTACTGCCATAAAGCCCCCGAAGGTTAGTCCGCCACTTGCTGTAGTTGTTATCGCATTACAATAATCTCTGCATGGAACCCAATACTTGCTAAGGCATTTCGCGCTGTCGCCGCCTCTCTGTAAACATTTAATATATGCCTGTGTGCAGTTATCAAGGCAACCTCGTCCGTACGGCGTCCTAGCAACAGCAGGCATGAATGAAGGAAGCGGCTTTCGATTAGCGAATGTCGATGTTCCAAGCGGATCGACATGTGTTGGCGTACAGCTTTTCACATATTCATAAAATGAAAAACCATCTGTATATCCATCGGGATCTCGTTGTTGCCATGATCCGAGGATCGGATGCAAAATACGTCTACGAGTTAAGTAACTGCTCATCGGCAAATCACGGAGATATCCCGCGTACAGAATACTCCACTGGAAAACGGTATCCGTCCGTTGGTCCCAATTGTTGCCTAGGAAGCGGGGCTTCCCGTCAGGGCAATCGCATATGACCTCACGGCCCTTGCAGGACCCGCAACAGCGTGTT
>CAZYPK010000169.1:0-10984 GCA_964649195.1 uncultured Phycisphaeraceae bacterium
GGTCTTCCTTCTTGGAGAAGATCCAACTGATGAAGTTCTTGCAGACCGACCAGATCATGCCGATGTCGCGGGCGTTCATCATCATCTTCGCCATGCGCCACATCTGCCTGGGGCGGAAGTAGAACTCGCGGAAGGCCTGCTTGGTGGCCTTGAGGATTTCCTCGCTGGTGAAGTCGTCGTAGCTGACGACGGAGGAATCGTTCATGTCAAAGTGTTTCCAGTCGCTGGTGTTGAGCCAGCCGTTGGCGACGGCCTGGAAATAGAACTCCGTGCCGGCGTAAGGCATGGCGACGTGGAAGAGGGCGATGTCGATCGGGCAGCTCTTGGCGAAGTCGATGGTCTCGCGGACGGTCTGCTTGTTTTCGCCGGGCAGGCCGATGATGAAGTAGGCCCAGGTCTTGATGCCCAGCTTGTTGCACATGGTGAGTGTTTCGCGGGCCTGCTCGACCTTGGCGTCCTTCTTCACATTGTCGAGGACTTTCTGCGAGCCGGACTCGACGCCGAAGGCGATCAGCCAGCAGCCTGCGGCCTTCATCTTCTTCGCAATCGGCTCGGTCAGCGTATCGACGCGGCTGTTGGCGGTCCAGCGAACCTTCAGCCCCTTCTCGATGATCATGTCGCAGAGTTTTTCCAGGTTTTTGTGGTTGCTCTTGTCGGTGAAAAGGTCCGCGAGGAAGAGCACGTTCTTGACGTTGTGCTTCGCCAGGTATTCCAGTTCCTCGTAGATCGATTCCGGGCTGCGATGGCGCACGCTCTTGCCCCAGACGACGCCTTCGAAGCAGTAGGTACACGAGTACGGGCAGCCGCGGTTGGTGAGCACCCACACGTAGCGGTTGCCCAGGAACGGCATCTTGTATTTGTCCAGCGGCAACAGGTGCTGCCTGGGAATCGGCAGCTCATCGAGGCTCTTGAGCAGCGGACGGTCCGGCGCGAGCACCGGCTTGCCATCAGCGCCGCGATAGACGATGCCCTTGATGTCCGCGGGCGGCCGGCCGGCGAGCGTGTGGCTGATGATGTCCTTGAAGCTCATCTCCGGCTCGTGGCGGATCACGAAATCGAGCTCCGGGATCAGCTCGATCGTGTTCTGCGGCACGGCGGAAACATGCGTGCCCACCGCCACCGTGTGCGCCCCGACTTCCTTGGCCCACTGAATGCCCTTGGCATCCATGGCGAAGGTCGTGCCCGTGACGTAGCTCACGTAGAACTTGGGCTTTTCCTTTTCAATCTCAGCCTTGAAGGCGTCGGGGGACATCTCTTCCGCGATCGCATCGATGATGCGCACGGTCATGTCGTCGGGCACGACGGCGGCCAGGTAGGCCAGCGACGACTGCGGCCAGATCATCTTCTCACGCGATTTGCGCCCCCAGCGGCACATATCGCGGATGTAGATGTGGCCATCGGGTGACGGCGGATTCACGATCAGGACATCAACCATAAAATCTTCCCTTCAATGGGCGGTCGGGCCGCCGCGATTTCCTTCAACTCTGGACATCCGATCAAAATCTACTTGATTCCAAATCGGCGTTTGACTTCCTCGTGTGTAATACGCTTTTTGCTCTTGCGGCGACGCTCGATCGTTTCCCACAACTCGTCGTCATGCCCCAGCGCGATCTGTTCCGCGTCGAGGTCCTTCACGGCGGTCATGAGCGCCAGCGGTTTCCCCTTGCGGGTGATCAGGATGTTTTCCTTCTTCAAAGCCTTTACGCAGTCGTCGAGCGTGGCATCCTGTAATTCGATCGTTTTCATAGCAATTCCTCCGTGGTTGCATGGGGCGGTTTCTTGCGAATGGCATAAACAGTCACCATCTCGTCATCCACGAACACATCATAGAACACTCGCCAACTCTCCACTCGAAGCTCCCAAAACTCCTCTTTCTCATTCCACGGATTCTTCTGCCCTCGGATCAGTTTTCGGTTTCTCGTCTCCACCATCGGCTGATGGGGCAAGTGAACGTCAATCGCCTTGATGACCTTCGCACGATCCACCTGTCGCATGGCGCCAAGATCATCGACCGCTTCCGCATCGTATTCGATCGCAAAAGGCATGCGTTCACTCCGCATTATCCGCCGCCATCGCCTCGGCGTGAATGGCTTGCAGTTGCTCGTCCGTGAACTCGCCGGCCGCTGATTCGGTGCGTTTGGTGAGGACATAATCGCCGATGAACAGGGCGTCCATGCCGGTGGTCATGAAGCATTCGATGGCGTCTTCGGGGGTATGCACGATCGGCTTGCCGCGGATGTTGAAGCTGGTGTTGAGCACCACGGGCACGCCGGTGATTTTCTCGAACTCCTGGATCAGCCGGTAATACCGGGGATTGTGCTGCTTGCTGACGCTCTGCACCCGGCCGGTGCCATCGACATGCGTCACCGCGGGGATGATCTCCTTCTTATCAGGCAGCACATCATACACGAGGATCATGTACGGGGAAGGGTAGTCGCTTTCGAAGTATTCACCGGTCTTTTCCTCAAGGATGCTCGGAGCGAACGGGCGGAATCCTTCGCGGAACTTGACGCGCTTGTTGATGATGTCCTTCATTTCCGCCGTGCAGGGGTTGGCCAGGATTGAGCGGTTGCCCAGGGCGCGAGGCCCCATTTCCATGCGGCCCTGGAACCAGCCGATGATCTTGTTGTCCGCCAGCATCCGGGCGGCGAGCTTGGAAGGGTCATCGATCTTCTTCCAGTCGATGCGGTCATCTTCCGCCGCGCCACCGAGGAACTCGCCCTCGGCGCCGGCATTGAGCTTGGCCTTGAGCGCCGGCTCGATCTGCTCGTTGGTGAACCACGGGCCAAAGTAGGCATGATCGAACACATATTTGCGCGGCTGGCGCATCACCGTGTTCCACAGCCAGCAGGCGCCGCCCAGGGCCGTGCCCGCGTCGTTGGCCGCGGGCTGCACAACGACTTCCTCAAAGCCCAGATCAAGCAGGATGCGCCCGTTCATCACGGAGTTGAGGCAGACGCCGCCCGCCAGGCAAATCTTGTTAAGCCCCGTCTTCTTGCGCAACCACTCCGCCATGTGCAGGCCGACCTCCTCGGTGCGAAGCTGCACCGCGGCGCTCATGTCCATCGCGCGTTTGTCAGCGTCGTTGCTGTGCGGGAACTGCGGGCCGAACTTGTCGAAGAATTTGTTGCTGAACCAGTTGGGCCGGCCGCGATAGTGGTAGGCGAAGTAAGAGAGATCGATCTCGTATTCGCCTTCGGGTTTGAGCTTGATGATCTTGCGGAACTCGTCGATGTAAACGTTCGGATCACCGTAGGGGGCGAGGCCCATGATCTTGCCTTCACCGCTGGCGAAGCGATGGCCCAGGAACTCGGTGACGGCTCCATAGACCAGGCCGATCGAGTGCGGAAAGTGATTCGTCTTGAGGCAGGTCATATCCAGGCCCTTACCCCGGCCCAGCCATGTGCAATCCCATTCGCCGGCCGCGTCGATGGTCATGATCGCCGCCTCATCGAACGGACTGGTAAGGAACGTCGAGGCGGCGTGGGCCATGTGATGTTGGCAGAAGTGGAGCTTGGTCCTGTCGGTGACGCCCAGTTCATCCCTGAGCATCTGCCGCAGATGCTTCATCGGCGTTTCCTTGCCCTTGCGGCTTTTCACGAGCTCGAGGCTGCGCGGAAAATACTTGAGCACATGCCAGATGCGCTGCCAGAATCCCAGCCTCGGATCCCAGTAGAAAACGACATGATCGAGATCGGCAGGCCTGATGCCCGCAATCTCACAGCACCAGTTGATGGAGTGTCTGGGGAAGTCGCCGATGTGCTTCTTGCGGAGGAAACGCTCTTCCTCGACGAGGCCGAGCATTTCGCCGTCGCGCAGGATCGCCGCGGCGGCGTCATGGGCGAAACAGTTGAATCCGAGAATATGCATGGTTGACTCACTCTCCCCAATTGCTGGAGCAACTGTTGTCTTCAAGCCCGATGGTGAGGCTCGGCGAACCGTCGGGGTACTTGCCTTTCCAATATTGAAGTTCGGATACCCCGACGGCTCGGCGGACCTCGCCATCGGGCTTGGGCACTTCATCCTCACGCCGTTGCCGCGTTGCCGTTGACAACTTTTGAATCTTTCGGCTTGTGTCCGTTCACCGTCGGGTTGCCCTCGAAGGCGTATTCATCCTTCACCAGGGCATGGCTCTTTTCGCCGACGGCCCAGATGACGCGGTTGATGACGCCCATCGTTCCCGCCAGCGCGCCGCCAACGCAGAGCCACATCAGCAGCAGCGGGCCGAAGCTGCCGAACCATTTGAGGGTGGTGCCGAAGAAGAGCAGGCCCAGGCCGCCCAAGGCGCAGGCGACCGCGCCGATCTTCAGCAGCGTGCGGTGATGCACGAGTTTTTGCAGAAGCTGCTCGACCGCGCCGACTTGGGTGCGCGGGCCGATGAGCAGGTAGTTGAGCTGATGCACGACGATGCCCGCGGCGATGAGCGTCATGATGACCGGGGAGCCGTACATGAGGGCCATGTTCCAGTCCTGGGCGAAGCCGAGGATGGCGAAAAAGATCGCGCTGAGCACGGAGAAGCCGAGCATCGTTTTGATCGGCGAATAGCAGCAGGCGGAGAACATGATCACAAAGAGGAAGCGGAAACCGTCCTTGATGACGTTGAGCTTGCTGCGGCCTTCGCGCTCCTTGTACTTCATGCCGTTGACTTCGATGATCGAGAGTCGCGGATCGAGCATGCAGATCGCGCTCATCGCCGGCGTGTAGTGCAGGCGGTCAGGCAGGGGGGTCATCAGCTTCAGGCTCGACCGCCTGATCACGCGGAAGCCGCTGGCGGTGTCGGTCAGGCTCCTGCCGGCGATGGCGCCCAGCAGCAGCGCGAAGATGCGGTTGCCGAGCTGGCGGATCGCGGGCATCTCGGTGTCGGGTTGAAGGCGGGCGGCGATGGCGACATCGGCATCCTTGCTCACCAGATCGTTCACGAGATTCACGCAGAACTCGGGATCGCAGGTGCCGTCGCCGTCGATGAATCCGACCAGGTCCGCATCGGTCGCCTTGAATCCCGCCTTGATCGCGGCGCCGTAGCCGCGGTTCTTCTCGAAGCGAACCTTGACGACATCCTTGAACTCTTCCTGATCGACGACGGCCTGCGTGCCGTCGGTCGAGCCGTCGTTGACGAAGACGATCACCATCTCATCGACGGGCGTGTTTTCCTGCACCGCGCTCCGCGCGGCAAGACAGCGGCGCAGCGTGCCGGCGATGGCCTGCTCTTCATTCAACGCGGGGACGATCAGTGCGAATTTCATGGTATTTCTCGGGAAGCTGTCAGCTATCAGCTTTCAGCCTTCAGCTATCAGCCATCAGCTTCAAGGCATTGGGGCGATCCACATAGCCCCGGCTTTAGCCGGGGTAACGCAAGGAATCCGGCGGGTCTCCCCGGCCAAGGCCGGGGCTATGTGGGCTTTTCATGTTTTATCCATCCGTCTTTTCTGGCTGAAAGCTGATAGCTGATAGCTGACAGCTTTATTCCACTTTCCGAATCACAAAGCCTTCCTGTGCCTCTTTATCGGCGATCAGTTCGTACAACTGCCGGTCCGGAAACGTTTCTCGGGTCTTGTCCGCCCATTGATCGATCTTGCGGACGTAAATCACTTCGTTGCTTTCAAACGGCACCTTCATGAAAACCATGCCGGCCCGGGCGTCAAACGGAGCCCGCCCATCGCCGCCGGTGGGCATGCCGATGACGACGTTATTCAGACCCATCGCAGCAGCGCGATCATGGGCCGCGGCGGAAACATTGTGAGGCGGAGCGATACGGTGCATCGCCCATTTGCCAACGTACTCGAAGGCGAAACCTACGAAAGTGCCGGCGAAAAGGATCATGAGAAAGAGCTGGCAGGCGGGGGCTAAGTTTCGAGTTCCGAGTTTCGAGTTCCGAGTTGAGGCATCTGCATTCGAGGCGGTGGCGTTCTCCGTACCGACGTTTGATCGTTTTGCTCTGGCACTCGCGATCGCCACCTCCACCAGTTCCGCCATCAACAGCGCGATCATTGGCGTCACGGGCAGCAGCCATCGCGGCCCCCACCAGACGTTGGTGAAAAGAAACGGCGTGGTCGCCACGAAGAAAAGCAGGTTGCTCGCCAGCAGCACGTAGAGCGCCAATGAACGATGAAAGCGTCCGCGCTGCCAGGCGATCATCGCCCCGATGATCGCGGCCGTCATGCCGCCGATGCCGAAGCCGGGGAAGCGGCTGTTCATCTCCGCCCACTGGAATTGCAGGCGATGGATGATCGAAGTGATCGTCGTATCCCAGTCGGCGGCCCAGCGGCCTTCGAGCGTGTAGGGACTCACCGTCGCCTTGCCGGTGGTCATGGCGTTGGACCAGAGATAGATGGCGATGCCCACGCCGGTGGCCAGGCTGATGACCGCCCCGTGCGTGATCCATTTCTTCGGCTCACGCGGCAGCAGGGCGAAGGAGACCAGCACCGCGGGCAGCGCGAACATCGCCGCATCAAACGGGCGCACAAGCAGGGCCGCTCCAAGACAAAGCCCCGCGCCCAGCGCCGCCCCATAAGCCGCTTGCGGCTTCGCGGCGAGCACCTTCAGGAAGAAGAACAGAAACCCGTTCACCGCGACCATCGAAGCCACATGCGAAGCGAAGTGCGAGCCGTTGAACCACGCCCAGGGCGAGAAGGCAAACAGCAGCGCGGCAATGATCGCCACCCGCCGCGTCGTGACCTGCTTGGCCAGGCCGAAGGTCAGGAGCGCGCCCAGTCCGGCGAGCACCGCGTTGGCCATGAAGCCGATGCCCAGCGTGTCAAAGAGGCCCAGCACCGCGGGCCAGCCGATCGGGTATTTGCCGAAGAATTTCGTGCCTTCGTAAACGATGTGCCCCTTGGCTTCATCGAAGTGCTGGCCGTCGGTCACGAAGAAAAGCGAGTGGATGAAAAGATCGGGATGCACGGGCTTTTCCATCGTGATCTGGCCTGCGTACAGCATGCGCCCCTGCATCTGATAGGTGAGTGAATCACTGAAGTGCGGCACGCCGTCGAGCGCGACAAGATTCATCGCACCACCGAGGATGACGGGGGTGAAGAACGCGAGCATCAGCCAGCGCTTCACCGTGACCGGCTGCTTGAAACTGTTGCGCATAGCGGCAACGCGCGATGCGCACCTGGCACACCAGGGCTTCATCGCCGAGATCGCCAGTGCTGCCATGAGGGTTGAGGTGAAGAGGAGCCAGGCTTTGAGATCCTCGCGGATCATGTATTTGCGAAGGCCCGCGCCCTGGTTGCGGTTGTATCGCCTGGCCTCGGCATCGACGAACAGTTCGTAGAGTTCGATCGCACCCAGCGCGATGATGACCGCGATGATGCACGACGCCGTCCGGTGCTGTTTCATCCATGTGAAACACCAGGCGAGACCGCTTCGCAACCGGGCATCATGCAAAAACGCCAACACCAGACCGATGAAACCCAGGCCGGCCCCCGCTGCCGTCGCCAGCACCAGCCAGTCGGGCAGCGTGGCGGCGACATGCTCACGGTCCAGCAGCACAAACCGGCCATCGACCCGGCCCAGCATCCAGAGCCAGACCGACAGCAGGCCGCAGCCGACCGCGCCGGCCAGGAGCATCATGCCGCGTACCGGTGACGCACCACCCTGGGCGGCAGAGCAGATCATCGGGGCGACGATCGCCCGGGTCGGATTGGCGGAGAGCATCGAGTTCAGAACATCACCCTTCACCGGCCGGGCTTCCATGTGAAAAGCCCCGGCGGTCCCTGAATCAGAGGGCCAAACAAGCGACATGCCGCCTCGCCCACCACCTGATCCCCGTGCGCAACGCAACAACAAGCCCATCGCCCGAATCAGGGTTCCGCTTTGATACGAAAATCAAAGGTGCAAAGTTCCGTGTTTTGGGCGGGTGTTACAGACGGCACAGATGGAATGTGTGGGCAGGAAGGCACGAAGGCACAAAGGCACGAAGGGGCGGAGGGGCGGAGGCATGGAACCTGAGTATCGCTTAAGCCCCGCCCGGAAGGGCGCGGGCCAAAGCGTGTCCGATCAACAGCGGATTCAAAGCCTGAGAGGGAATTCAAATCGGCAATCGAGTTTTGATTCGTCAACAGGCCGCGAATCGGACGCCCCTTGGCCCGCGCCCTTCCGGGCGGGGCTTAAACGAAACTCAGGCACGGAGGGGTGGAGGTTTGGACAAACAGCGCGGGCTGTCATTCGCGGAGCATGTCGATCGCTTCATCGGCTCGCGCCAGGCTGGCGAGGAGTCTTTCGCAGGCGATGCGGGCCTTGGTCACTTTCGTCGGTTCGGTGAGGTCGGCCATCTGCGCGGTGACATCCTGAATCTGCGCCGCCATCTTCGCGTTGAATCCCAGCGTTCGTGACGCTTCCTTCAGATCCGTCAGCCGCTGGGTGATTTCGCGTTCCTGTCTTTCGCTGAGACGGCCCGCCTCGTCGCCCAGCAGTCGTGACAGGCTGAAAAGATGGGCGCCCAGTTGGAAGGTGGAGAGGGCCGCATCGCCGTGTTTCTGTTGAAGCGATGATGCGGGATCGAGCAGGATGATTTTGAGCAGGTCCTTTTTGGTGACGGGTGCGAGCATGGCCTGATCGATGGGATCGAAGGGCAGTCGCAGGCGGTGGAAGAGCTGTCGCATGATGCCGCGCAGGCGCGGATCGAGGGTGGCGCCGTCGATGTGGTCATGCCAGAGGCGGGCGCCGATCTGCCCGGCGAGGCAGGACCAGTACCGCACGGCCAGGGGCCTGGCGAGCTTCATGACCTCCGGCGCCAGGGCCGAGGCTTTGCCGTAGCCGTCGCGGGCATCGAGCCACTTTTCATTCATGGTGGCGAGCCTGGCGTCGTTGACGAAGCGGGTGACCTGTCGCCACTTGTCGCCGGCGGTGAGCAGGAGCATCGCTTCATCAAGATCGGGGTCCAGGCTTTTCAGATAGACCGCCTCGGCGGCCTGCACGCCGGCCATGCCCGCCATGCGTTCCTCAAAATAGACCAGCCCGGTCTCGATGTTCTTCCACAGCTCGCGGGCCTGCTCGAAGTCGGCGTTGTCGAAGTGAATCTGGGCTTCGTCGAAGCGCATGCGCGTCTGTTCGATGATGGTGATGCCCGCCGTCGGCAGATCGGTGGGGTCGAGCGTGATCAGCATCGCCGCCGCCTTGTTGCGGGCGGCGGTCGCCTCGTCGCGCAGGGCGATCCGCGGGCGAAGCCTCTCCATCTCGCGTATCGCATCGCCGAACATCGGCACGCCATCACCGGCAAGACCTTCGCTGAACAGCGCCTCCGCGCCGGCCATCAGGTCGGCGATGCTGTCAAGCGAAAGGCCCACCTGTCCATCGCGGTTGGTGTCGCGAAGCGACTCCCACTCGCGCATCGCCTGCTGTCGAAGCGATGCGGCATCAACGGGCGCTGTCGCCGTCTTGTCCGTTGAACCGGCATCGGGCATCTTCGACGGGTTGCCCGTATCGCCGCCATCTTTGGCCGTCATGGGCGGAGCTTTGCCATCATCCATCGGCGGAGCCTGCTCCCTGTTCACGAAGAGCAGGATCGCCGTCGCCACGCCGGCCGCCAGCAGCAGGGCGAGGCCCGCCACGATCATCGGATGCGATCGCCGGGGTTTGCGGCCACGCGATCGGCCCATCGGCGCCTGGCGCATCGTTTTCACAACCCGGTTCGCATCGTCCGTTTCCGCAGCGACCGGCCTGGCGGGTTCGATCATCACCGCCGCGATCACCGCAAGGGATGCCCGGTCCAGCCCGGTGAAGGCGGCCTGCCCCGCCTGGGCATGGGAAAGGCTGTTGATCCCCCTGGGCAGCGCCGCCGCGCCCGTCAGCGACACGGGCGCCGGCGGCGGAGCGACCGGCGTGGGAGGCATCATCGGATTGAACTGCGCCTCGAGTTCCTGCTCCGCGGCCAGCGCTTCCGCTTCGGTTGCAAACGGAAGCCCCAGCGCGTTCTGTTTCTCAACGCCGCCAAAGGGCGAGCCGCAGTTGCCGCATTTGGCGTCGCCGGGTTTCGCCTCGCTGCCGCACGACCAGCAGTGGCCCACGAGGTGGGAGATGCCGGGCACATTTTTCGCCACCGACCAGAACTGCCGGGTGGTCGGGCCGCGCAGGATGGTGGAGGCATCGATGCGTTTGGCTTCGATCTGTTTTCGGATCACGTCGTAACTGCAACCGGGCAGATAAGGGAACCGCTTGTTGCGGACGAACCAAGGCCCCATGGCGATGACGGTGGCCCTTTGCGAGAGCTGATCGAACACGCCGCCGCAGGTGGAGCAGCGGTCGGAACTTTTCTGCCAGTCGCCGCAGTAGGGGCAAAGCGAAAGCATCGGCACATCGGGGTGATGCCAGAGCCTCAAGGCCCGCGAGCGTCCATTGCAGCGGGAGATTTCGCGGTCCAGCTCCTCCTGTGCCGCGCGAGCCTCGGTGCCGGTCGCAAACGGCAGGCCCAGTTCGTTGTAAGCCGTCTCGGCCTTGAAAGGCTGGGCGCAGTTGCCGCACCTGGCGGCTTCGGGTGGCGCCAAAGTTTCGCAGCGCGGGCAGGAGCCCGTCAGGTGGGCGATGCCCGGGGTGAGTTTGGCCGGCGCCCAGAGCTGCTGCGTGGAGGGGCCGCGGATGATCGAGTTGGCGGTGACCTTGCCGGTGGTGATGAGCCGCTTCATCGAGGTGTAGTTGAAGCCCGGGCGGAAAGGCACCCGCTGATCGTGGAGGAACCAGGGGCCCATGTTGACGGCGATGCCGCGCTTGCTGACCGGGTCGAACGAACCGCCGCACACATCGCAGCGATCCATCTTTCGCTGGGTGTGACCGCAGTAGGGGCACAAGATGGCTTGATGTTCCTGGGGCATCCGTTACCCGGGAAAGAGATCGCAGACATTGCGAGCGGTGACCGGTCTTGAAGTCTATGGCTGCCGCCGTCACGCGACAAGTTTTGAGGCATCCCATCCGGGGCAAAAGCATAGGGGAGGGCGAGGCTCCCGCTGGGAGGGCGAGGCTCCCGCCGGGAGGGCGAGGCTCCCGCCGA
>CAZYPK010000170.1:0-10935 GCA_964649195.1 uncultured Phycisphaeraceae bacterium
CGTTCCTCGAAGATAGAGGAAGAACGCTTGAGCGGGTGATAAATTGCTGTGTTTAGAGGTTAAGGGAGAGAGCTTGGAAGTCGTGGCCGTAATTGAGGAAAATGCCGTCTAACGCGCCGGCCCAACCCATAATTTTTTGCTTTGTATCGCCGACAGCAACGACCCGAGTGCCTGTCCCCTGGAACGCGTTCAGCACGAGCGAATACTGATGCTGTGTGCAGTCTTGGAACTCATCGAGGAAGACGTCGGTATAGGTGTCGCGAATTGAATTTTGCGCGACCACGCACCCGCTGACGATGTCACTCGCGAGGGGCACCATGTCATTGAAAGTGATCTGAGTCCGCGAAATCCGGTTCGAGCCAATTGCGTAGTCCTCATTGAGGGCGTCTTGCCCCTGAAGGTGGGTTCGGAAAATATCAATCAACCGTTTGGCGAACGCGTGGAACGTGTAGCTATCAAATCGTGATGCCAATTGATGCCCGCATCGGATAGTGACACGCGATTTCAAGTTCTCACTTGCGTCCTTCTTGAATGAGATCGCCAGAATCCGCTTCGGATAAGGACAAGCTCCGGTGCGCAGCAGGAAGTCTGCTCTCTGCGCAAGTGTTTCGGTTTTGCCAGCGCCCGGGCCAGCCAAAAGCGCAACACACCCGGATTGCGATTTGACGGCCCTTTCGGCGTTAGGTTCGAGACCTCAAGCTTGAAGTCGCATTCTGCGATCTCAAAACATCCCTTGTGACCCGTCCCCGTTTTGCCGACTCCGCTTTCAGGAGTTTCTTCATTGGGCACCTCCATTTCCGGCCAGTTGCTGAAGCACGAACCGCGCCCGTTCAGCGCGGAGCATCTGCCACGGCGTCATGTACTTCACCTTGAGCGCGACGCAGACACTGGGAATCTTCACGCGGTTGACCGAGTTCTCCGGCTTCTCGTGCGTGATGACGGTGTGGCCGCCCGCCAGCGCCTGGGACACGACGAAATAGTCGGAGCAGCCGAGGAAGGTCTGTTTGGCGGCGGACGTGTAAGTCTGGTGGTCGTTGATCCACTGCGTTACCCGGCCGAGCGCGGGCAGATCGGTCTCGACGGGTGTGATGAAGAAATCCTCACCGCGAGCTTTGGCCCAAGCAGCGAGATCGTCCTCACCGGCGACAAGGTCATCATAAACCGCTTCGATGCTCAGGAGCTTGCCTGCGACGTTGGCTTGAATGAGCCAGTCCCAGAAGGCGGGGCAGAAGTCCATGCCGTAGTGCAGGTTCTTGGCCGCGATCAGGATGTCGGTGTCAATCAGGTAGGCCATCAGACGGCAACCCCCACGTGATGGCCCAGGTCGGTGAAGGTGGACATTTTGCGGCAGCCGAGCAGGCGGAAGGCTTCGGTGAAGGTGGATCGGCCTTCGAGGGCGGAGGTGACGATGGCGCGGGTGAAGCGATGGCTGACGCGGGAGGCGGTCGTGCGGTAGTAGTCACCGCCGCCGGTCTTCTGCGCCATGATCGCCATCAGGCGTCGGACTTCGGTTTGGTAAAGGGTCCAGAACCGATCGCGGCTCAGGCCGCCGGCATCGTGCATACGCCGCAGGATGACGAGCGTGCTGACCTTGAAGATGCGGGCGAGTCGCCGCGTTTCGTCGAGCGCGTCGGCTTTGAGGTTGTAATCTTTCTGAAAAACATCGAGCGGGACGAGCACTTCCGCCGCGACACGATCGCACCACTTCTCGACCAGGTTTGTCGAAACGGAGGCGACCGTTGCATCGGAGAGCGCGGATTGGCCGAGCCAGAGATGGGCCAGTTCGTGGGCGAGGGTGAACATCCGGGCGGACTTGGTGTCCGAGCCGTTGATGAAGATGAGCGGGGCCAGCCTGTCGCTGAGCGCGAAGCCTCGGAACTCGGCGGTGTCGAGCTTGCGGGTGTTGTTGCCGCCGACCACGCCGCTGACCATGACGAGGATGCCGGCATCGTCAGCGAGCTGGATGAACTGGCGAAGGGCCTCTTCCCAGGATTTCAGACCTTTCCTGACAGACACATCGAACTCAAGGGTGGACCGGATGGTGTTAGCGATGGTGCTGATGTCCGACTGTGTGGAGGCAGTGCCGACGTATTGCAGCGGCTCGGCTCCGTTGGCACGGGCGTAATTGATGTACCAGTCCTGGCGCTGCTGGCAGAGATAGATGGTGTCGAGCAGGTCCGGCGAGGGTTCTTCGGGCTGCTGTCCGTCGAAGGTGCGAAAGTCGGGGATGGGAACGGAGAGCCTGGGCGGCTCGCTGAGGAAGAAGCAGCCGATGGCGGTGTGCGTTGCGCGCGCGAAGTTTTGGAGTTGCCTGAATGTCGGATGAAGCGAGCCGGCCAACCACTCATCGAACTTGGAGAAGCGAGAACGAAGCGCGTCCGGCGCGACGCCGGCGCGGTCGGCAGCCCATTGAAGGAGGTGAGGTTGGACGGAGACACGTGTCATGTTTTCGCATTGATTCTATCGGTTGCCGCCGTAGCCAAGGCCTTCCAGATTTTGTTTGATCGTCTTCTCCAACTTCGCCGACTCGGCGAATTGGGCGTGCAGTTCAGCAACGAGGCGTGGCATCTTCTCCTCGAAGGGTTCGCCATCGTCTTCGACTTCCTCGGCACCGACGTAGCGGCCGGGGGTGAGGACGTGGCCGTGGGCGACGATCTCTTCGGTGGTGGCGGATTTGCAGAAGCCCGGCACATCGGCATACGGAGCGATATCAGATTTGCGATTGGAGATTTGAGAATCGCCGCGCCAGGTGTGGTAGGTGGTGATGATCTTTTCGAGGTCGGCTTCGGTCAGTTCGCGGTGGACACGGTCGATGAGCGTGCCTAGTTTGCGGGCGTCGATGAAGAGGGTTTGTTTGCGGCTATCAGCACCGGAAGTTTTTGAGCCAGGGATTTTGCGTTTGTCGCGGCGGAGGAACCAGAGGCAGACGGGAATCTGGGTGGAGTAGAAGAGCTGGCCGGGGAGAGCGACCATGCAATCGACGAGGTCGGCATCAATGATGGCGCGGCGGATGTCGCCTTCGCCGGACTGGTTGGAGGACATGGAGCCGTTGGCGAGGACGAACCCGGCCATGCCCTGGGGGGAGAGGTGATGGATGAAATGCTGGACCCAGGCGAAGTTGGCGTTGCCCTTGGGCGGGACGCCGTGCTGCCAGCGGACATCATCATCCTTGCGGAACCAGTCGGAATCGTTGAAGGGCGGGTTGGCCAGGACGAAATCGGCGCGGAGGTCGGGGTGCAGATCGCGGCGAAAGGTGTCGGCATTTTCGGGGCCGAAGTCAGCCTCGATGCCGCGCAGGGCGAGGTTCATGACAGCGAGGCGGCGGGTGGTGGGGTTGGATTCTTGGCCGTAGATGGAGATGTCGCCGAACTTGCCGCCGTGGGCCTCCACGAATTTTTCGGACTGGACGAACATGCCGCCCGAGCCGCAGCAGGGATCGTAGATGCGGCCCTTGTAGGGAGCGAGCATCCCCACGAGGAGGCGGACGACGCAGGATGGCGTGTAGAACTGGCCACCGTTCTTGCCCTCGGCGGAAGCGAACTGGGTGAGGAAGTATTCGAAGACGCGGCCGAGCAGGTCCTTGGAACGGTTGGCGACATCGACGAGTTGGATGGAGGCGATGAGGTCGATGAGTTCGCCCAGGCGGTGCTTATCGAGATCGGCGCGGCCGTAGTTTTTGTTGAGCGCGCCTTTGAGGCGCGGGTTGTCGCGTTCGAGGGCGACCATGGCGTCGTCCACATCCTTGCCGATGGAGGGCAGCTTGGCGCGGGATTGCAGATGCGCCCAGCGGGCCTCCTTGGGGACCGAATAGTCGCGGCGCAGATTAGCGATCCGTTCGACATACTCGGCCGCATACGGACTGTGCGGTCCAACCTCCACGGCGACTTCATGGACGCCCCGGCGAACCGCATCCGCGATTAACAGGCTTTCCGGCAGCCAACAGGGTTCACCGCGATTGATCGAGAGCGGAATGACCGGCTCGGGCGCGATGCAGTTCATCTGTCCGAACTGAGGCCCGAACGCGCCGATCCGCAGGGCGAACTGGTACTTGGCGATGACATTCTCCCACAACCGTTCCAGCAGGGCGCTGGCGGCGCGGGCTTTCGTTTCGTCCGTGCCCAACAGGAATTTCTTTGGGACGAGCTGGCCGCAGTCATCCACCACCTTGCCGATCGTGCGGTGGAAGCGGCCCTTGTATGAACTGAGCTGTTTGACGCGGTACGCCATAGGGATCCCTCAAGGCCCTATGGTAGCACTCAAATCGTCAACTAGGGAGGTGAAATTATCAACTAAATTATCACTCAAATCGTCAATTTGGCCCATTCGCCATGCTTCAATCTCGCCTTGAAATCACACGATGTTCGCAAGTCGTGTGATTTCAAGGCTCTCCGCGCCCTACCCGAAATCGTCAAAATGGAGCCGATGGGGATCGAACCCACAACCTCTGCATTGCGAACGCAGCGCTCTCCCAATTGAGCTACGGCCCCTTCACGGAGAAGGAAGATCATATCGGCTCGATACGCCCGGGGCAACTGCCCGCTGTCAACCGCTCGCTGTTAAAATGTCGGCTCATGTACCGAATGTGGTGCCAAGCCCGATGGCGAGGGCCGCCGAGCCGTCGGGGTATTCTGTGCGCGGCGCCGATACCCCGACGGCTCGCCAAGCCTCGCCATCGGGCTTGGCACCACATTCGGTACATGAGCCAAAATGTCTAATCGGGACTTCTGAATAACCCCCGATGTATCGTGAACCAGGGAATTGCGAAGCCGCAGGCGGTTTGGGCGTGAGGTTATTCAGGAATTCCAAACGATAGTTGTCAGCAAGGTTCCCCATTGATATCATGCCGCCCGGATTGAGCGTCTAGGCGGTCGCCTCAAAGGGTGGCGGGGCGGCCAGATGGGGTTTGGGCCAGGCACTTTAAGCCTCGTAAAAGGTGGAACCGGTGAATGGTCAGGCGAGATTGCCAAGGCAATGCACGACAATGAAATGTGGCGACCTATAATGTAAATGATCGTTTTGCACCCGTAGCTCAATTGGATAGAGCGGCGGCCTACGGAGCCGCAGGTTGAAGGTTCGAGTCCTTCCGGGTGTATTGTCAGTCCTTTCGGTGCGTCAGCCATTTTTTGAATTTTTGTCCGGGTATTGACGCCATTGTGTTCGGCGCTGTCGTTTTCGATCATTCATGGAGTTTTTGCATGCCCTTCGTTCCCGCCGATCTGGATTGTTCCGACTGGTCGCAGCTTGAGCCGCTCTATCGTGCGCTTCAGGATCGTGCGATCGACACGCAGGCCGACCTCAAGCTATGGCTGCACGATTTTTCGCAGCTTGATGAGACCGTCGATGAATACGGTTCGTGGAAATACATCGACAACACTTGCCACACTGATGATCCAGCCATCGAGAAGGCGTTCATGCAGTACGTCGAGGAGATCGAGCCGAGGATCAAGCCGGTCTATGTCGAGCTTCAAAAAAAGTTCCTCGAAGCGATGACGCGCACGGGTCTCAATGAGGCGCCGCTGCCGTATCTGGCCAGGCGATGGAACGCGGAGGTGGCGATCTTCCGTGAGGCGAACATTCCGCTACAGACGGAAGAGACGAAGCTTTCCACCGAATACGGCAAGCTGTGCGGCGCGATGATGGTCGAGTTCCAGGGGCAGCAGCGAACCTTGCAGCAGATGGGCCGGTTCTTCGAGGAGAACGATCGCAGCGTCAGGCGTCAGGCATGGGAGGTTGTCGCCGGGCGGCGTCTTCAGGATCGTGAAGCGATCGACGGCCTTCTCGACAAGCTCGTGGTGCTGCGTGATCAGATGGGCCGCAACGCGGATCATCCCGATTACCGATCCTACATCTGGCAGGTGAAGAAACGATTTGACTACACGCCGCGGATGTGTCTGGAGTTTGGCGACAGCGTTGAGAAGCTGGTGGTGCCGCTGATTGAAGAACTCGACAGGCAGGACGCGGTTGACATGGGGCTGACGAAACTGCGGCCATGGGATACGGCGGTCGATCCCAAGGCCCGTCCGCCGCTGCGTCCGTTTGAGCAAAGCGATATCGCGGGTTTCGTCGAGAAAACCCGCCGCATGTTCGAGCGGTTGTCGCCGTATCTGGGCGAACAGTTCGCCACGATGAAGCTGGGCGAAACGCTTGATCTGGACAGCCGCAAAGGCAAACGGCCAGGCGGCTATCAGTGTTCGCTGGAGAAAAGCAGGAAGCCGTTCATCTTCATGAACGCCGCGGGTTTGCAGGGTGATGTCGAAACGCTGCTGCACGAAGGCGGTCATGCGTTTCATCATCTCGAGGCTTGCGACAACGTCGCTCTGACTTTCGTTCGTCATGCACCGCTGGAGTTCTGTGAAGTGGCGAGCATGTCGATGGAGCTTCTGGCCGGTGACATGTACGACGAGTTTTACTCTGCTCATGATGCCCGGCGCGCCAAGCGAAAGACCATCGAGCGGGCGATTCGTCTGCTGCCCTGGGTGGCCATCATCGATGGCTTCCAGCACTGGCTCTACACGCATCCGAAGCACACGCAGGGGGAGCGCGCCGCCGCATGGCTGGCACTGCTGGATCGCTTCGCCAGCAAGGCGGTCGATTGGTCGGGCCTTGAAGAGGCCCGTGCGGCCATGTGGCAACGGCAGAGCCATCTGTTCGGCTCGCCGTTTTATTACATCGAATACGGCATCGCGGAACTTGGTTCGCTGCAACTGTGGCTGGCGTACAAGAAGGATCCGCAGGTCGCGCTGGCGAATTATCGCAAAGCGCTGGGGCTGGGCGGCACGCGGCCGCTGCCGGAGCTTTTCGCGGCGGCGGGTGTGAAGTTTGATTTCAGCGCGGCCACGATTGCGCCGCTCGTCGAAGCGGTGCGCGAGGAGCTGGCGGCGATCCCGGCGTGATGATGCGGTCGGGGGGCTGGGTCGTTTAATTCCCGGTGCCCACTCTGTCGGAAGTTCCAAATGACAAATTTCAAACTCCAAACAAGTTCCAAAGAACAAAAAACGCAATCAAATAGAATCCGGATTCGGATCGGTTTTGCCCGGTTCGGCTCGCTTTCGAGTTTGTTTGAGATTTGGCGATTGCGATTTGGAGCTTTTGCTTCCGGTGATGGGACGGAGAATGAAACGACCCTGGGAGGCGATCTTTGCCGCATGGCGACATGATGCCTATCATGTTGCTGATGTACATAAGGGGCATCAGCAGGAGCGAACATCACATGGTCAAGTCGATGAACATCGTGGACATCCGCAAGAACATGGCCGATGCGATCAATCGCGTGGCGTATCGCGGGGACCGCATCGTGCTCGAAAGGCGGGGCAAGGGCGTGGCGGCGATCGTGTCGATGGATGATCTTGACCTGCTTGGAAGACTGGAGGAGGAGCACTGGACCCGCGAAGGGCTCAAGGCGGAGGCCGAAATCAAGGCCCGGGGCGAGAGGCCGATTCCGTTCGAACGGGCCGAGCGCGAGCTGGATGCGGCGCGGAAGGCGAAAAGAAAATCCGGGAGCCGAAAATGACGGCCCGGCGCGGGCGGTTCAAGATTCTGATCACCCGCAGTGCGGTTCGTCACCTGGCATCCCTGCGTGACGAGGTGCAGGATCATCTGCGCGAAGCGATACGCCATCTGGCCGATGATCCGACTCCGCCGGAGAGTCTGGCCATGACGGGCAAGGGATCGGGACTGCATCGTCTGCGCGTCGGGGATTATCGTGTCGTCTATCGCCTTCGCAGGGAAAAGGTCGTCATTCTGGTGGTCCGCATCGGGCGTCGCGACGATGTTTACAGCGGGCTTGAGGGACGGTGATGATTTGGGCGTGAGGAGGTTCATCATTGGAATTCACGGACGCCTGCTGTGATAGAATAAAGCAACCCGATAACTTTATCCCGTTCAAATTCATCGCATGGCATCCCACCTTCCACAGAACCCCGCTCAGATCGCCGCGTTCTGCCGCCGCTGGCGCGTTATTCGTCTGTCGCTGTTCGGCTCGGTTCTACGAGAGGATTTTCGTCCTGACAGCGATGTCGATGTGCTGGTTCAGTTTGAACCGGACGCTCCGTGGAGTCTGTGGGATTTGTCGGCGATGAAAGATGAGTTGGAGGCGATATTCGGTCGTCGGGTCGATCTGGTGGAAGAGGATGCGATCCGAAATCCGTTTCGTCGTCAGGCGATTCTCAGCAGCCGGGAGGTGATTTTTGCCGCCTGATGAACGCGATGGGGCTTATCTATGGGACATGCTGGAGGCGGCCCGGGCCGCGATGCGGTTTGTTGCAGGACGCACTTTCGAGTCCTATTTGGCGGATGATTTTTTTCAGGCGGCTGTCGAACGAAAAGTCGAAATCATCGGTGAAGCGGCAAGGAAGGTGTCGAAGAAATTTCAGGATGCGCACCCTGAAATCGCCTGGCGGCCGATCATGGCGCAGCGTCACATTCTGGCTCACGAATACGGCGAGATCAAACATGACCGCATCTGGCGTGTTGTCAGTCATCACGTGCCCGAACTGATTCAGCTTTTGGAACCGCTGACGCCGCCGTTGCCTTCATAGATGTGGCGTCGTGCTGCTGGTTGAAGCGGTGCGCGAGGAGCTGGCGGCGATCCCGGCGTGATGATGCATGATGAGCCGCGATGCAACGCATCGCGGAAGTGAGCGGCCTGAAGGGGCGCGGCGCGGCGCGGCGGATCGACGGCCTCCGCCTCAGGTCCCACGGTTTTCGAGGCGTCTGATCACCGCGCGATTTTCCCTCCTTCAGGTTGTGAGCGTCCGCGACGTGTTACGTCGCGGCTCGGCTTCATTCCGCGCCTTCCGCGTATTCACCCAGCGCGACCATGCGCTTTCGCAGGTCTTCGACGATTTCCTCATAGCTCAGCGCCGGGTCCGGCGTGTAGGCCTGGCCGAAGTAAACGCGGCAGTGGCTGGGTTTCAGGAAGTGCCAGATCATTTTCTTCGTCATCGGCGTGCCTGTGATCCAGACGGGCACGATCTTCGCGCCGCTGCGGACGGCGATCATGCCGATGCCTGGTTGAAACGGTTGCAGGTTGCGGTGATCGCGTTGCAGGCCGCCTTCGGGAAAGATGCCGGTGAGTTCCTCATTTTTTAGCGCATCGAGCATCGTCTTGAGTTGGCGGATGGGGGCCTTGCCTTCTTCGAGGACGATCGGATCGATGGTTTTCCACAGGAAACCGAGGATTTTGTAATGGTTCTTCTTCACCATGACCCAGCGAATTCGTCGCTGAAGGCCTGCCTGCACGAGGAAGGGATCGGTGCCCGCGGTGTGATTGGAAGCGAGGATGGCCGGCCCGAACATGGGCACTCGCTCACGATGAAACCAGCGGACGCGATGCCAGGTGAGCATGAAGATGCGGTCCAGGTGCCAGACGGTGTTGTGGTACCACAGCGCCATCCGTCCGGTCCTGAGCGTGCGATAGAGTGCGTAGCCGGCGACGAGCATCAGGAGCAGCGCGGTGGGGATCAGGGCGGCGACCATCACCGTGTCGGCCTGGTTCTGAGGCAGTTGCCAGATGATGAAGTTGACCAGCACGATGGCGCTGGTGGTGGCCAGGCTGTTGATGCCCATGATCCGCCCGCGGATGTAGTTGGGGCAGATGCCCATGAGCAGGCTGAAGGTGCAGATGATGGTCATGTTGCCGAAGAAGCCGATGGCGAAGGCGAGCACGAGGCCGACCATGTAGAACGGATTGATCGCCAGCAGCAGCACAGCGACCCCGGCGGCGAAGAGGTTGAGCATGCCGATGGGCACGGCTTCGCGGCGAGTGTTCATCCATGCGGCGAAGAGGCCGCCGGCGAGCATGCCGGCGCCGAGGGCGGCGGTCATTTCCGCCATTGTGTCGATCGCTTCGGAAGCGGGAAATCCATAACGCTTTTCACACAGTGCGATGAACACGTTCGAGACGATCATCGCCGATCCCCAGACGAGCACATTGAAGAACGTCAGCACCCATGTCCTGGGATGCTGCTTCATATAGTTGACGGCGGCGAAGAGACGGGCGAAGCCCTGGTCCTGGCTGTTGGATTTGGGTTGTCTTCCGGCAATGCGCAGGAACAGCAGCATGATGCCGCCGACGATGTAGAACACGATGCCCATGAGCAGACAGGTTCTGAGCGTGCCTGCGTCATCTTCATCGATGATCTTGCCTCCGACTCGCATGCCGACGAGCGAAGCGATGGTGGCGATGGAGATGATGATGCCGTTGGCGGCGGGAATCTGCGAGCGCGGCACGAGCTGCGGCACGGTGGCGTTTCGCACCGGGTTGAAGATCGCCGCGAAGCAGCCGACGGCGGCGATGAGTCCGAAGACGCGCCAGTGCAGGTCGGGCGCCAGGGCGGCGGCGCCGACGGCGGGGATGAGCAGAAAGGCGTAGAAGAGAAGCCCGGCCCGGGCCTCATCGCAGATCGCCATGACCCACTTGCGCTGAAACGTGTCCGCCAGCCAGCCGCCCGGCGGTGAGAGCAGCAGATAAGGCAGGTGAAACCAGAAGTAGATGCCGGCGCTGAGCGTGACCTTGCCGCCGTCGTTGTCTTTGACGCCCATCAGCGCCAGGCCGATGAGCATGATCAGCCGATCGCCGAACCCGCTGGCCGCCACGCTGGTCCACATGAGCGTGAAATTGAAGTTTCGCCAGAGCGAAGGAACGGGGGCAGTGGCGACCGGAGGAGGCTGGCTCATAGAGGCGAAAATGTAGCAGAAAGAAAAGCCTTCAGCCTTCAGCCTTCAGCTTTCAGCATTCAGCTTTCAGCATTCAGCCTTCAGTTGCATCACCTTGCTTCGTGCGCCTGGGCCGGGGCTTCGCGGACTCAGCCCCAGCCACCCAAAACTTCTCAACTCCTGGCCCGTCGCCAAGGTAAAAGCATATGGGGGGCGAGGCTCCGGCTGGGAGGGCGAGGCTCCCGCCGAGCCGATTCGTTTGCGACGGCCCCGCTTTGG
>CAZYPK010000171.1:0-10803 GCA_964649195.1 uncultured Phycisphaeraceae bacterium
AAGTTGAAGGACATACGTCGATGCCGATGAGACGGCTTGTAGCGTTGTAGTATTATTTAGTGGAGTGAAATGAGGTGAAGTCATGACCATGATCAAACGAGGCAAGAAAAAGATGGCTGCCAGGCACCGCTTCAAGTCGCTGTCGTTGGCGGGTCATCCGCAAACGGAATCGGAGTGGAATCGTCTGAAACGCCGCATTGACAAGCGCTATCCCGCAGGGCGTTTTGTGGCCGTTGAAAATGGTGAGTTCCTCGCCGACGGCGCGACGTTTCGCGAGGTGCATGACACGCTCAACGCGATGGGCAAGACGTCCCGAAGCATTGCGGTCATCCAGGCAGGGGTTCCTTTTGACCCGCCCGCGACGATCATTCTTTGATGATGAGGATGAGTCGGCATGAAACTCCCGGGACAATTACGTGAGTACCGCGGATTCCCACAGCGGGCATGGATGCGTATCCGATTGCAGTCGCTGGAGGACGAAATAGTGGAAATGGATGCCATGATCGATACCGGCTGCCCTTATTCCATCGTTTTGGATGACCGGTTGTTTGAGCGTTTCATGCATCGCTACATCAAGTCCGTGGAGAGCAACTTCGGACTTCTCGCCGGCGGTTGGCTGCGTGCCATCGTGCCGGGCACGCGGTTGAATGCCGATGTCGTCGGCTACGGCAGCAGCACCATCCTTCGTTTGTTGCACGCAAGTGATCGCCGCTTCGAAGGACTCATTGGACTGCCGTTGCTTCGGATGCTTGAGTACGGCGGCGACGCCACACGATTCTGGATTCGTGATTCGTCAAGGTGATTCAACGCGGTTCGATATGCAACGAACTTGGAGTATTTCAATGTCGCAATCTCTTTCATCCTCCCTCCTCTCCCGTCGCGCCCTCCTCGCCCGCTCCGGCGGCGGCATCGGCATGCTCGGCCTCGCCAGCCTGCTCAACGACCAGGGCATGCTCGGCAGCGCGATGGCCGCCGATGAAAACCAGAACCCCACCAATCCCCTGGCCGCGCGTCAGCCCCATTTCGCCGCCAAGGCCAAGGCGGTCATCTGGCTCTTCATCAACGGCGGGCCGTCCCACGTCGATACCTGGGACTACAAGCCGCAGCTCGCCAAGCGCGACGGCCAGACCCTCGAAGGCTTCGACAAGAACACCGGCTTCTTCGCCGATGCCGTCGGCGGACTCATGAAGTCGCCCTTTGAGTTCAAGCAGCATGGCCAGTGCGGCAAGCACGTCTCCTCCCTCTTTCCCCACATGGCCAAGCATGTGGACAAGATGGCCTTCATTCACTCGCTTCACACCGAGTCCAACAACCACAGCCCGGCCCTCTTCATGATGCAGTCGGGCCTGCCCCGCATGGGCTTCCCCTGCGTCGGCTCGTGGGTCACCTACGGCCTGGGCTGCGAATCGCAGAACCTGCCCGCCTTCGTCGTCATGTCCGATCCCAAGGGCCGCGGCCTGCCCAAGGGCCATGCCGCCAACTGGGGCGCCGGTTTTCTGCCAAGCGTGTATCAAGGCACCTACCTCCGTCCGCAAGGCGTCGCCATCGACAACCTCGTCCGCACCGGCACCATGGGTGATGACCAGCAGCGGGCGCAGCTCAATCTGCTCAAAAAACTCAACCAGCAGCATTTCGAAGCCAGGGAAGCCGAGTCCGAGCTGGCTGCGAGAATCGAAAGCTTCGAGCTGGCCTACCGCATGCAAACCGCGGCGCCCGAAGCGCTCGATTTGAGCAGCGAGCCGCAGCACATCAAAGACCTCTACGGCATCGATGCCCCGCACTGCCAGCACTTCGCCCGTCAATGCCTGACCGCCCGCCGAATGGTCGAGCGCGGCGTCCGCTTCGTCCAGATCTACTCCGGCGGCATGGACAACCAACTCTCCTGGGACGGTCACAACGACATCGTCGGCAACCACGGCGGCTTCGCCCAGGAAACCGATCAGCCCATCGCCGCGCTGCTCGAAGACCTCGCCCAGCGCGGCTTGCTCGATTCCACCCTCGTCATCTGGGGCGGCGAGTTCGGCAGGCTCCCCATCGCCCAGAAAGCGGCGAAACCAGGCCGCGATCACAACCCCCACGCCTTCACCATGTGGCTCGCCGGCGGCGGCGCCAAGGGCGGCGTCACCCACGGCGAAACCGATGACATCGGCCACAAGGCCGCCGTGGACCGCGTCACCGTCAACGACATCCACGCGACGATCCTGCACCTGATGGGCCTGGATCACAAGAAGCTGACCTATACCTACAACGGAAGAAGGTTCCGATTGACGGACGTGGCGGGCGAGCTGATCAGAACGGTGATGGCGTGAGAGGCACGCGCAGCGAGAACGCTGCGGCTATGACCAAGCCGCATCGTTTTCCAAAGCCGCAGCGTCCTTCCTTTAATAGCCGCAGCGTCCTCGCTGCGCGTCCGCGCGGGATTTTCGCGGACCGTTCATGTGTTTCAACGAAATGGAAAACTCAAGGCTCCGGCTGATCTTCAGGAGCTGTGATCGTTGGCGCATACAACGCCGGATCGCCCCTCTTTTTCCACTCATCGAATTCCTTCAGATACTTGACGGCCCGCCCGGCCTTGGCTTGCAGCAGCGGGTCGGCGCTTGATTGCCATTCGGCGAGCAGTGCCTGCCAGCGCGGGGCGTCGCGGTATTCCAACTCCCCGATGAGATATTCCTCCCGGTCCACGGGAGATTCGCGGTAACAGTCGGCGATCATCGACCAGACTGTTGCATCGGTGGGGGATGCGTGGATGGCGATGCGGCCAATGTCGGGATCGTTGTGCCTCATCAGTTGTGTCAGAATTTTTGACGCCTTGTCAGGATCGATTCCCCAGAGGCAAGAGAGCGCGGCATCTGTGTATTGGTAATCCGACGCGATACTGGCCAGTGTTTCACTCAGTTGGATCAATTCTGATTCTGGAATTCGGGAGGCATGGCGTGCCAGGATGTCAATGGCGATCCTCCTTGCGTCTGTGGCATAGGTCGGTAAATGCGGTGCTTGGGCGTGATCACGCCGGGCAATTTCAAGCAGGCGGCGAAGATCGGAATCCGAGGGTTTAAGGTCCTTCATCCGATGCCAGAAGACGGCCAAATGCATCACCATCACATCGGGGTCATGTATTCCGGTTCGAAGTATGCCCTGAGCATCGGATCGTAACGTGTCGTAGTTCTGCAAGATGTCTGCGGCCAGCCACATCGCCCGTTTACGCTGAATCGGATCATCTGAACGGGAATCGCGGGCAAGTTGGTTCACGAACCACCGGGCCTGCCATGTGTCCAGCAGGATGAGCGGTGGCTTCGGGTTGATGAATTGAGATGGCCAGGCCCACTGCCCGCCGAAATCGCTCCGTGTTTCATCGCTTAACCACGGCCACACCGCCAGCCGCACCGTGTCCGGGATCGCCGCGATAGGCCACGATTCTTTTGCATTCTCCATCCGCACCCGCACATCCGGCGACAGCAGCAGATACAGCGAAGCCCACACCATCAGCCCGCCCAGCACGATTCGCTTCCATCCCTTGCGCGCTCGGTGCAGCAGCTTTATATGCCTGTGTTCATGGCCGCATTCCGGGCACTTGCGCGACGGGTCATCCGGCTTCATGCCGCTCATGTCATACCGGCACCGCCGGCAGCGCGGCGTCTTCGTGCCGTAGCGCCACCGGTCGCCGATTAAGCCGAGGATGACAAACAACAACCCCGCGAAGATCAAGCCAATCGCGACCGTCCAGTAGCCGGAGTTTGAGGCAAGCCATTCGAGCATGGGGTTCGAGCCGCGCACAGATGTGTGCGTTGGCCATGTTACTTCAAGGCCATCATTGTTTTTTCCATTTCCGCATTTTGGAGCTTGTTTGGAATTTGAGATTTGCCAGTTGGAGTTTTCCAACGAAAGCGGTCTGGAGAATCAAACGGCCCTCTGTCACGCCGCCGCCGATCTCCTCCCGACGGGCCTTTCCTGCTACAATTCCTCTTCTGTCCCCCGCGCCCATGCTTTGAGCTTACGCCCCATGAACATCCGCAATTTCTGCATCATCGCCCACATCGACCACGGCAAGTCCACCCTGGCCGACCGCATGCTTCAGCTCACCGGCGCCATGACTTCGCGCGATGCCCGGGCCCAGACGCTTGATGACATGGACCTGGAGCGCGAGCGGGGCATCACCATCAAGGCTTCCGCGGTCACCGTGACCTACACGCCCAGGACGGGCAAGTATGCCGGCGAAAAGTTCATGCTCAACTTCATCGACACGCCCGGGCATGTCGATTTCAACTACGAAGTCAGCCGGGCGCTCAAGGCGTGTGAAGGGGCGATTCTCGTCGTCGATGCCACGCAAGGCGTCGAGGCTCAGACCGTCGCCAATGCCTACCTCGCCATCGAGGCCGACCTCTTCATCATCCCCATCATCAACAAGTGCGATCTGCCTTCGGCGCGTCCTGATGATGTGGCCATGGAGGTCGAGCAGATTCTGGGGCTGGCGGCCGAGGACTGCCTGATGGTCTCGGCCAAGACCGGCCTGGGCGTGCCCGAACTGCTCGATGCCGTCTGCGAACGGGTGCCCGGACCCACGGGTGATCCCAACGCCAAAACGCAGGCCCTGGTTTTCGACAGCGAATACGACGACTACCGCGGCGTGATCATCTATGTCCGAATGATGAACGGCAAGCTCTCGGTCGGCGACAAGATTTACATGATGGGCACAGGCCGTTCGTACCCGATCACCGAACTGGGCAAATTCGCCCCGAAAATGACGCTTTTGCCCAAGGGCCAGTCCATCGCCGCCGGCGAGACGGGCTACATCGTCGCGGGCATCAAGGAACTGGGCGACATCAACATCGGCGACACCGTCACGCTCGACAACCACCGCGCCGATGAACCGCTGGCCGGCTACAAGGAACCGCAGCAGATGGTCTTCTGCGATTTCTATCCCGCGGGCGACACCCGCTTCGAGCAGCTTCGTGACGCCATCGAAAAGCTCCACCTCAATGACGCGGCCTTCACCTTCGCCCCGCAAAGCTCCGACGCCCTGGGCTTCGGTTTCCGCTGCGGATTCCTGGGCATGCTCCACATGGAGATCATCCAGGAACGGCTCGAACGCGAAAGCGGCGTCGATGTCGTGCAGACCGCGCCGACGGTGACGTATGAAATCGAGCTGACCAAGGCCGCCTCGGGCAACACCGACAAGGGCGCGGTGATTCAGATCACCAACCCCGCCGACCTGCCCGATGTGACGAGGATCAACGAAATCCGCGAGCCGATCATCAAGGCGGAGATCATCATCCCCAACGAAAACGTGGGCGACACGATGAAGCTCTGCGAGGCCCGCCGGGGCATCTACAAGAAACAGATGTTCCTCTCCGAGACGCGGCAGATTCTGGAATATGAACTGCCCCTGGCCGAGATCATCTACGACTTCTACGACAAGCTGAAATCGATGACCCGGGGCTACGGCACGATGGATTACACGCTCATCGGCTTCCGCGCGGACAACCTGGTGAAGCTCGACATTCTCGTCAACGGCGAACAGGTCGATGCCTTGAGCCTGATCGTCCACCGCGACAAGGCCGAGCAGCGCGGCCGCTCGTTGCTGGTGCGGCTCAAGAAGGAAATCGACCGCCACATGTTCGAGATCGCACTCCAGGCCGCCATCGGCGGCAAGATCATCGCCCGCGAATCGATCAGCGCCATGCGCAAGAACGTGCTCGCCAAGTGCTACGGCGGCGACGTCTCCCGCAAACGCAAACTGCTCGAAAAACAGAAGGAAGGCAAGAAACGCATGAAACGCATGGGCAACGTCGATATCCCGCAGGAGGCGTTCATGTCGATCCTGGATTCGGGGGAATGAAATAAGTTCTGAGTTTCGAGTTTCGAGTTCTGAGTTCTGAGTTCTGAGTTCTGAGTTTTTCGGATTTCAAATCTCAAATCTCAAATCTCAAATCTCAAATTTCCATTCCAATCTCCAATCTCAAATTGTTCCTTCACAACCTTCTGATGTGATACCCGCCATCCACATCGATCACCGCCCCCGTCGAATAGGGCAGCGCCCCATCGACGATCGCCCCCACCGCCTTGGCCACATCCTCCGGCCGGCCCCACCGCGCGATCGGCAGCATGTCCCCCTCGGTGATCAGCGCGTCGTACTTGCTCTTCGCATTGCGGGCCATGTCGGTGTCGATGATGCCCGGACGAATCTCATAGACGTTGATGCCCTCGGCGGCGAGCCTCGCCGCAAATAGCCGCGTCATCATCGACATGCCCGCCTTGGCGATGCAGTACTGGCTGCGATGCACGCTCACCGCGTAGGCGGAGATGGAGTTGATGTTGATGATGATGGCCGGGTGTCGGGTTTCGGGTATCGGGTTTCGGGTTGTTGTCTGCGCTTCATCTTCACTCTGCTTTTCGACACCCGACACCCGATACCCGACACCCGCCTTGATCATTTCCTTCGCCACGAGCTGCGTGAGGAAGAACGGGCCTTTCAGGTTGGTATCCATCACGCGATCGTAGATTTCCTCATCGGCATCGAGCAGATCATCGCGCCTTGATGGCGGGATGCCTGCGTTGTTGATGTGTACATGGATGGCGCCGAAGGCTTTGAGCGATTCATCGACGAGACGCCGCCGATCCTCGGCGCGGCCGATGTCCGCCTGCACCGCGATGGCGCCGCCGCCCGCCTGCCCGACGAGCGCGACGGTTTCGTCGGCGGCAGCGAGATTGCCCAGGTAATTGACGATGACGTTGAAGCGGCGCGAACCCAGTGCGACCGCGATGGCGCGGCCGATGCCGCGCGATGCGCCGGTGATCAGTGCGGTGCGGGATGGTGAAGTTTGCGACATGATTTAACGATCGAAGAAGGTCATGTAATCACCGCGCGCCATTCGCTGAATCAGCGCCGCCAGTTCGATGGCGTGATAGTCGCCCCACATGGATGACTCGCCGCAGGGAACCTTGCGGCCGCGCGGGATATGGTCCCATCCGTTGGGGCGGTGGTAAACGCTGTGCAGGATCAGGCCTTCGTGTTTGCTGTTCGTCGAAAGATACGGTTCCGCGAACAGCGTCCTGGCGATGGTGAGGCCGGCGGCGAGATATTTTTTTCCTTTCGATTTTCCAAGGTGTTTGCCCAATCGAATGAGTCCTTGCGCCGCGATCGCCGCTGCGGAGGAATCGACCGGTTCGTGATCGTTGAACGGCTCGGCGTCACGGTCGCGCCAGTCGCCCAGTTGCGACAGGCCCGGTGCGCCATCGTCCCAGTAAGGGATGCCGTCGCGGGCGGTGACGTCGTGGATGTAGTGGTCGGCGGTGGCGCGGGCGGCGGCGAGATACGTGGCCTTCACGTTGTCCGTTGCGAAGCCGCAAGCGGCTTGGAAATCGCGCGAAGGAATCGCGTCCATCAATTCAAGATGTTCTGCGTAACCGAGCACCGCCCACGCCAAGCCGCGCGTCCACGTTGAGAACGGTGAGTAGCCTTGCTGCGTCGAACGACAGCGGAACCGGCCGTCGTTGCGATTGAAGACGGCTTCGTGAGAAGTCCGGCCTCGCACATCGTAATGATGCTCGGAATCCCCGTGAAACACGATGTATTGACTCGTCGCCAGTCCATGCAGGATCGCCCGCTTGAGCAGATTCGCGGCCTTGTCATTTTCGTGCATCAGCACATGACCAAGCTGCCAGGCAAGGCTGAGGCTGCGCGTGGTGCGCATCGTGTCCACGAATAACGAGTGCGGCCCGTTGAAGGAGTAAATGTAGCCCAGGCTCGTTGCGTTCGCCGAGTGTTTTGAGGGTTCCTTGACCGCGATGCCTGACCACCTCGCCGCCTGCACCGCGCCGCTGGCCTTGAGCGCCATCTCGTAAAAGTTCATCTCCCACTCGTTCTGCTGAATGCGGCCTTCGCGCATGAGCCTGCGCAGATTCCCATACGTGGAGATGTTGTTAAAACCGTGATCGTGAACGCCCATGTGCGTGACATGCGCGGCCATGTGATCGAGCGTGCGCCGGCGGCCCAGTTCGAGAAGCTTGCGATCATCGGCGCCATCGAAGCAGAGGAGAGCGGAGCCGTATTGGAAACCCTGGGTCCACTCGGTCCAGCCGCGCGAGGTGTATTGGCCGTTTACGGTGAAGACGGGCGTGCCCTGCGCGGGGTTCCATCGCTTGTCGATGGCGCGAACTTTTTTGCAGGCCAGTTCGAGCACGCGATTGCACTGCGGCAGCAGGTCGGCGGGTTGGAGGGTGGTGTTGATCTGCATGAAATGACGCTCTGCTTTTTCGCAGTGATGTTCTCGTTGATTTTTTTGGCCGCTGATTTTTTAGCCGCACGTTCTCGTTGATTTTTATAGCCGCGGCGTCCTCGCCGCGCGTCGGGCGCGCGGCGAGGACGCCGCGGCTATGAAGGAATACGGATCGTGAAGCGATGATTCTTCAGTTCACTTCTCATCACTTCCCATAAACCGCTTTCGGGTCGTACACCTTTTCTTCCACGTATTTCAGTTCGCCCTGCTCATCGGCGGCGCGGTAGAAGCAACTGTTGAAGCCGACGTGGCAGCATGGGCCGTGGCTTTTGCACTTAAGGAGGATGGTGTCCTGATCGCAGTCGATGCGGGCTTCGACGACTTCCTGGATGTGGCCGGAGCTTTCGCCCTTGATCCACATCTTGTTTCGGCTGCGGGAATAGAACGTGGCCTTGCGGGTGGCCAGCGTCTGCCTCAGGGCGGCGTCGTTCATCCAGCCCATCATCAGCACCTGGCCGGTGTCGATGTCCTGCACGATCGCGGGGACGAGACCCTGCTCGTTGAATTTCACATCCAGCGTCAGTCCGGTTTCTCGTTGTTCATCGCTCATGATGGATCCTGAAAATGGGAAGTATAGAGGAAGGCACGGAGGCACGAAGGCACGGAGGGGATGAAAAGTTTCGAGTTCCGAGTTCCGAGTTGAAAGGCAAGGGGGAAGAAAATATCCAATGGCCATTCCGTGCCTTTCTGCCTTTCCCTCCGTGCCTCTGTGCCTTTCAACTCGGAACTCGGAACTCGAAACTTTTCATCCCCTTCGTGCCTCCATGCCTTCGTGTCTTTATTGCAGGGCAAAAGGACATGGCGGGAGAGCGGAAGCTTCCCGCCGGGAGGGCGAGGCTCCCGCCGAGCCGTTCGTTTGCGAAGCCCGTCCGCGGGCTGAAGCAAACGAAAATCGCTCGTTCACCTGCCGCGCGAGTTTCGTTTGCTCAGGCCCCCAAAGCGGGGCCGTCGCAAACGAATGGCTCGGCGGGAGCCTCGCCCTCCCATATGCTTTTACCTTGGCCTTTATTGGTGTTTTTTGGCTTTTCCGGCTCCCGGCGGATATTCTCAGTAAGCGATTCGTCAACCCTTGGGAGATCGAACATGTCCAAAATGATCCTTGTTGCCGTGCTGCTTGCCTGCGTTGTCGCCGGTTGCACCACCACGCCGCCTGGGTATCAGCTCAAGATCGTGCCGCCGATTCAGATCACCGAGGCCGAGCGGTTCCGCGACGGCGGCAGTCTGCGGCTGATGTTCACCGATCAGAACAAGCGGCCGATCCTGGTACACATGGACTTCCGCTGGGGCGGCCCGCGCGAAGGCGAAGTGCTCTGGGTGCCGCGCGGCACCAACAGCGCCCACAAACTCACCCCCGGCGGCGACCAGGAAGCGGACCTCATCCGCGTGCTCAACCTCTGGCTTGATGAACACACCCCGGTCGAATCGCGGGCCCGTCTCTCCGCCCTGTCGCGCCCGCCTGCCGAGCCGGCCAACGACTACGTTTCGTGGATGGTGCTGCGGATGATCCGCACGCTTGAAATGCGATCGGGCAGGTGAGACTCCTTTAAGATAAAGCCCCAAGCCCGATGGCGAGTCCGCGAGCCGTCGGGGTATTCCGATACCCCAAGGGTTCGGCAGACCTCACCCTTGGGCTTGGGGATTTTCTTAAAGTGACCATCAATAAATGCGCCGCACCCTTCCACCCACGCCAACCGGTTCCGACCCGTTGAAATGTACAATCCCCGCATGACCTGGCCTCATCATCGCCATGCCCTGGTCCTGCTCGTTCTCTATGCGATCCTCTTCATCGCCACGGCGTTCAACCCCAACGACCGGCCCACCTGGATCATGGAGAACGGCCTGGCGCTGACCGGCATCGCCATCCTCGTTCTCTCGCGCAACCGCCTGCCGCTCTCGCGGATCTCCTACACCTTCATCTTCATCCATCTCGCGTTCCACACGGTCGGCGCTTATTACACCTATTCGCTGGTGCCTTACGATGACTGGTCGCGATCGCTCCTGGGCGTGTCGATCAACGACGCCTTCGGCTGGGAACGCAATCACTTCGATCGGCTGGTCCATTTCCTCTACGGCCTGCTGCTGGCCTATCCCATCCGCGAACTGTTCGTGCGCGTCGCCGATGCGAAGGGATTCTGGGGCTACTTCCTGCCGCTGGATGTGACCATGTCCACCTCGATGCTTTACGAGCTGCTCGAATGGTTTGCCGCCGTGGTGCTGGGCGAAGGCTCCTCGGATTACGTCGGCTCCCAAGGCGACGCCTGGGACGCCCACTGGGACATGGCCCTGGCGACCATCGGCGCGATCCTGGCGATGGGCGTCACCGCGATGATCAACTGGCGCATGCACCGCGATTTTGCCAAGGAGATGGCGCAAAGCCTGAGCGTCAAGCGCGTCGCCCCGCTGGGCGAGGATGAACTGGTGCGGCTGAGCAAATCCCGCAAGTGAAAGCAAGGATCCCCCCGCCCTCTCCCTTGGGGAGAGGACAGTCTCCATCGCCCGGCGCAGCCCGGCGATGGAGACAGGTGAG
>CAZYPK010000172.1:0-5606 GCA_964649195.1 uncultured Phycisphaeraceae bacterium
CCTCGCCCTCCCAAGGGAGCCTCGCCCTCCCGGCGGGAGCCTTGCCCTCCCATATGCTTTTACCCTGCTCCGAACCGTCTTTATTGGGAAATTCCAAATGACAAAGCCTAAGTTCCAAACAAGCTCCAAAATGCAAAATGCAAAAATGGAAAAAACAAAGGAAGTCGGATCTGGCACGCATGATTTTCGATTTTTTCCCCTTTGGAATTGGAGCTTGTTTGAGATTTGGGGATTGCGATTTGGAGCTTTAACTTCTGCTCGCCGTGCGCGGAAGCGACAGTGCCGGAATCTGATTCCCATACTGAAACCATGCCTCTTGCCGAGGCAATCATGGGAGTGGCTCTTTGTCCGCGGCTTCGCTGGAGTGGTTGATGAAACTTTGGATTTTCCTGCTGGCCGTTTGTACATCCGCCCTGGGCGTGCCGGCGATGGCTGCGCCTGATGCGGCCCCTGATTTCGCCAAACATGGCCGGCCCTTTCTCGAAACCTACTGCATCCAGTGTCACAGCGGTGATCGGCCCAAGGCGGAACTTTCGCTCGATGGCTTCCGCGATGCGGCATCGATCATCAGGCAGCGGAAGATGTGGGAGCAGGCGCTGCACATGATCAACGCCGGCGAGATGCCCCCCAAAAAGCCTTCGCCGCAGCTTGCCGAGGCCGAGGCGTTTATCGCCCATGTCAAAGCCATCTTCGAGCACTTCGACCGCACCGCCAAGCCGGACCCCGGCCGTGTCACCATGCGAAGGCTCAACCGCGTGGAGTATCGCAACACCATCGGCGACCTGGTCGGCATCGACTTCGACCCCACCGAGGATTTTCCCTCCGATGACATCGGCCACGGGTTCGACAACATCGGCGATGTGCTTTCGCTTCCGCCGGTGCTCATGGAGCGTTACCTCGCCGCCGCCGAGTCGATCATGGACCGCGCCATCACCCCGGTACCGCCGCAGGTGATCGATCGGCATCTCTCCACGCGCTGGAGCGAACCGGCTTCGGACAAGGTTGAGAAGCTGGTGATGGAAGGGCGGTTCCGCCGCATGTCCAGCGATGGCAAGGAAGGCATCGAACTGGGGCCGGTCAACACGCCTTACCAATGGGAGACCGATGGCGAATACGTTTTCCGCACGCGGGTCTTCGGCAAGAGCGATGGCGATCAGCCGGTGAAGGCCGTGGTGATTCTTCATGGCAAGGAGATCGGTCCGCCGTCGAGCGATGAGGAACTCGCCGCCGTGGTGGGTCATGTGCCAAGGCCCGCCCGCATTCTGCACACCTTCGAGGTGAAAGGGATCGATGGCAAAAGCGCTCAGACGGTGGAAGTGAACGTGCCGTCGCTGCCTGACCGCCATCGCATGATGGTGGGCCTGCTCAAACCTGCGGAGGGGCGGCCGGCGGCTTCGCTTTATGTGGAGTACCTCGCGCTCAAGGGGCCGCTCGATCCGCGGCCTGCCTCGCATCGCCGGTTGCTGGCGGTGACGGAGGGCAGGACCCAGGCGGAGCAGACGCATGAGGTGATGGCCCGCTTCCTTGGCCGGGCGTTTCGCAGGCCGGCCACGCGGGATGAAATCGAACGCTCGGTGAAGCTCGTCGAAAAGACGATGGCCGATGGCGACAAGTGGGAGGCCGCGGTGCAACTGGCGATGCAGGCGGCGCTCTGCTCGCCCAAGTTTCTCTTCCGTGCCGAACTGGATGATCGACCGACGCATCCCCAGCCGCGCCCGCTCGATGAATATCAACTGGCTTCGCGCATCTCCTACTTCCTCTGGAGCTCGATGCCTGATGATCAGCTCTTCGACCTCGCGGCGAAAAAGCAGTTGCGGGCCAACCTGGACGGGCAGGTCAAGCGGATGCTCGCCGATCCCAAAGCCTCGGCCCTGGTGCGGAACTTCGCCATGCAGTGGCTTCAGATTCAAAGGCTCGCCTGGATCGCGCCCGATGGTCAGCTTTTTCCGTCCTTCAACGACAGGCTGCGGGCCGCGATGCTCAAGGAGACCGAGCTTTTCTTCGAATCGGTGCTGCGCGAGGATCGTTCCATCCTCGACCTCATCGACGCGGATTACACCTTCCTCAACGAACCCCTGGCCCGGCACTACGGGATCGCCGACACGAACGGCAACTGGAGAGGACAGAAAGCCGAGAAGCCCGGCGGCCAGCCGATCCGTGGCAACGGGTTTGTGCGCGTCTCGCTGCAAGATCGGTCGCGCGGCGGCCTGCTGACGCAGGCAAGCATTCTGACGGTGACTTCCAACCCCACGCGCACCTCGCCGGTCAAGCGTGGCAAGTGGGTGCTTGAGCAGATTCTGGGCGCCCCGCCGCCGCCCCCGCCGCCGGATGTACCCGAACTGGAGGAGCAAGGCCAGGCGATCACCGCCGGCTCGCTGCGGCAGCGACTGGAGGAGCATCGAAAAAATGTCGCCTGCGCCAATTGCCATGCGAAGATGGACCCGATCGGTTTTGCATTGGAGAATTTCAATGCGGTCGGCGCATTCCGTTCGAAGGACGGCGAGTTTGCCGTCGATGCCTCCGGTGAGTTTGCCGATGGTCGAAAGTTCTCCGGCCCGGAGGACCTGAAGACGATCATCAAGGAACGCAAGGCGGAATTCACGCGCTGCCTGGCGGAGAAGATGATGATTTACGCTTTGGGCCGAGGTCTGGAGTATTATGACCTGCCGACGATCGATCGCGTGGTGAAGATGACGATGGAGAATGACTTCAAGTTTTCCGTGCTGATCACGCAGATCATCAGAAGCCAGGCGTTTGACCAAAGGCGCGGGAGCGTCGAGCAGTGATGAGATATGCATAAGCCCCGCCCGGAAGGGCGCGGGCTACGGGTCGCTCAAACGACGGCTTGCTCCCGATCGAGTGTTCGTCTCAACGGAAGGAAGCGTGCAGCCTTGCACTGTGTTCGAGATGGGGCTGTTGATTGGATGACCCTTGGCCCTCACCCTTCCGGGTGGGGCTTCCGGCTGAAACTCGCGTTGATTGTTTGACCATCCGATTTGCACAACTGTTTCACCTTTGGAATATTATCATGAAACCTAATCTTCTCTCCCGTCGTACCCTGCTTCGCGGTCTTGGCGTTGCCGTTTCCCTGCCCTGGCTTGAGGCGATGGGGCCGCTCACCGCGTGGGCCGAGCGTGCCAGGCCCAATACGATCGCTCCCAATCGCATGGCGTTCCTTTATGTACCCAACGGCGTGAACATGGCCGACTGGACGCCCAAGGCCGAAGGTCGCGATTTTGAGTTGCCCGCGATTCTCTCACCGCTGGAGAAGGTCAGGCAGAAGCTGCTCGTCCTCACCAATCTCACCGCGGATAAGGCCCGTCCCAACGGCGATGGCGGCGGCGATCACGCCCGCGCGCTCTCGGCCTTCCTCACCGGGGCCCAGCCTCGCAAGACCGATGGCACCAATATTCGCGCGGGCGTCTCCATCGACCAGGTCGCCGCCGGCCGCCTGGGCGACAAGACCCGTCTGCCTTCGCTGGAAATCGGCACGGAACACGGCGCCATGGCGGGCAACTGCGACTCGGGTTACTCGTGCGTCTATTCCTCCACGATGTCCTGGCGCTCCGCCACGCAGCCGTTGCCCAAGGAAGTGAATCCGAAGCTGGTGTTCGAGCGTCTGTTCGCTTCGGCGCCCGATGCCGGCCGGGCTCGGCGCGATGCCCGTCGCAGGAGCGTGCTTGACTATGTTCGGGAGGATTCGAAAGGTCTCTCCACGCAACTGGGCCAGAGCGACAATCGCAAGCTCGATGAATATTTCTCCGCCATTCGCGACATCGAGCTTCGCATCGAACGGGCCGAGAAGTTGCCGCCGGTGAAGGTGCCTGACTACGCCGCGCCGACGACGATTCCCGCCAGCTACGAGGAGCACATTCGCCTGATGTGCGATCTGCTCGTGCTTGCGTTTCAGGCCGATGTGACCCGCGTCTCCACTTTCGTGCTCGCCAACGAAGGCAGCAACAAGCCTTATCCCTTCATCAATGTTTCCGAAGGTCACCACGATCTTTCCCACCACGGGAATGATGAGGCGAAGAAGGCGAAAATCCGCGAAATCAACATCTTCCACGCGAAGCAACTGGCCTATCTGCTCGGCAAGCTCGACTCGATTCCCGAAGGCGACGGTACGCTGCTGGATCACTCCATGATCACCTACGGCAGCGGCAACTCCGACGGCAACGCCCACAACCACGACAACCTCCCCGTCCTGGTCGCAGGCGGCGGCTGCGGCACGCTCAAGACCGGCCGCCACATCCGATACGCCAAGGAAACCCCGCTCAACAACCTCTGGCTGTCGCAGCTTGACCGCATGGAAATCGACATCGACCGTCTGGGCGACAGCACGGGCACGCTGCCGAATCTGATGTGAAGTTGTCGCAGGCCCATAGCCGCGACGTAACACGTCGCGGACGTGAACAGCCTGTGGGAGTGGTCATTATCGCGAGCGACCTATGGACTCGAAATCGCTTGGATACCGCCACTGATCGATCGATTGACAAGAACAACCGCGCTCAAGAGCGCCCCTTCATTCCGCTCACGTCCGCGACGTGTTACGTCGCGGCTGGGGCTGAAGGCTTTGCGCAAGCCCCGGCCCGGATACGCGAAGCAAGGTGGCGCAACTGAAAGTCGCTGGTCCCTTGGGCCGGGGCTTGCGCAAAGCCTCAGCCACCCGGCCCACCCGCCGTTCGTCGGTTTCTTCCACCAAAGGTGATCCATTTGAACACGCAGCAACTCCAGGCAAAACACGAAGCGGGCCTCCGCTACGAGGATTACGTCCGCAGCGGCACGCCGGTGCAATATGAAAACTGGAAAAAAATTTATGATCAGGCGGCATTGACCGATGCCCAGCGCACGCTGCTGGCCGGCTTCACGCGAAGGATCAACGTCATCGCCCTCACCGGCATCTGGTGCGGCGACTGCGTGCAGCAGCTCCCGCTGATCGCCCGCATCGCCCAGGCCAACCCGCAGGCCATCGATGTGCGCTACCTCGACCGCGATGAGCATCCAGAACTGCAAGCCATGCTGCGCATCAACGGCGGCAACCGCGTGCCGGTGCTGCTCTTCCTCGCGGAGGATTACGAAGTGGTCGGCAGCTTCGGCGATCGCACGCTGTCGCGCTACCGTGCCGTCGCCGCCCGGCAGCTTGGCCCCAGTTGCCCGCTGCCTGGCGCGCCGGTCGATGCCGATGAACTGGCCGCCACCTTGCAGGACTGGGTCGATCAGTTCGAGCGGGTCCATCTGCTGCTCCGCCTCAGCCCCCGGCTGCGGCAGAAACATGGCGACTGAGAAAAGACAGGAGACATCGTAGCCGCAGCGTCCTCGCTGCGCGTCTGCTGGACAGTAAAGGCAATTGGTTATTATTTATTGGTGATTGCTTATTTCTTATTGGAAGGCACGATGGACGGTGGCGAAGGATGTTCCTGCGGCGGTTCCCCCCAATAAGCAATAAGCAATCACCAATAAATAATAGCCAATCGCCTTTTGCGTTTTCTGTTCCCTGTCCCGCAGACGCGCAGCGAGGACGCTGCGGCTATGAATCCCTGTCTCCTGTCTCCTGTTCCCTGTCCCGCAGACGCGCAGCGAGGACGCTGCGGCTATGAATCCCTGTC
>CAZYPK010000172.1:5706-8720 GCA_964649195.1 uncultured Phycisphaeraceae bacterium
TCCTGTCCCCTGTCTCCTGTTCCCCTGTCCCCTTTACCGCGAGTTGCGTTGCTGCGGCATCAGGATGGAGAGGTTGTTCAATGAGCCGCTCTGCTGCTGCAACTTGGCCAGGGCGCTTTCCATGGCGGTGAACTGGGTTTCGAGCCTGGCGCGTTTGGAGGCGAGCTGGGCGTCGAGGGCGGTGATGCGTTTGTTGTTGAGTTCGATCTGCGCGGTGATCTGGCCGGTTTTTCCGTCCAGCACCCGCTCGGTCAGATTCTTGAGCAGCTCATCGATGCGCGTGCCGATGCCGGCGCGGAGGGTCTTCGTTTCGCCATCGACGGTTTCCGTTTCCTTGAACGTGAACATCTGCTGCACCGCCGCGGGGTCGGCGAGCAGGGCGGCGGTGAGTTTGGCCTCGTCGAACTCCAGCACCGCGCCTTTGCCGACCTTCAGGCCGATCTGCGAGAGGGAGTTGAACTGCGTGGAAACCTCGGTGTTTCGATTGGTGACGATGCGGAACAGCGAGGACTGAATGCCCGACAGGGCCGGATCGCCCAGCAGCAGGCCGCGCTGCTTGGTTTCGGCGTCGTACTGGTCGTACTTTTTGATCGACTCCATGACGCCGTTGAAGTCGGCGACAAACTTTTTGACCGCCTCGACCACGGCACCGCTGTTTCGGCTGATGGAAAGATTGACCGGGGTGTCGCCGGGGTTCTTCAGGTTGATCGTGGCGCCGGGGATGACGCCGACGAGCCGGTTGGTGGCGCTGCTGATGGCGATGGCCTTGGCGGGGTCGTTGGAGCCGAAGAAGACCAGGGCGTTCCGGGCCTCGTTGAGCGTGCTCGCGCCGAAGCCCAGCCCGCCGTCGTCGAAGACAAACGCGCCGCCCCTGCCATCCTTTTTCGCGTTGAAGCTCAGGCGAAACGGGCTGGCGCCCGAACCGTCGTTGAGGATCGAGGCGTTCACATCCAGGCCGGCGGCATTGATCTTGTCGTTGATCTGCTGAAGCGTGTCGGTGGCTTCGATGGTGATGGTTTTTTCAAAGGAGCCGTCGAGATGTTCGCCCGGGGCGGCGGCTTCGCCCAGGATGCCCAGGTCGCGGGCGGTGGTGGATCCGCTTTCGCTGATCTTGAGGGCGACGGTTCCCCCGCCGGTGTCTTCGATGATCAGGCCGTCGCCGTTGTCGTTGATGCGGGCATGGACCGCCAGGCCGCGGCTGTTGATTTCGGCGATGACATCGCCCATGGTGATTTCGTTGCCCTGGGTCAGATCGACGGTGGCGGTGTTGCCGTTGGAATCGCGAATGGTGAACTGGCCGCGCGTCACCCCCAGTCCGCCGCGCAGCGCGTCGAGCCTTGTGCCTTCGTTGATGTATTGAAATTGCAGGTTGCCGCTGCCGGCCGTGGCTGCCGCGAAGCTGCCCGCCAGGCCCAGGTCGGCGGCGGTGGTGCCCGATGTGTCGCTGATGATCAGGTCGCCGGCGGTGGAGCCGGTGTGGTCGGTCAGGAGCAGGCCGTTGCCCGCGCTGTTGAGCGAAGCGGTGACGCCTGCGCCCGAACCGTTGATCAGGTTGATCACATCACTCACGCTGGCGGCGGCGGAAAGATCGATGGCGGTGGCTGCGCCGGCGCGGTTGGTGATGCTGATGGTCCCCGGCGTGGCGATGCCGGCGCCGCCGTTGAGATTCTTCAGCAGCTTGCTGTTGAGCCCCGCCACCACGCGGGCCCCTTGCAGCACGCCGTCGGCATTGTCATCGCTGCCGACGATGCCCAGATCGATGGCGGCCTTGGAGCCGTTGATCGCCGCGACGGTGAAGGTCCCTCCGCCCGCGGTGTTGTCCGTCAGTTGCAGGCCCGAGCCGTTGCCTGCCAGCGTCACCGCCCCGGCGGTGGCGGCGCTGATGTTGGCCGCCAGGTCGGCGAGGGTGGCGTTGGAGCCCAGGGTGATGTTGAAGGTCTGCCCGTCGCGCGTGGTCAGGCTGAAGTCGGCGAGCGAAGGATGCTTGCGCACCCCGTTGCCGTCGTTGAGCGAAGCCAGTTGCGTCTTGTTGCCGATGGTGTTGATCGCGGCGGCGGTGAGCGTGTCTCCCGCTGCCGCGACGTTGAAACCCAGCGTGGCGCTGACGCCCGAATTGCTCACATCGCTGACGGTGAGATTGCCGGCCACCGAACCGGTGTTGTCGGTCAGGACGAACCCGTCGCCATCGACGGAGGCGGTGACGTTGATGCCGTCGCTGTTGTTGATGGCAGAGAGAACATCGTTGACGCTGACCGCCTTGCTCAGATCGACGATGGCGGAAGCGCCGGAGCGATCGGTGATGCGGATTTTGCCCCGGGTGATGCCGTTGCCCCCGTTGAGCGTGTTCAATTGCGTGTCGGCATCGAGCCGGGCGTCGCCGAACTCGAAGGTGAGCGTGCCGCCGGCCGGGGCGACGGGCGTGGCGTCCTTGTCGGCGAAGCCTTGCGTGAGGGTCTGCTGGCTGCTGACGAGCCTGGCGACGGAAAAGCTGTAGGTGCCCGGCGTGGAGGAGGGCGAAGTGGTGGCGCTGAGCACCGATTCATCACCGCTGGCGGCGGTGGTGGCGTTGAAGAGATTGCTCGTGAGAAAACCGCTGGCGGAAAGCTTCAGCGAAAGCAGCTTGGCGTTGATTTCCTGAAACGCCACCTGCTGGCTGGTGAGCACGGCATTGCGCCGCTGCACGAACAGCTTCGGTCTCGATTCGATCGAGATGAGCTGATCGATCAGCGAAGCGGTGTTGATGCCGCTGATCAGTCCAATGCCGGAGGTGATGCCACTCATGGGAAACTCGATCAAAAGGGCCTAGGGAAGAGGGCCTGGGGCCTAGGGGGAACAGGGCTTGGGAAGGAGGGCTTGGGGCCTAGGGGGAACAGGGCTTGGGGAGGAGGGCCTGGGGCCTAGGGTTCAAGGCAGGGAGGAGAACAGGTCAGCGGACAAGGCAAAATCACCTGCGCCAAGTGCCTTTTCCTAGGCCCTAGGCCCTTGGCCCCAGGCCCTTTTCTGGCCTTTTCCTA
>CAZYPK010000172.1:8820-10592 GCA_964649195.1 uncultured Phycisphaeraceae bacterium
CCCTAGGCCCTTGGCCCCAGGCCCTTTTCTGGCCTTTTCCTAGGCCCTAGGCCCTCTTCCCTAGGCCCTGCTCTTCAATCATCCACCACACTGCCTTGGTAAAGTTTTTTCCAATCGTGTCCTCGAACGTCGATGGCCGGCTGCGGGGCGGGCCATCCGATGCGGGGCGGCTGCCGAAGCAGGTCGCTCGCCCAAAGAGCCAGCGTTCGCCGGAACAGCCGGGCGGATCGTTCATCCTCGATCGGTTCAAACCGTTTTGGCATCCTGTCCATCACCGGCCTCCTGGTTCGCTCCGCGTCGCCTGTTCCGCTTATCGGCCTCCATCTCCACTATCGACCGCCGGAGATACCCCGCTTGAACAACCAGACCGCGCAGAGGTCAGGAACCCACCGGAATCGTGAAAAAATTGGGTGACACCCTTGACGACGGGTGCTGCGGTCGGAGGCTTTGCATCGGGTGATGGCTGGTGCTCTGTTCCGGGTGGCTGGGGCTGAAGGCTCGGCGCAAGCCCCGGCCCGGCGACCATCGACTTTCAGTTGCGCCACCTTGCTTCGCGCGTTCGGGCCGGGGCTTGCGCCGAGCCTTCAGCCCCAGCCACCCAAAGCAGCTCAGCCCCAGCCACCCAAAGCGGACTCAGCCCCAGCCACCCGACGCTGCTTGGACTGGATCACGCTTTGAGCATCTTCATCGCTTTTTGCAGGTCGCTCCAAACCTTTTTGCGGTTTTCGGGGGTGTATGCCCGCAGCAGGTAGGCGGGGTGGAAGGTGGGCATGACGGGGATCGAAGGGCCGGCGGGTTTGAGGGCGTTGAAGTGGTGCCAGATGCCGCGGATGGCGGTGATCCCTTTATCGGTTTGCAGGATCTGTTTGGTGGCGGGTCCGCCGAGGGTGACGATGACGCGGGGCTGGATGGTTTCGATCTGGCGTTTGAGGAAATCCCAGCAGGCGAGCACCTCGGCGGGGGTCGGGGCGCGGTTGCCGGGGGGGCGGCACTTGACCACGTTGGCGATGTAAACCTTCTCCCGCGACAGGCCCATGGCGGCGATCATTTCATTGAGCTTCTGCCCGGCCTTGCCGATGAACGGGCGGCCTTGCAGGTCCTCGTTTTCGCCGGGGCCTTCGCCGATGAAAAGCAGGTTCGCATCGGGATCGCCTTCACCGAAGACCGTCTGCGTGCGGCCGCTGCACAGCCCGCATTTGCGGCAGTCGCGCACCTCGTTCACATCCATGTCGTGCAGCAGGTGAACCTTGGTGTCCAGATCGATCGCACGGGGATAAACAGGCAGCGGTGGAAGCATGTCGTCGGTGTAGGAAGGAGGGGAGGCAGGGGGATTCAAAGCCGATGGACTCCTGTCCATCGGTCCGACAGGAACGACAGGAGCGGGAGCGGCTTCACCAAAAAGATTGACGGTCGGTTCACCGGGGGTACCGGGGGTACCGGGGGCGCCGGGGGCAGGCTCGGCAGATGGAGTGCGCTGCGGCGTGGCGCGGGGAGGAATGACGGGCACCGGACGCGCAGCCTGCGCCGGCGGCGCTTCCACCGCGTACACCGGCTCGATCGCATCGGCCATCGCGGGAACCTGTCCGATGGGCACCGCATCCACGCCCAGCAGTTGATCGGTGCGCAGGTGCTGCCTGAGAATGCGTTGAAATCGCGCGGGGTCCATGAGTGCAGCATAACGAAAAACGAGTTGGGGACGGAAGGGGAGGGGGGAAGGCACGAAGGGGAAAAGATTGAAAAATGGCCATTCTCCCACGTCCGTGCCTTCGTCC
>CAZYPK010000173.1:0-5782 GCA_964649195.1 uncultured Phycisphaeraceae bacterium
GAAATATCGACATTTTGCAGTGAACCGATGGAAATGAGACCGTGAATGCAGTGGCTTCACCCTCGCAAGCTCTTCCTGGAGCCTCACGATCTCGGCGTCCTTGTCAGTCCCGGCTTCGATGATTTCGAGGCATCGGTCAACCTCGATCTTCAGCACGCGAAGCCCGACGCGAAGACATTCGTCGCATAGGTGGCAGTCTTCCGATGTGCCACCATGGCGGTAGACGTTTGCTATGACGACGACGTCGTTATCCATGGCGCCGCTCCGCGCAGGCACCTGGAAGAACGACCAGTTCTTTCGGCGGGCTTCCATTGACCGGCGAGGCCGGCCGCACGTCGCGCAGCAGTTTGCCTTGTTGGCCAAGTCATCCTCCCCTCAGCAGCCAGCCGATGAGGATGCCCATCGCGACGCAGCCGATGTTCACCGCGCACGAAACCACGTCGGCCCGGCGTCTCGCGCGTCGCACCTGGTCAGGGGAGAGCATCAGCAGCAATGGGACCGTGCCGCTCTCCCCTTCCGCGATCGCGGCATCGACCTCGCGCGAATGTTGGCCATTGACGGGCTTGAACAACGGGATGCCGTCCGGCGCGTTTTCTGATTTTGCTTTTTCAGGTCGCATGATTAAGTGCCCTCTTTTTCTGTCCGATGAAAACTTCGGAAACGAATTCTCATTTCAAACAACGCGGCCCCCTACAGGGAGGGGCGCGATCTCATGCCCGAATCGGGTTCAAACGACTGGTGTCTCCTTGTGCATTTGGTGTTTCTTGATGGCGAGATGAAACCCTTTCTCGAACCCGTCGAGGCGCGACGGATCAAGACCTGTTTTTATTGTGTTTACGGATTTTTCAATCGTGACGAACGCGATCCCCATCATTGTCCCCGCTTGCTCTGCCGTGGCGCCGCGCAGGCCGTAGATGTCCAGCGACGCCGTCAGTTTGCCGCATCCGTCAAGCGTAGGGGACAGGAAAACTTGCAATTTCAGTACGGGGATCGCGTCATCAGTCATTGCCCACCTCGCTCTCCATCGGGGCGGACGATTGCCGGATCGCGCCGAGCAGGGCGGGAGCCATCTGCACGCCGGCGATATAGGCCAGCGCCCAGGCGGTGTCTCGACGACCGAGTTGCCCGCACACCGAGTCGGTGGCGAGGTCGATGAAGTTGGCGCGGTCGAGTCCTTCGTCGATGACATCGCCGACGGCCGCCGTCAGTCCGTCACGCACACGCTGGCGCACGAGTGATTCCGCCGCGCGGCGGATGATGTCCTGGTCCGGTTCACGATCAAACATGGCTGGCCTCCGTTCCCGCCGGCACGAGCTGCGTCACGTCGGGCATCGCCGCGTCGGCGATGTCGATCACGCGGCCGGTCGATATTTCGTAGGAAATCTCCCACGCGCCGGTGTTCCGCGCGATGATGGCCGTGGCCAGTTGCGGATCGGCACCAGGGCCGCGGGCGACGACCGGCATGGCGTGCGCGCACCGGCCGTCGGTGATCGACGCCCAGTCATCGCCATCGAAACGAATGAATGTGTCGTGGCTTGGAATCATGGTCCACTTCTTATCAAGGGTGAAAAAGACATGAGTCATCAGTAAACGCGGTTGTTTTCGAGCAGCGCTTCGATCTCCTTGCACCTCCGATCGAAGGCGACCGCACCGTCGAGCATGTAATCGACGGCCTTGTCTGCCGGCGTTGCGTTCGTCTGAGTGAGCGATCCCAGGACAATGTCTTTCGTGGTCGAGACTCCTGTTGTTAAACTTGTCGTCAATCCAAACCTGTTCGCCGCGTGCAAGGCGGCGATCAGGCGCATCAGTGGGAGCGACTCTCGTCGCTCGTTCGGGAATCCCTGGCCGGCGTCGTCAGACGCCGGCCAGGTCGCGAGGGGCGGCGGTCGGTACACTCTCGGACAACTCCGATCGAACGCCGGGAACGGGGGTTTTGGATTCGTTCCAATCTGGTCGCGTCTTCAACTCTCCAAGCCAATTGGCGATGGCCACGGCCACAACATCCGTTCGGTTCCATTCATCTTGTTCATCAGGCAAGCTGCTCTTATGGGCCGCAATCCGATCGATCATTTCCAGGGTGAGTTCATCGACGTGGATTCGTTTCATGGGACTATTCCTTCTGGTGATCAGGCCGCTTGCGTTTGACGCGCCCGCGGCGGGTGAAGCCGGCCTCGGGCGGCCAGCAGATTCAGGTGACGGCTGGGCGACGCGGCGTCAGCACGTCATGCCGAGTGTCGATCTCGCGCGTGAAGATGAAGCCGTGAATGTCGTGGTGGGCGATGAGCCGCCTGCCTCCGTCCGCTGATTCGATGCGAACGATGAGCCAGAAGCCGCCGGGCGTGAGCAGAGCCCACCCCGTGCCCGCATGGATGGGCACACCGTTGTTGTGCCAGCGATCCTCGATCCACTTCAAGCCGCATGTCAGCTTTGTCGATGTCGATGTCGATCGCGACTCTTGCGCCTCGACCGCCCGGCCCTTTTCGACGAGGCTGGCAACGCGATCGCTCACGGGCACAACCTTGCCGTCGCCGTGCTCTGCGACGGCCCGCCTGATTTCATCTGGCGTCCTGCAGATCTCACCGGTCTCGATGTTCATGACGATGGTCCTTTCAGGCTGCGAGCGCTTGGCGCGCCCGCAGCGGGTGAAGCTGGCCATGCGCGGCCAGCAAGGTCAGATGCCGGCACAGCGCCGGCAGCCAGAAAAAGAAAGCCGGGAAACAAGAGCCGTGACCTGAAATTTCGTGCCCATCCGGGCTGTTTGTTGCGCCATCGCGCGGCACGTCAGATCGGATTTTTTCATCGCCCGCGGCTCTTGTTCCCCGGCTCTCGCAAGTCGTTGATTGCATCGCAGCGACAGGCGCAGGTGCGAGGATGGCGAGCATCGCGCGCATCGCCTGCCGGCGACGCTCGATGACATCGGTGGATGTTTGCCCGTTCAATAGCGCCATGATTCGACCTCCGGTTGGCGCTGAAACGATTGCATGGATTCAAAATCCGCGAGCTGCTCAAGCCACTCTTCCCGTTGCCACCCGATGGAGGACCCGACATACCGCACGACTTCATCGCAGCGCGGATCAAGACCTCGCCGCTTGATCTGCCGAAGAACGCCGCGCACCAGGATGATGGGATCGGTGCCGACCTCGCGGGCCGGCCTCGCGTTCGTTCGGCGGGCGGCAAATTTTTTCACGCAGTCCTGCCACCACGCCATGGGGTTGCGTTTGAGCGTGGCTTGCGCAGCCAGCTTCACCGCCTCTTTGGTTCGCAGGCGGCCTTCCGCGACGGTGATCTCATCGCGTGGCCACAGCAGATCATCAAATCGATTGATGGCCGTGCGACGGTCCGACTCCTTCTGGTTCACGCCCGGCTGACTCACTCGGCCCCACAGGTTGGCCGTCGCGACCAGGACGCTATTGAACGCGTTCCTGCGCTCGGTTTCCGCCTTGCCGAAATCCGAATCCGAAGGCTCTGGGAATTTTTTCGCGCCCGAATTCGAATTCGAAAAAGGCGCGCACGCTGCGCTTTCGGATTCGGATTTCGGTTTTAAGAGGGGATTGGGATCCGAAAGGCGCGCGCGAGGGAAAAAATCCGACGATCGTGCGAATTTTTCCGACGATTGCGGGAATTTTTTCACACGAGCGTCGGAAAAATTCGCACGATCGGATGCGTCGTCGTCACCGACGCTGACATGGTGGATCACTGCGATCTCTTCCCGCTCCGCATCAGGTGCGGAGTAGAGCCAGTACGTCGCCGTGCCTGTGGCATCGGGTGAGTCCTTCAGCTCTTTGTAGGGGTAGAGCTGATAGTACTCGGCGCCACGGCGCGACAGCAGACGGGCGAGGTTGAGTTCCTCCAGCCTCTTCCAGGCCGCGGGGATGGTGCTCCGATCAGCGCCGACGATCTTCCGCAGATCCACCTGGTGGATGCCTCCGACGATCACCTGCGTGAGCGACTTGGGCACGCGGAAGAACATCCATCGCTCGGATGGATCGAGCCGATGCAGCGCCAGCAGCATCCGCGTCTGCGCCGGCGTGAGGTCGCCAAGCCTCTCATACCAGGCCACGGGCAGCGCGACGGACGGAATGACCGGGCGCGTTTCGAGGTCGATCATCACTTTGCGGATCAGTTGATCTCGCGTGGCGAATTGGAACGTGGACCCAATTGGGCCGTCGTCATCGGGCATGATGCCTCCTTGCTGTTTCGGCGCCGTCCTTGGCGCGTGAGACGTGGAAACAAAAAGCCGCCCGCCGTCCTGCACGCGTGACGAGCGCGGCAGAACGGCGGGCGGACAAAAGAAACCGGCGCGATCCGATGCTCACGTCTTGGTGCGATGGCCTTCGAAGTACGATCGCGGGCGACGAGAACGCGGACTGCCGGCGGCTTGTCCCGGGTTGCCCCGGGACACTTGAAGCATAGGAGATGGAAAACGAGATCATCATTTCTCACCTCGCTTCGTGCCCGGAGGAGGAATGATGCGATGGAAAAACTCCCGCCTGGCGACGCTGGTGCGGGCCGCGGATCGTCGGCCGTCGCCGGCCAGGCGGGAGGTGGTTGGCTGGCCGCCGATCCCACCGGCAACGGTCAACTTCTTGCGCATCGCGGCCATCGAGATCGCCAGCGAACTCGGCGGCGCGATGACGGGGAAGACCGAGGGAAGAAAAACCGCCGGGGACGGATGAAGAAGATTTGCTGTTCGCCCGTAGCACGAAGAGACTCCGCAAAACGGACCGACCGCCGTGCTACTGGGCGGAGGTGCGCGGTCGGTCCGTGGGAAACTCACAGAGCAGGGTGCGCTCCCTGATCCATGTCGATTGATTTTCGGGTTTGGCCCCCGGCAAGGGGCCGCGCCCAGTAGCGAAAGGCAATATGCGCTATCTTGAGCGGCGTGTCAAGCGAAATGTGGAGCGCGGAAAATTCTTCCCCTTCCGAAGTCGATCAACGAGGGCGTTGAGCGTCTTGGGGCCAAATGTAGGCGGCATTGTCCGGGTTATCTGCCTTATTCAAAATGCTTTCCCAGCGTCCCGCCTCGCTGTTGTAGCGCCAGCGATTCGATAACCGACAAGTGACGAGTTCGCCATCGCGAATCCACCAGTTAGGTTGGCTCGTGTCGCTTAGCGTTCCATTTGCGTCAAAGGTCCAAGCGACGAGCCGCCTGCCATTCGTCGAAGGACTGCGATAGTCGAGAAGCCATCGTTTTGAAACAATCAATTCCGCCAACTTTTTGTCGGTTACTTCAGATCGATCGGAATCGTTCGGTTTCGGCTTCGTTTGGACCACCATCGGCCTGATCTCCGCTTCAATCAACTTGATCTCAGCGTCAATGGCGTTTGCCTCTTGAAGTTTTTGAGCGGCCATCGCACTTCGCAATGCCTTTCTCAAAGCAACCAGATAGTCGGCCTTCGCCTCCCGATCAGCAGCATCTTGTTTTTCCTTCGCTGCTTTGACGGCCTGATCGAACTGCGCCCGAGCCCAAGTCAATTGCTGAATGTACGCCTTGCGGACATCGCTGATCGCGGCAATCGGCTTCTTTGATGGATCGCCTTGCGGTGATGGCTGTGCAAGAGCCATCGACAGAAGAAAGGTGCAAGCAGCCAAGAACATCACTGTGCAGCATTGTCGGTTCTTCACATGCAACTCCTTTTGGCGTCCGCCGATCAAGGGCGGAACACAAACCCGACCGGCGTCCTTTGGGACGCCGGTCGGAAGTGACCCACCCCTCTAGGAAGGGGTGGGTCGGAGCGTGCGGCAACGGCAGGTGCTACCGGGCAAGAACTTTTGCCATCCA
>CAZYPK010000173.1:5882-10541 GCA_964649195.1 uncultured Phycisphaeraceae bacterium
CGTGCGGCAACGGCAGGTGCTACCGGGCAAGAACTTTTGCCATCCACCGCAAGCAGTTTAGCATCCGCCGATCAAGGCGGAACACAAACCCGACCAGCGTCCTTTGGGACGCCGGTCGGAAGTGACCCGCCCCTTGCCGGGGGCGGGTCGGAGCGTGCGGCAACGGCAGGTGCTACCGGGCAAGAACTTTTGCCATCCACCGCAAGCATTTTAGCATCCGCCGATCAAGGCGGAACATTTGTTCGACTCAAATCCAGCCCTTCGTTAGCCGATCTAAAAATGGAGCCTACCGGGATCGAACCGGTAACCCCTAGCTTGCAAAGCTAGTGCTCTCCCAATTGAGCTAAGGCCCCTGATGTTTTGAGCTTCCCATATATCGAGTGGTTGCGATGATTGTCAAATCAGTGCTGTGCGCCCGCGGTCGAAATCCTCCGAGTTTGGACCGCGGACTGAACCGCTCCGAACATCTGTCGGCTTGAATAGTAGCCGGTCTGAAGAATAAGGGAAGGCTCCTGGAACTTCTCCTGGGACTTCTGAATAACCCCCGATGTGCCGTGAACCAGGGGATTGCCACGCCGCAAGCGGCTTGGGCGGGGCTTGTCCCGAACCCAGGTTTCAAGGCCGCCTGGTGCGTCTGCTTTCGATGCGGCCGATGGTGAGAGGGACTGCGTCTTTGAGGGAGGTTCTCTGCGATTCGAGGAAGATGTTCACGAAGTCGGTTCGGGTGAGGTTGCGTTTTTCCAGCAGGTCGGCGAATTGTTTTTCGTCGATGCCGCCCTTGAGGAGTTTGCTGGTGAGGGTGGCGACGGGGCGTGTCGGTCTGGGGTCGTTGCGACGGGGTTCGGTGGCGACGATGTAAATCTGCAACGGCTTGCCGGTTTTGCCGCCGATGCCGACCCGTTCGCCGGGCTTGAGGCCGGCGGTGGGATGGCCCAAGAGCCGCATGGTGTTGACGGAGGCATTCCAATCGTTCTGCCGTCGCACCAGTTCCTCCCGCTCCTTCCGTTGCTCCCATGGCACATTGTCGAGCGTGCCGCGATCGACCATCCAGAAGTTCCTGACGATCATCTCATCCTCGCCCAGGATCCGGACCACTTCGACGGAATGCAGATAGCCGTAGGCTCCGGGCGAGAGCGTCGGCAATCCCATCGCCACGGCCTCGGCCTCGGCGGGCACGGGCGGGGTGACGATGGTCTTCCTGAGCAGGCCGACCCGTTCAACACGAGTGGTGGTCATGCGAGCCTTCACCGCGACGAGCGTTTCCTTGGCGCTGCTGGGGAACTTGGGGTCGTAGTCGAGCACGGGCCGGCAGTCGTCGCCCAGCGCGACATATTCCCTGGCGACCTGCCGCCACTGCTGTTGATAGAGACGCTCGACGCGATCAGGCTCGGTGATGGGCGTGCCTTGTATTTCGACGGTCAGCGCGCCGACGCCGGGCGTTGTCGCGGCAGGCACAGCAGGCGCGGCAGTCGTTGAGTCCGGCGGTTTGACGGGCGGCTGCGGCGAGGCGGCATCGGCGGGCTCTTTGAGCTGCCGCTCGATCTGCGTGAGCGCCAAGGTTGCCTTGGCCTTTTGCAGATCGTCCTCCTTGTGAAGCGTGAGAAACTTTTCGTAATAACCCTTGGCCCGATTGAACATGGCGGGCTTGTCGGTCGCCGCCGCGGACCGCCCCAGTTCCGCGTACCAGTCGGCCAGTTCGAGCAGCGTCGGCCCATCGGCGCCCGCTCCCTCGCGGGCGGCAATGGGCAGGAGCCTGCCGGTTTTCGCATCCGTCCCCTGAGCGAACCAGACGGCGGCGGAAGGATCATCGCGCTTCACCAGATGAATCTCGATCAAGCGACTGCGCGCCTCGATGTCCCTGGGATTGGCTTCGATCCGCTTTTCCAAGGCATCCAATTCGCTGGCATCCTTCATCAAACCATCGACCGCATCCAGCTTGGCCGCGATGGCGGCGGCGCGAGAGGATTGATGCTCCCTGGCCAGCTTCAGCGCCCTGGCGTACCGGGCATGGGCTGATTCCACCTTGCGCTGGGCCAGTTCCTGGTCGGCCAGTGGAAGCAGGCGATCGATGAGCATGACCGCGGCGACGCCCCTGGCCGATGCATCGCCTGTCTCGCTTGCCTTTTCCAGCAGGCCGATCGCCTGCAACTCCAGCGCCGCTTTCTTCCCCGCATTCTTTTCAATCGAGGCAAGTTTGTCCATCGCCTGCACCGTGGGAAGCAAGGCGCCGGCGGCCTTGTCGCTGAGCGAGGTCATCCGCTCGACAATCACCTGCATCAGCGATGCAGGCATATCGATGGTGGCGACCGCCTTGGCCATCTCGCGGGCAAGCTCGACATCATCGGCCGTGGACGGACTCGATACCGCCCGGCGATAGCTTTCGCCGAACACATCATCAAACGTCTTTTTCGGATCGGCGTCGGCGGCGGCAAGGATGGACATCGCGCCAAGCGAAAGCGCGAACAGCAAGGACATCGGCCACACGACTGCATATCTGGCAAGAACCATCACGATGGCACCCCGTTTTGGCGATGAACGAAGTCAGGGATCGATTGATTGCATAAGTATAGCCTTGCGAGCCGCCGGTCTGAAACATGAAATAAAGCGATTGGGTGTGCCCATCTTTTGTGGCAGCGCAAAGCCCCGCCCCCGGCCCCGGAACACCGCACCTTCATCGCTCATCTTTCATCTTTCATCTTTCATCTTTCATCTTTCATCTTTCGCGCAATCGACCGTTTCTTCAGGCCGGGCGCGTCCGCGACTCGTTGAGTCGCGGCTCTGGCTGTTGTCATAGCCGCGACGTAACACGTCGCGGACGTGAACAGCGTGAAGGGTGGTGATACGCACCTTGCGTCGCCGGCCTCGAACGCGCCCGGGTGCGCCCGGCTCCCTCAGGCGCACCTTCATCGCTCATCTTTCGCGTAACCGACCGTTTCTTCAGGCCGGGCGCGTCCGCGACGTGTTACGTCGCGGCTCTGTTCAGGCATGGCGACGGCGGCGGAGCAGGGCTGCGCCGGCGAGGCCGATCAGGGCCAGGGAGGCCGGTTCGGGGACCGGGGTCAGGTTGCCCAGGAAGCGCATGTTGTCGAACTCGATGGAGCTGGTGTTGCTGGTGGTGAAGACGTACATGCGGAAGGTGACTTCCCCGGTCAGGCCTTGGAAGGCGTCAGCGGTGAGGTCCACGAGGTAGGTGGTGAAGTTGGGACGCTGGGTGTCGATGGATTCATCGAGGGCCAGCGGATCGGCGAAGCCGTCGATGCTGGAGTAGAGGGCCCAGCCTCGGTCGAGCGATCCGCCGCCTCGCGCGGCGTCGAAGATGAAGCTGTCCAGCGAGAGGGCATAGTCGCTGTTGGAGGCGATGGAGAAGTCGAAGTAGCTGTCGTTGGCCAGGGCGGCTTCGAGGGTGGTGGAGGTGGAGGTGACGCGCAGGACCGGCTGCGTGGCATAGACCGGGGTCTCTTCCGAGACGTGGAACGTGTTCAGGCCCGGGCCGGCGCGGTTGATGTTGAGCGAGTCGTCGTTGCGGATGCCTGCGATGACGCTGGTGGGGGCGATGTCGGAGGCGACGCTGGGCTGGAGGGTGTCGAAGTTGTATCGGACCAGTTCCTTGACGAGGTTGCCCTGGATGACGATGTTGTCCCACTCCATGCTCTGGCCGGAGCCGTCGGTGGCGACGGAGAAGCTCAGGTCGATGGTGCCGCCGGGCTGGCTGAGGACGAGGAGGTTGCCGGTGTCGTGGCTTGCGGCGAAGAAGTTGGGGCGTGTGGTGATGGGGGTGTTATTGGGACCGCCGTTGCTGCCGAGGCTGGTGGCGCCGGTGACGCTGCTGCGGATGCCGTAGCCGCGATCCGAGGCCCCGCCGCCGCGGGCGACATCGAGGGAGATGGAGGTGATGCGGATGATCTGATCGGGTTCGTCGGCGGTGAGGGTGAGGCTGAAGAAGTCGCCGTTGGTGAAGGCGCGATCGGTCCGGACGAGCACGGTGCCGCCGCCGGTGTTGGCGTTGCTGGCCGGGTTGGTCTGGAGCACCGGCTCCGAGGCGTAGCCGTGGACGCTGGTCGGGTTGAAGGTGGCCAGGATGTTGTTGGTGATCGCGCCGGCGGTGATGCCCTCGGCGCTGAAGGCGGCGTTGAGCGTCGGCGTGCCCACGGTACCGAAGTCGTACTGGGCCAGCGTCAGGCCGAAAGCCGGCGCCGCGGTGAAAAGGGCCAACGCACAGGCGGCATGACGATAGAGTGAACGGTTCATTCTTCTGCTCCAATAAAAGATGGATGGTGGACACTTCGCCGGCCGATCATGGACCGACAGCCGGCAGGAACGATTATCCCCCGTTCGTAACCGTACCTTACCTCACGTTTGATATTTTTCCAAGCGATAGGAAGGGTTTTCGGAGGGGCAAAAGCATATGGCGGGAGAGCGGAAGCCTCCGGCTGGGAGGGCGAAGCTCCCGCTGAGCCGTTCTTCACGAGGCCTCAAAGGCCGAGTGAAGAAACTTGCGCCTTGCCCGCACAATATCAGGCAGAGTTCCGCGCGAGTTCTGTTTCCTCAGCCTGCGGACAGGCTTCGTCAACAGATGGCTCGGCGGGAGCCTCGCCCTCCCGGCACGCATATGGGAGGGCGAAGCTCCCGCTGAGCCGTTCTTCACGAGGCCTCAAAGGC
>CAZYPK010000174.1:0-10487 GCA_964649195.1 uncultured Phycisphaeraceae bacterium
GCTTCGCGGACTCAGCCCCAGCCACCCGAAGCGGTCCCAGCCACCCAAAAGTTCTCAGGCTCCGGGCGGGGTTTAAGCGAAACTCAGGTTTGCAAGACTCACCGAATCCGATCAAAAACCTGACACTCAACGAAAGGCTTGTCCGGCGTGATGGTGCGATACAATGTTGCACCATACGCGGGCTGGGTTGGCTTGCGAGTTGCGAGTTTGCAATCTAAACAGAGTTCGCTGACTTTGGATACTCACGATATGATGCCAACCCCGACCCACTTGAAGGACTGCGTCGTCCCCGATAGCTCGACGGTTGATGAATCGCCACTCGCGGGCACCGTTCGTTGTCCGTGTGGCGGGGAAACGTTCGAGCTTCTGTTTCCCGGCCAGACGCACGAATGGAAGAAGGAGGTCATCCCGTGTACGGCTGAAATCGATGGCCGGTTCTTTTTTCTTATAAGAGGCGTCTGCAAGGCGTGTGGCAAAAGTCATTTGCTGCTGGATGTCGACTTCCACGGCTGGAACGGTTTCGTTTGCCATGACGCGGAGCAAGCCGCCCACCCGCGGCCGCAGCTTTTGCTTTGGAAGTGTGTTCAATGCGGTGGGTCGGCGCACACGGCGAGAATCGAGATTGCGGGTGAAGGCAAAGAAGATTTCATCTCGGAATCCGGCGGCGAGATTGATGAGGATCGTTGGCCTGATGGGTTTGGGTGGCTCACCGTTAACGTCAAATGCGCCGGGTGCGGTCACACGCCAAAGACATGGGTATCATGTGAGACCATGTGATTTGGAGTTTGGAGTCGTCAGCGAACCAGCCGTTGCACCTGACCGCGGCGGCATGACGATTTTTCGAAGTTCAACATCTCACCAGCCGCCACGGCAGGTGAACGGCGACGTTAGACGACATGAGCCGATCATCGCTCCATCAAATCTGGGTGGTGCTTGTCGCCATCGTTTCGGGCTATTTCACCGGCGGCCTAATACTTGGCACCTGTTTCTTCGGCATGGCGTTTCTTGCCGACATCGAAACCGATTATGAACCCGTGCCGTCATGGTTGTGGCTCTCAGCCATCTTCCCCGCCGCCATTGTGGGAATCAGTGTCGCATGGCTCACTCGTCGATCGTTGTCGAAGAGGTCGCCTAACCACCGGATGCAGTTGACCGGGGCCGCCCGCGATGGACAATAGTATTGCCGGTTGGACGCCTGCTTCCGCGGGCGGCCGGCAACCGGGCCTTTTACGTTCGGTGGCGGAGAGCATCTGTGGTGCAAGAGTATCTCGTTGACCTGTCGGCCGTATCCGCGTGGGAAGACTTCATCGCAGCCTTCAACAGCGGCTTCATCAGCAAAATAGGCGGGGAGTGGAACGGCAACCTGGATGCTTTCAACGACTACCTGTGGTGGCCTGATGAACACCCGTATCGTCTGGTCATCCGTGGCTGGAAGACTTGCACTCAGGCAGTCAACCGACACAAGACATGGGACGGCCGGCCAGTATTGGATGTCGTTTCCGAGATATTCCGCGTCAATCCGCAGGCCGAGGTCGTTCTGGCCGAACCAAACGCTGCAGCAGACGGCGGGGGCGTGTAGGCTTTTCGAGATTCAAAGGCTCAGCAGTCCCCGGCGCTGCTGAGTTTGGTTATTAGCCGCTTTGGTGATTTCATGAGTCCCGATCTTCGCCGGATGGTGATCGCCCACGACGAGGTCGGCCTTGAACGGGCTTTCTTCGACAACGACTGCCCACACTTCTTCGCGGTTGATTGGGGGGAAGATGACGCCGACATCGTTGCGTATTGTGCGGAAGCCTTGGAGCTTGATTCGCTGACCGCCGAGTGGCGGGGCGACGATCTGTTCATCACCTTTGACGGTCGAGACGTGAAGGTGCCGCTGTTGATGGATGTCGCCGACAGGCACATCACCATTTGCACGCTGAATGACGTGCTCAGTCCGAACTACGAGGTGCGATTCCTTGTCTTCTCGCACGGCGGCGACACAGGCGGCTTTGCGGCGCTCCGTGTCGCGGACTGGCGCGAGTTGGAGAAGGCCAACGCCGCCGTCGTCGCAGAGAACTTCATCGATCCCCGCAAGCTGCCGAATCTGATGACCGAACTCACGGACGAGAAGTTGCCGGCGAATGCGGGAGCGAGGTTGGCGCGAATGCTGAATCGAAACAAAGCCCGGTAGGGAGCCGCGGCCAACAACGGATGAAGCTGACCGGGGCCGCCATCCTGGTTTCGCGCGGCATGAAAGTCTTGCGGCAAGGTTGGGTATCCGTGTAGTAGTCGGACCACCACTTGCTTGCTGGTCGATCTCGTCGCTTCTCACGAGCAGGACATTCACGCCCCGGACACCGACCCGCTCGAGCAGTTTTATACATACATACCTCCACGGATAGGGTTTTGCTCGCATTCGTCCAATACCCCAATATCAAGAAGGTCTTGTATCAACAGTGATTTACGGATAAAATGCTTGCCGACGGTTGGATGCGTTATCCAATCTGTAGATAGGCTAAACAAGAGTTCGGCCGCAAGAGGCGAAACGGATGGCGACAACTCCAACGGTTCAAAGCCCGCCCGCGCCGTGGCGTCCGGTGCAGGTGTTCGCCGTTGGAGGGTTGTTCGGCGTCGGTTATGCAACTGGCTCCGACCTGCTGCTCGTTCTGTCGTCGCAGGGTCGCGGTGTGTTCGATTGCCTCACCGGTGAAAAGTTAGCTCGCGACTATAACGAGGCGCACGACTTCTTCGATCTGATTCGACTCACAGCCGCAGGGTTTGGTCCACTGGCTGGGCAGTCAATCCGAATCGGTGGGTTGTTCGGTGGCGGGCTGCCACTTACCACAACCGATGGTTGGTGTCTGGAGGCCCAGGCCCGCGCATGGCCGACGCATAGTGTGTTCCTGACTGCACCGGGTTCGCGAGAGCCTATATGCGTCGGTGAGGATGGAGCGTGTGAGTTCCGAGCGTGCGGCTTCTCGGAAACAGGTCGCACGTTCATCATCGCTACAAGTTGCGACCTCACCATCTTCGCAAGGCAGGCCGAACCAGGCGCTGCAGCAGACGGCGGGGCATGACGGCTTTCCCAGATTCGTAGATCACTGTGGCCCCCGCCGCTGCTGAGCTTGGTCGTTAGCCGCTCGGAGACGGATATGGCGCCGCCCACTTTCAAGTATCACCCCGATCCTGTCTCGACGGGTCACGTCGTCGAGTCGGACACCGAATGTGCCTGTTGCGGAAAAGCGCGCGGCTTCATCTACACCGGTCCCGTTTACGCGCTTGAGGAATACGACCAGTGCATCTGTCCGTGGTGCATCGCGGACGGCTCGGCTCACGAAAAGCTCGGCGCCAGCTTCACGGACGAGGTTGGCATCGGCGGCGGTGGCATGTGGGATGACGTGCCTCGGCAAGTCATCGAAGAAGTGGCGTATCGCACGCCGGGCTTCTCCGGTTGGCAGCAGGAACAGTGGTGGACTCATTGCGGCGACGCGGCTCAATTCATCGGGCGCGCCGGTCGCAAGGAGTTGGAAGCTCTTGGTCCCCAAGCGATGGCGGCAATGCAAGACTCCGTCGGCCTTCCCGACGGCCCGGAATGGGACGAGTTTTTCGCCGCGCTTGACAAAGAAGGTTCGCCCACGGCCTATATGTTCCGGTGTATCAAGTGCGGCCAATTGGGCGGCTACCAGGACTGTGACTGAAGGGCCGCAGCCAACCAATCCGGAGTGGACGAGCGCGCGTGCGACGTGAATGTCATCGAGCCCTGTACGGTCCTGCCCCGCACGCGGCGGGTTTTCGGGGCCGGCTTTGCGCAAGCCCCGGCTGATCGCGCGACAGGCGCGTGATCGCGGTCCAAGGTGTTTATCACAGCAAGGCGCACCGGGCCGGGGCTTGCGCAAAGCCTCCAGCCCCAGCCACCCGAAGCAGAGTATTCAACTCCAGCCACCCGACGGGTTTCATTCCTCCTCATCCGCGAAGAGTCGTTTGGCGGCGATGGACTTGGCCTCTCTGCCCTCGCGGAACCGGACCAGGGCGGCGGCCAGTTCCGCATCCTGGGGGCGGGTGATTTTGATGTTCGTCGTTTCCCCTTCAATCATGTACACGGTTTGGCCCAGCGTTTCCACCAGCCCCGCGTCGTCGGTGATCATCGCGGGATCGATGCGGCCTTCGGTGATCTGGGCATAAGCCCGGCGAAGCAGGCCGATCTCGAACACCTGGGGCGTCTGCACCTCCACCAGATTCGACCGGCTGACCGTCTCCAGGATGCGATGGGCTTCCACGTCAAGCCTGCCCGCCGAGCCGAGGATCGCATCGAGCGGGTCCGTCGTGTCATCCTTCACCGGTATCGGGTCGATTCGCTTGAGCGTGCCGGCCACGGGCAGGGCGGGGATCACCGCGTCGAACCGTTTGGCGGCTTCGAACAGACGGTCGATCAGCCCCCGCGTCGCCAGTGGCCGGGCGGCGTCATGCACCGCAATATGCGTGGCCTGATCGCTGACATGCTCCATCGCGCCGAGGATGGTTTCCCATCGTTCCCTGCGGCCGCCGGGCACCAGATCGACTCCGCTGAAGGCGAGCTTGTCGCCCCATTTGAAGCGGAACTCCTCGACCTGATCGGGATTGACCGCCAGCAGAATCTGCCCGACCTGGTTGGCCCGTTCGCGGAAGAGATCGATGGATCGCAGAAAAACGGCGCGGCCTGCCAGGTCGATTTCGATCTTGCTCGTCGCCGCAGTCGCAACGCCCAGCGGATCGCGCGCGGTCTGCTCGCCGGCGGCAAATCGTTTGCCAACACCGGCGGCGGGAATGATGACCGTGATGTTCATCGCCGCAGTCTAAACGAACCAAGCGGCGCGTGAAAAGGCGGCGGATTTGTCCGAGCCGCGACTCAACGAGTCGCGGAGGTGAACGGACTGAAGGGTGGTCAAGCAAACCTTCGACAGCGGAACTCGAACACGGCAGGCAGAGGTCAGAGATCAGAGATCAGAAAGATATTCCATTGCGTTTTGCCTTGTGCCGACCGCTGACTTCTTTGCATCCACCGCGCGATGGCCGCCCCTTCAGGCTGTTTGCGTCCGCGACTCGTTGAGTCGCGGCTCGGATGCTTGTTCAGGCATGATCAGTCGATGCCGGGGAAGCAGGGCTTGAGTTGGCCGCCTTTGCCGTCGCAGGCTTTGCTCAGGGCGATGTTGATTTCGATGCCTTCGGGCGAATCGGAGGCCACCCACGCTTTGCCATCGGTGCTCAGCAGTCGGCCTTCGCTGATGCCTTCCTCCATGGCGTACATGGCTTCGGGCATCGGTCCGCCCGCCGGATTGGCGGCCTTGGCGGCTTCGATGGCGGCGGCGCGCTTCTGCTTGTAATCATCGGTGAAGCCTTCATAGTAGCCCACGAACTGTTCCGCCTCGTTGGAGCAACTGCCGCAGGTGAAGACATAAGCCTTGAACGCCTTGTGGCCGTTGTCGCGGACGATCGGAGGCAGGTCATCCCCCTTGGCGACGAATCGTTCGTTGGTTTCGACATCGTAGTAGTAGAACTGCATCGTCCGCACCCCGCCGCCGGACGGCCCCTTGTTCTGAAGCCACAGGTAGGCCAGGGAGAAGATGAGAATGACCACGGCGCCGATGGTCACCGCAGCGGAGTTCTGGTTGACCCATTCACGACCACGATTGATGTCAAAACCCATGGAGAGGACCTTTCTGCGATTTGATGCCTTGATGCGATGAGTCGGCGCCCCGCCGGAGATGTTCAAGCCGCTTAATTTACCATGATCGTGGAAAGTCGGCAAAGTGAAATGAAAGATGGTGGTGACTCCGTTTGAATCCGGGTGGCTGGGGCGGAGTCCGCGAAGCCCCGGCCCAGGCGCACGAAGCAAGGTGAGGCAACTGAAGGCTGAAAGGTCATCGGGCCGGGGCTTCGCGGACTCAGCCCCAGCCACCCGAACATTTCACCCGAACATTTCAAACTGAGCCACGACCTGAAAGATGGTCGCGGGCATCTGCTAACATCCGTTGAATCAACTGCGGCTTCGTCTTGCAAGGATCGCTCATGGCTGGCAACTCTTTCGGTCAACTGTTCCGCATCACCACGGCCGGCGAGAGTCACGGGCCGGGAAATGTGGTCATCATTGATGGCGTGCCGCCGGGCGTTTCGCTTTCGGTGGAGGATCTGCTGCCTGACCTGGCGCGACGAAGGCCGGGGCAGTCGAAGATCGTCACCCAGCGCGATGAAGCCGATGTGCCGGAGATTCTTTCGGGCGTCTTCGAGGGGAAAACCACCGGCACCTCCATCGCCATTCTCATCCGCAACGAGGACCAGCGTTCCAAGGACTACGGCGACATCAAGGACAAATACCGCCCGGGCCACGCGGATTACACCTTCGACGCCAAGTATGGCCTGCGCGATTACCGGGGCGGGGGCAGGTCATCGGCGCGTGAAACGAATGTGCGCGTCGCCGCCGGCGCCGTCGCCAAAAAGCTGCTGGCCGGCGCGCACGGCATCCGCATCGTCGGTTACGTGACGCAGGTCGGTTCGGTCAAGGCCGCCATCGCGGACCCGGCGGCGGTGACGCTCGAACAGGTCGAGGCGAACATCGTGCGTTGCCCCGATGCGGCGATGGCGCAGCGGATGATCGCGCTGATTGAAGAAGTGCGCAAGGATCAGGATTCCATCGGAGGCATCGCGGAACTGGTGGCGACGAATGTGCCGCCGGGCTGGGGCGAGCCGGTGTTTGACAAGCTCAAGGCCGACCTGGGCAAGGCGATGTTCAGCCTGCCGGCGGTGATGGGTGTGGAATACGGCAACGGGTTCGGCGCGGCGACGATGCGGGGCAGTGAGAATAATGATGTGTTTGTGGGGGAAGGGAGGGAGGAAGGCACGGAGGCACGAAGGCACGGAGGCACGGAGGGGGAAAGGAAAAGCAGGAAAGCAGGAGAGCAGGAAAGCAGGAAATGGGGGAAGTCTTGCCCGACACCCGACACCCGGATTGTCACGCGGTCCAATCGTCATGGCGGGATGTTGGGGGGGATCAGCAGTGGGATGCCGATTGTGATGCGCTGCGCGATCAAGCCGACGAGTTCGCTCTCGAAGCCTCAGCCGACGGTGACGACTTCGGGGGAGCCGACGACGATCGCGACGAAGGGGCGTCATGATCCGTGTCTGCTGCCGCGATTCGTTCCGATGGGCGAGGCGATGATGGCGATCGTGCTGGCGGATCACATGCTGCGGCAACAGGCGATGGGGGGAAAAGCGGGAGGAGCCGGGGGAGCGGAAGGAGCGGAAGGAGCCGAAGGGGACTTCTGAGCCTGAGTTCGGGAATAAGAGCCGCGACTCAACGAGTCGCGGACGTAAACAGCCTGAAGGGGTGGCCGAATGCACCTTTTTCTTTCAGCCTCGATCAGTGCCCGGTCGTTTTCGCGTCCCGTGATCCGCTGCGCGATGGGCACGCCATTCTTGTCGCTCACGTCCGCGACGTGTTACGTCGCGGCTCACTCTTATTCCGAACTCAGGTTCTGAATAACCCTTGATGTACCGTGAACCAGGGGATCGCGAAGCCGCAAGCGGCTTGGGCGCGGGGTTATTCAGGAATTCCCTTCGGCTCTTTCCGCTCTTCCGGCTCCTCCGGCTCCTCCGGCTCCTTCCGCTCCTTCACTTCCCATTTCCTCACCACCTCCAGCACCGCAGGCATCACGAACCAGCAGGTGAGGGTGGTCAGTGCGATGCCGGTGGTGAGGACGAAGCCGAGGCTGGCCACGCCGCGGTGTCTGGCGAACATGAGGGTGGCAAAGCCCAGCACGGTGGCGAGGTTGGTGATGGTGATGCCCTTGCCGGTGCCCGAGGCCAGGCCCAGCGGGCGCAGATCGGGGGACTGGCGGTAGCGATGGAGCATGTGTACGCCGGCATCGACGCCGATGCCGAACATGAGCGGGAGCACGATGATGTTGGCCGGGTTGATGGGCATGCCCAGGCACCACATGATGCCGAAGGTGACGGCGAATCCGATGGCGACGGGGATGAGCGTCAGCAGGGCGTCGAGGAGGCGGAGAAAATCGAGATAGACCAGCGTGAAAACCACCAGCAGCGCCAGCAGCCCGGCCAGCTGATAGGACTCCTTGATGAGCAACCCGGAGCGGTAAATCTGCGGAGCCGGGCCGGTGATGTCGGGATGGATGGCCTCCATGTCGGTGACGTATTGCGGCAGGAAAGCCGGGCTGAGGATGCTGTCCACACCGGCGGGCAGGTCGGGATACACCTCCAGCGCCACGCGGCCATCGGAGGCGATGTAAGGATTGAGCAGGTCGGCAGGCAGGTCGGCGGGGGAGAGCGGCGAGGGGTCGAGCGCGGCGGCGATCTGCCGCGCCGATTCGCCGCGCCACTGACGGTACTCATCCTCCAATCGTTGAAATCGCTGCCGTCGCAGAGGCGGTTCCAAGGCTGATACTTCCTCGATGGTCTGCCCGGTGGCGGCGGCCAGCTTGCCGATCGCTTCCCGGAACCGCTCCGGCATGTCGCGGGCCGCGGCCAGGGTCATGGCCAGTTGCAGCGATTGCAGCGTGCTGTGCAGATCAGGCTCAGGCGTTCCCGTTTGCAAAGCCGGCTGGGCGTCGATGAGCCGGGCGCGAACCTGATTCAATCTTTCGATCTTACGGTCTTCCTCATCGGGAAACAGGATGCCGATGCCGCCGAAGGTGGAACTGACGGTCTGCCGGCCCTTCATGCGGGCCGCCACGCTTCTGGCCTCGTCGATGTCCTGACAGACGCTGGCGCCGAAGTAGATCGGCCTGCCCGCCTGCGAGAGTTGCGTCTGCCAGTCCACGCTTTCGACCCCGCGCGGGAAGAGGTTGAGCAGGTCGAAATCGAAGCGCATCCGCGAGATCGCCGCCAGCGAAGCGAGCGAAATCAGCGTCGCCAGCGTGATGGTGATCCACGGCCGCCTGGCGAAAGGCAGCACCCAGCGATCCTGGAAGAAGTGGAAGTCGCGGCGGTCCATCGGCTTGATGTGACGATGTTCGCTGCGAAACAGCCGCAGCAGCGCGGGGAAGACGCTGAGCATCGCCAGCAGGCACAGGCCGATGCCGACGGCGGCGATGTTGCCCATCTCGGCGACGCCTTTGAAGTCGGTGAACAGGGTGGCGCCAAAGGCGGCGGCGGTGGTCAGGGCGCCGGTGAAGACGCCCGGTCCGACGGTCTCGATGGTGTCGCGCATCGTCGCCATGTACCCGCCGCGGCCGGCCGCGCGGGCATGACGCATCAGCTCGAAGCGCGAGGCGATGTGAATGCCATACGCCACCCCAAGGCTCAGCAGCATCACCGTGAAGACCACGCTGATCACCTGGAGATGCCCGATGGCCAGCGTCGCATACCCGAACGACCACGCGATGCCGATCAGCAGCGAAGCGATGGCCAGCAGCGGCGTGCGCACGCTGTAGAAGGCGATCATCATCAGAATCAGAATCAGCGCCACCGAGACGATGGAGGCGATCGTCGAATCGAGCGTGGCGACCTTCGTTTCATCCATCTCGATGACCGGGATGCCCGTCAGCCCCAGGGCCATGCCCGCCTCCTCCGCTTGGCCGCGATGCTCGCCGATCGCCTTGCGTATCGAGGCAATGGCGGTGGCGTATTCGTTGAGGCTGCCTTCGTCCTTGAGCGGGGTGACGCGGATGAAGTGAAACCGCTCATCGGGTGTCAGATACTGATACGGTCGCTGTCCGCTCATCTGCCGGCCAAGCGTCAGTCCATCATCATCATCATCCGCCAGCAGCCGGCTTCGCATCGCCACGATCAAGGCATGCAGTTTCTGAATCTGCATGTAAGCCTTGTTCTCGCGCTCGGCGGCGTCGCCTCCGTTGTCACCGCCGGCATCGCTCTCACTGGCGCGCAGCTCGCGCGTGATCTGCCCGATGAACGTCGCCGCGGAAGGGCTTTGGAGCAGCGCCTTGGAGGAGGCGATTTCGTCGAGCCGCTCGTTGAAGCGATCCCAGGGCAACAGCCGAATCGTCCTGGGGCTGAACGCCGACTGCGGATGCCGCCATTCCACCCGCTTGATGCCCGGCATCCTCTCAATGGCCGACGCCAGACCATCCAGAGTGTTCCTCTGTTCTTCCGGTTGGCTCCGCTCCGGGTCCGCCCCGAAGTCCGCGATGACGATCAGGTCATCCTTCCCCGGAAACGTCTGCTGCCACTGAATGAAGATCCGGTTCCAAGGCAGCGAAGGGGAAAGCAGATCGTTTCGATCAGGCTGAAACTCCAGGCGTGTCGCCGTCAGAATGATGCAGACGACGGCCAGGAGCAACGCCGCCACGACCACGGTACGCGGATTCCTCCCGATCAGATGGGCCCAGCGGCCAAGCAGAAAATGCCGAAACTTCGAGTGCATGGAAAGGTCGATGGTAAAGTGGAAGCGGCAAGCCGTAAAGAAAGGCGGAGGGGCGTTCAGAGCAATCGCATGTGGCTGGGAGGGCGAGGCTCCCGCCGAGCCGATCCGCTTTCGAGGCCCGCCGCGGGCC
>CAZYPK010000175.1:0-10462 GCA_964649195.1 uncultured Phycisphaeraceae bacterium
GTGCATGACCACCCTTGAGGCCGCTCACCTCCGCGACGTGTTACGTCGCGGCTCGTTCATATCCCGAACCCAGGCATCAAGTCTCATCCTTCGCCTTCAGTTCATCGTCGGTCGGAGGCTGGGCATGATCGATCGGACTCTCGTGGCTGTCTTCCGCGACGGGTGATTCATGATTCGCTGAAGGAGTCGAGGCTGATATGGCCGGCTTCATCCCTTGCGCCTCCGTGCGGATCAGCGGGTTGCTTTCGCCCAGCATGTCCGCCTTCGTGGCGGTGAGGATGCGCTGGCGCACCTGCACATATTCGTCATGTGAAATCTCCCCGGCTTCATAAAGCCTGCGCATCTGCGAAAGGGAAAAGCCTTCCTCCGCCTCGGTGCGTTCATCGGCCTTCTTGATCTTGCGATAGGCGAGGTAGCCGGCGACCGACGTGACAACCGCCACGATGACCAGCGCCGTGAGCCAGAAGAAAATCTCCGAACGGTCTTTGCTGGAAAGCCCTTTGCCGCCGGCCTGGGCGAGCGTGGATCGACTCAGGGACCACATCGAACTGACGAACGAACTGAACACCGCGCAGACTCCTTGTCAACGCCCCTCCAGGGCAACCGCATATGACTTCGGGAGGGCGAGGCTTCGGGAGGGCGAGGCTCCCGCCGAGCCGTCTGTTGACGAAGCCTGTCCGCAGGCTGAGGAAACAGAACTCGCGCGGAGGACCACCGGATATCGGCAGTGCAAGGCGCGAGTTTCTTCACTCGGCCTTTGAGGCCTCGTGAAGAACGGCTCAGCGGGAGCTTCGCCCTCCCATATCGCCGGCCCCGGTCCCCCCCCGGCATCAGGCACGGGACCTTGAAGGTCCCGTGCCTTGTCGGATCACGCCTGGTTCGTGGGCAGTTCCCAGCCTTTGCGGTAGGTTTTGTGGATGAACTTGTCCGCTTCGGGTGCGTTGGTGGCCTTGAGGTTTTTTGCATCCCATTCGAGTTTTTTGCCGGTGCGGTGGGCGACGACGCCCAGCAGGTTGTGCTCGATGAGCAGGCCGGAATAGTCGAAGTTGCAGGTCGTATCCGTGGGCTTGCCTTTGGCGGCGAGGACCCATTCGCGGTGGTGGCCTGCGCTCTTGGGGATCGAAGGCGTCGGCTCGGTCGCCTTGGAGCCGTCGGCGAGCATGATGCTTCGCCTGCCGTAGTCCGCGAGCAGTTTGCCTTTTTCGCCGATGAAGAGCACGCCGATGCCGTAGCCGCGCACATCGACGCCCAGCAGTTCCGCGGGTTTGGCGTGGCCGTCGTACCACATGACTTTGCAGGCCTGCTCGTGCGGGCCGTTGCCGCGCTTGGGGTGGGTCCAGGTGACGGTCAGGCGATCGGGATAAATCTCCGGGTGGGCTTTGGGGGCGATGGCTTCGCAACTGTCAGGGAATTGCAGATTCATGGCCCAGTAGGGGAGGTCGATGAGGTGGCTGCCCATGTCGCCGAGGATGCCGTTGCCGAAGTCCCAGTAGCGGTTCCAGGTGAGGTTGCCGGGCATGTAGCCGTTCTGGTAGTCGCGGAAGGGGGCCGGGCCAAGCCACATGTCCCAGTTCAGATAGGTCGGCACCGGGGCCGCGCCTTGGGGGACCGGTTTCTGGTTGCTGAAGCGGTTGCACCAGACGTGCGCTTCGGTGACGTTGCCGATGACGCCGGCCTGCACCGCCTCGACCACGCGGCGATAGTTGTCGTCCGCGTGAATCTGCGTGCCCATCTGCGTGGCGATCCTGTCCTTGCGGGCCAGGTAGGTGTCGCGCACCAGGCGGGCTTCGCCGACGGTGTGGCCCAGGGGTTTTTCGCTGTAAACATGAAGGTTGTGCAGCATCGCCCGGACCGATGCGGAGGCGTGGGTGTGATCGGTGGTGCTGACGATCACCGCATCGATGCCCTTGGGGTCGGCCAGCATCTCGCGGAAGTCGAAGTATTGTTTCGCATCGGGAAAGCGCGTGCCGGTGCGCTTGAGCTGTCGTTCATCGACATCGCACAGGGCGACGATGTTTTCCGTGGAGGCGACGGCGTTCATGTTGTCCGCCCCGCGGCCGGCCACGCCGATGACCGCCACGTTGAGCTTGCCGCTGGGCGCTTTCGATTCCGCGGCGGCGGTGGTGGAGATGTAACCGATGCCAGCCGCGATGGAGGCGGTCTGCTGAAGGAAACGACGACGGGTGGGGCGGTAAGCCATGATGAACTCCTGGGGTGAAGCGATCATCATAACGCACAAGGCAGAAAATCAAGGGGGTGATGTGAAAAGTGATATTCAGATGCGATGGAGCATCGTCTATTTTAGCCGTTCGCCTTGGCGAACGAAGGCCGCGCATGCCGGGTTGCCCATAGGGGAGATATGATGAACAAGCGATGGATCGAGGCACGATCCCCATAGGCCGCCGTCAATTCAAAGGGGTCGTAACATGAATCATCAAAACAATCGGAGGCGACACGGCTCGACGTTGACCGATATGATGGCGGCCATCTTCATCATGGGCGTTCTGTTCGTCATGCTTTTCGTCATGGTGGGGCCTCCGCCATCGGGTGCCTCCAGAAGAATGTCACAACGAATGCAGAACGCCATGCAGATACGGGGCATTCAGCAGGGCATGGTCGTGTATGCTCAGGGTTCCAAAACTTTCTACCCCGGATTCACTTCCGATGGCCGAAATGACGCAGGCCGCCTCGGATCAACCCATCCGCAGCCTCACGGCCACCTGTATGGCGCTCCCGCTCTGTCGTCAAACGATCCCACGGCCATCGTCTATGCCGTCCTGTTGTCAGGCAACTACATCATCCCCAAATACCTCATCAGTCCGCTCGAACCCCGGAAGACCAAGGCTGCGCCCGGTCCGTTGCACATCACCAATGACAACTATTCCTATGCCTTGCTCTCCGTCGCGGACCCGACAACAGACAAGGGCCGCCGCGCGGAATGGACCGACACGCAAAACAGCCAGGCCCCCATCGCCGGCGATCGCGGCAAGGCGATCGATCCGACGATGAGGACCACGAGCCTTCACGTCAAGACGACCACCGCCGACTCGAACGACTGGCAGGGCAGCATCGTCTGGAACGACGGTCACAGCACCTTCGAGACCACCGGCCGCTTCGCCGGTGATGCGATCAAAATCGGCCAACAGACAGGCAAGGCCGCGGACATCGACGATCTTTTCGACGGCGCAGCCGCAGGCGGCGATCTGCCTGCCGACACCAACGCACTGTTCGCGTATTGATGCTGCAATCATCCGCGAGCCGTGAGGCGTCACGTCGCGGCTATCATGAAATGTGCAGGCCATCGCCATTCTGCGGAGACCACGCCATGTCACGACCCAACATCGCCCGTCATCGCGGCGCTTCCTTGATGGACATCATCGCGTTGGTGGCGTTGATGGGGCTGCTCTTGGTCATCGTTTTCGCCATCGTCCTGCCGCCGCCGCTGGGTGGTCGCAGACATGGAGGGGGACGCCGGATGCAGAACGGCACGCAGGTGCGCGGCATTCACATAGGCATGGTGCTATACGCCCAAGGCAACAAGAACCACTACCCCGGCTTTGACAAGTTCGGCAACAACGCAACTTTCGCCTCCAACATTGCCAACGTCCCCGACTTCATCGCCGCCGATTTTTCCTCCGCCAATCCGACGGCTGCGGTCTATGCGATCCTGATGAACGGCAGCTACTTCACGCCCGAATACGCCATCAGCCCGCTGGAGCCCAACAAGGTCAAGGCCGCCCCCGGTTCGACGCCGCTCACGAGCGCCAACTATTCCTACGCTCTTTTCTCCGTCGCCGACCCCACGGCAGACAAGGGCCGTCGCGCCGAGTGGTTCGACACGCAAAACAGCCAGGCCCCCATCGCCGGCGACCGCGGCAAGGCGATCGATCCGACGATGCGGACCACGAGCATCCATGTGCAGACCACCACCGCCGCCCCGAACGACTGGCAGGGCAACGTCGTCTGGAACGACAATCACGTCACCTTCGAGACCACCGCCAACCTGAGAGGCGACAACATCAAAATCGGCGACAAGGCCGGGAAAGCCGGCGACATCGACGACCTCTTCGACGGCAAGGCCGCCGGCGGCGACCTGCCCGCCGATGCGAATGCGCTGTTTGCGTATTGATGTGATGCTCACATCGCGGCGGCTCACGTCGTGATGCCGCTGAGCTTGTCCCACGCGGCGGCGAGCACCGCGCCGATGCCGGTGAACATCAGCACGCCTTCCATCGGCACCTTGTACGCATCGGCCAGGTAATAGAGCACGATGGCGGCGACGATGACGACGACGATCTTCAGATGGGCGAATCCAAGGGTCATGATGTTTCTCCTATGCCAAGGGAGATACAACGATTGACCGCCCGGTCAATGCGGCACAGGCGAAACTTGCGGGGAAGTTGCGGCAATAGCCTGTGTCAACCGGCATAATCGTCACAGAAGGTTCCCGCGACCGACCGTTGCCCTTCATCTTCACGAACCAACAGCCCCGGAGCGCACGATGCACCTCTTCTTCCGATCTCTCCGTCCATTCACGGTGATGGTGGCGATGCTGGCGATGGCGGGGTTCGCTCACGCGGCTGATGGCGATGCACATGCCCACGAAAAGGCTGCGACACCGCCGGCTGCCGGCGCGGTCAAGTCCGTGCAAAGCGGCGCCTGGTCCGATGCGAAAACATGGGAGGGCGGCAAGGCGCCTGGCGAGGGCGGCAGCGTGATCATCGCCGCGGGGACCACGGTGGTGTATGACATCGAAAGTGCAACGCCCATCCGCGAGGTGCAGGTGAATGGGAAGCTGACTTTCGCCCGGGATCGCAACACCCGCCTGGTGGTCGGCCTGCTGCGGGTTACGCCGCCGCGCGGGGCGGGCGATACGGGTGTCGAGGACATCGACAGGCACGATCATGATGATCACCGCGATGCGCCGTCCGATGCGGTCGGCGCCCCGACCCTGGAAGTGGGCACCGCCGATGAGCCGATCCCCGCGCCGTTCACCGCCCGCATCGAGTTGAAATATTTCACCGGCATGGACCGCGAAAAACTTCCCGCCATTTTGTGCAGGCCCGGCGGTCGCATGGAGTTTCACGGCTCGCCCATGAACCGCACCTGGGTGAAACTCGGAGCATCACTCAAAAAAGGCGACAACGTGGTCACCCTCAGTGAATCCGTCACCGGCTGGCGCATCGGTGATCGCGTGGTCATCACCGGCTCCATCCGCCGAAGCAAGGAAGGCAAACGCGATCCCTACGAGGCTTATTCCCGCATCGACCCCACCAGCGAAGAGCGAACCATCAAGGCCATCGATGGCAACCGCGTCACGCTCGATCTGTCCCTGAACGAAGCCCACTATGGCGAAGGCGAGTTCCGCAGCGAGATCGCCAACCTGTCGCGCACCGTCATCGTGGAAAGCGCCGATGCCGACGGAAAAAATCCTTCCGCCCTGCGCGGCCACACCATGTATCACCACGGCTCCCTCGGCTCCATCAGCTACGCACTCTTCAGGAACTTGGGCAAGGAGAATCTGCTGGGCCGCTACCCGATCCACTTCCATCTCGTGGGCGACACCATGCGGGGTTCGAGCGTCATCGGCGCCGCCATCGTCGGTTCGCACAACCGCTGGGTCACGCTGCACGGCTCGCAGTATCTGGTCGTCCGCGATTGCGTCGGCTACCGGTCCATCGGTCACGGCTTCTTCCTCGAAGACGGCTCCGAGGTTTACAACATCCTCGATCGCAACCTGGGCATTCAGGCCACGCAAGGCAGGCGGATGAAGAATCAGGCTCTGCCTTTCGATCACAACGAAGGCGCCGCGTTCTGGTGGGCCAACGGCCGCAACACCTTTGTACGAAACGTGGCCTGCGAAAATCACGAATACGGCTACCGCTACGACAGCCAGAAATCCAGCGGTTTCAATCCCGCGATGCTGATCCGTCAGCCTGACGGCGGCGAAAGCAAGGTCGATATCCGCACCATTGCGCACTACCGTTTTCAACACAACGAGTCGCACACCGAAGGGCTTTATGCGTTTGTCTTTGCCGGGACCGATGGCGTCGGGCCTGACACGAACCATCCGCATGTGCTGCGCGATCTGAAGCTGTGGGAATCGCATTACTCGCTGCGCTCGCAGATTCCCACCATGCTGGTGGAGAACCTTCGCATCCATCGCGCCGCCTACGGCATCTACCGGCCGTGGTTCGACAACCACGTCTATCGCAACATCCACATGTCGCGCATGTCCACCGAACCGTTCAACCGCGGACAGGATGATGACAGCGATCAGGCCGGCAGCATCACCGTCGATGGCCTGACCTTCAGCGAGATCGGCTACGGCGGGGCGATGCCTCTCATTCAGATGAGCGACAACAACCTCAGCGGCAAGGCGGAATCCCATTTCCGCAACGTGAAAGTCGAAGGCGAAATCCGCGAGAACCGCTGGCCTCTGGTCAATCGCGGCGGCGGCACGGTGGTCAAGCCGCGCACGGAAAAGGGCGTGCCGATTTATCTGCACGATCACTACGGCCCGAATCAACACGCGAAAGTGATGCTTGCCAACGCGCCGGATTTTGGCAAAGACCGACTGGAATATCGCAAGGATGCGCCGCTCACCGGCGCTTACGCCGTCGTGGCGAAGGTCAGCGATGTGCCGTTCCCCAAGCTGCTCGATCCCATCGACGATCAGCCGCCCGCCACCGCCATCAACTTTCCTTCACGCGGTGTGCCTGTGGTCATCAAGGATGGCAAACTCACCATCCGCGGCACCACCACCGACAACGAACGCACCAGGCGCGTCCTCGTCAACGGCATCGAGGCGAAGGATGTTGATTACAACTTCCACCAGTGGGAGGTGACGCTCACCAACGTGAAGCCCGGAAGGCTCGTCATCAAGGCCCATGCGGAAGACGTGAACGGCAATGTCGAGCAGACGCCGCATGAAGTGGTCTTTGAGATTCAGGCGGTGCGTTGAAACCGGCGACATCCATGTGTATCCTTTGTAGATACTTTGGACGGGGGCCGTCAAGGGAGCTTTTCATCATGAGCGCCATGATTCAGAAATGGGGAAACAGCCACGCAGTCCGATTGCCTCGCTCGATCATTGATCAGGCCGGGCTGAAGCTCGGCCAGGAGATACGCATCGAGACCAAGGGCGAAACGATCACCATCCGCCCGGCGAAGCGTCGGAAGCGGATTCCGATCAAGGAGCTGGTGAAGGGCATGACGCCCGCGAAGAATCGTCACCCCGGATTCAACGACGGCCCCAAGGGGCGAGAGGTGATTTGACATGGCTTACATACCCGACAGGGGGCATTGGGTCTGGGTGCGATTTGATCCGCAAGCGGGACATGAACAAGCCGGGCACAGGCCGGGACTGGTTCTGTCGCCCAAGGTTTTCAATCGGGCGTCGGGAATGTGTTTCATCGCGCCGGTTGCCAGCACCAATCGCGGCTTTCGGACTCAGGTTGTGATTCCGGATGGGGAACCGGTGACAGGCGTGGTGCTGGTCGATCAGATCAAGAGTCTGGACTACAAGGCCAGGGCCGTGAAATTGATAAGTGTCGCGGACGCATCGGTCGTGGACGAGGTGACCAATATCGTTGTCTCGATCCTCGATCCCCTGTGATATCCATGATTGAGATGAAAGGACATCCCATGCATCGGTCCGTCAGAATCACCCGCCGTCGCTTTCTGCAAACCTCCTCCCTCGCCACCATCGGAGCGACCGTCGCCATCAGCGGCACCAATGTCGGCGCCCGCGTCATCGGCTCCAATGACCGCATCCATGTCGCCGTCGCGGGCATCAACGGTCGCGGCACCTCGCACATCGGCGAGTACACCGGCATGAAGGATCGCCACAACGTGCAGGTCTCCACGCTCATCGATCCTGACAAACGCCTGTTCACCAACAAAGCCAAACTCGTCAATGATCGCGCGGGCAACGAGCCGGCCTGCATCACCGACTTCCGCGAAGCGCTCGATGACAAAAACATCGACGCCATCTCCATCGCCACGACCAATCACTGGCACGCCCCGATGACCATCTACGCCTGCATGGCGGGCAAGGATGTCTATGTCGAGAAGCCTTGCAGTCATAACGTGCATGAAGGCCGCGTCGCGGTGCAGGCGGCCCGCAAATACAACCGCATCGTGCAGCACGGCACGCAGAATCGCGCGAGCAATCGCTGGGCGCAGCTTGCCGAGTATGCCGCCGACGGGTCGCTGGGCAAGCTGAAAATTTCGCGAGGGCTGTGCTACAAGCGTCGCAGTTCCATCGGCATCAAGCCGCACGCGCAGCCGCCCAAGGATTTCGACTGGAACCTCTGGCTGGGGCCGGCCCAGGAGCAGCCGTTTCATGGCAACCTCGTCCACTACAACTGGCACTGGTTCTGGGACTTCGGCAACGGCGACATCGGCAACCAGGGCGTCCACGAAATGGACAAGGCCCGCTGGATGATCCCCGGCGCCACGCTGCCCAGACGAATCCTCAGCCTCGGCGGCCGCTTCGGATACACCGACCAGGCCCAGGTGCCCAACACCCAGATCGCCTTCTTCGACTACGGCCCCGACAAGCCGATGATCCTTTTCGAGGTGCGCGGCCTGTCAACGAAAAGCCACCTCACCCAGATGGTCGGCAACGTCATGCACTTCGAGGCAGGCACCGTCGCAGGTCAGGGGACCTACACGCCTGCGGATGCCGACAAGCCCGCGCCGCTGCCGAAGGTCGAGGAAAAAAAACGTGTCGGCGGCGGGCAGTTCACCAACTTCATCATGTGCATGCGTTCCCGAAAAACGGAGGACCTCAACGCCGACATCCTCGAAGGCCACTACTCCTCGGCCCTGTGCCACCTGGCCAACATCAGCCACCGCCTGGGCGAAGACGCCCCCTTCAGCAAACAGAGCAACGCCATCGGCGACAACAGGGAAATCGTCGAGATGTTCGACCGCATGAAGGATCACCTCAAGGACAACCAGGTGAACCTCGATGAAACGGATTACCGCGTCGGCAAAATGCTCGAGTTCGATCCGGAGAAGGAAAAGTTTGTGAACGACAAGGAGGCCGACGCGCTGTTGACCCGCGAGTACCGCGCGCCATTCACGATTCCCGACAAGCTGTGAGCGATCAAGGAAGCCGGCACTCCGCCGTGGGAGGGCGAGGCTCCTGCCGAGCCGTTCGTTGGCGAAGCCCGTCCGCGGGCTGAAGCAAACGAAATTCGCACGGTGAATGATCGGGCCTGATCGTGTGTCCGCCGCGCGAATTTCGGTTGCTCAGGCCCCCGGAGCGGGGCCATCGCAACCGACCGGCTCGGCGGGAGCCTCGCCCTCCCACGGCGGGAGCCCCACGGCGGAGAGCCGCGCAACTTTCAATCCGAATCCGTATTACGTCGCGGCCATCGGCTTTTTCATTTCAATGCGCAAACAGCGCGTTCGCATCCGCGGGCAGGCCGCTGCCGGCGGCTTTGCCGTCGAAGAGGTCATCGAGGTCGGCGGGGGCGCCTGTGTAGGCGACCGCTTTCCTGCCGTCATGGTCGGCGTAACGCCTGCCGATCTTGATCTGATCGCCCTTGAAGACACCGCTGTTCTCGAAGGTCACGTGATTGTCGTTCCAGACGACGATGTTGCCCCGCCAGTGGGCGGAGTCCGCGTCCGTGGTGTTCACATGCAGACTCGTTGTCTTCATCGTCGGATCGATCGCCTTGCTTCGGTCGCCGGCGATGGGGGCGTGGGCGTTTTCCGTGTTCGACCATTCCATGCGGCGGCCCTTGTCAGCCGTCGGGTCCGCGATGGAGAGCAAGGCAAAGGAGTAGTTGGCGCTGGTGATCGGCATCGGTCCGGGCGTCGCTGCGGCCTTGTTCGGCTCAAGCGGACTGATGGCGTATTCGGGCGTGTAGTAATTGCCTGTCAAAAGTAGCGCATAAACCATGGCGGTGGGGTTTTTTGATGACAACGCAGGTGCGCCATGGCGCGACGGGCTCAGACTTCCGATCTCATCATCGCGGTTTGTCCCATCCGCGTTGAACCCGGCATAAAAAGTCTTGCAGCCCTGCCCGTAGAGCACCAGGCCTTGTTGGATGCCGCGAATCTGAGTGGCGTTCTGCATCCGCCGCGCCTGTCGCCGGCCTTCGCTGCAAGCGGGAAGGAGCATCACGGCGACGAGGATGAAGATGACGCCGGCCAGGCCGGCCGCAGCCGTCATATCCACCAGGGTCATGCCGCGTTGGAGAAGCATTCGGTGATGCGTCATGGCGGAGTCTCCGAGGCTGTTGACCTGAGTTCGGGATAAGCCCCGCCCGGAAGGGCGCGGGCCAAGGGGCGTTCGATTCACGGCCCGATCGCGAATCAATGCGCAATTTCCCGATGACAATTCACCTGTTGGCCTCGAATCCCTCTGTTCAATGGACACGCTTTGGCCCTCGCCCTTCCGGGAGCCTGAGAACTTTTCGACTTCAATTCCCACACGTCGCGTCGG
>CAZYPK010000176.1:0-10447 GCA_964649195.1 uncultured Phycisphaeraceae bacterium
TACCTCACTTCGGCTGGCCGCATAAGAATTCTTGAGCATTTATAGCGTTGTAGTAATAAGTTCCAGACGGTTTCCAACCATTGGCATCAAAGAAAAATGGTGACATACTCCGGATACTCCTCGCCCGCTTCCACCAGCAGCACATCGCGGGATGTGCATCCCATGGCATTGAGGAGTCTGTCCACCTCTTCGAATGTGGCCCCATCCGCAACGATCTTGCCGCCATCGATCGCCACGAAGCGACCTTTGGGATAATCGCGATCGATGGCCGGTTGAAGCCGACGAAACGCCGCCTGATTTTCATCGCGTCGGGTCATGATTTCGCACTCCGATTCATTTCGGATCACTCCACATACACAAACTCATTCAAACACATCACCACTTGGCAGAAGTCCGCCAGCGCAAGTTCCCGGCTGTTGCCTTTCTTCCGCGAATCATAGGAAGCCATCTGCCCGCGGATGAAGGCGGCGTTGTCCGCCGTCTCCCTGGCATTGGGCTTGCGGCCCAGCGCGATGAGATACGCCTGCGCCACCGCATCGTCGAGAGACTTTTCAGCGGCAGGCACGATGCGTTTGGCGAAGCTGGTCGCAAAGCTGCGCACTTGCGCGTTGTTCATGAACAAGAGTGCCTGCGGCGCGATCGTCGTCGCCGGCCGGCTGCCCTGGCTCACCAGCGGTTCGGGCATGTCGAAGAGCGTCATGATCGGGATGAGCTGGCTGCGCTTGATGAAGAAATAGATCGACCGGCGTTTCATCGAGCCGTTGAGCGTGCCCGGGCCGAACATGGCCGGGTCAAGCTGCTGACTGATGGCGAGCATGGAATCACGAATCGCCTCGGCTTCGAGCCGGCGGTAATTCTGCCGCCAGACGAGCGTATTCAGCGGGTCGGCCAGCGACTTGTCCGATGCGAAATCGCTCGTCTGCATGTAGGCCGCGCTGGTCATGATCAGCTTGTGGATCGGCTTGAGCCGCCAGCCGTTGCTGATCAGTTCCGTCGCGAGATAGTCGAGCAGCTCCGGATGCGACGGCCGATCGCCCTGCGTGCCGAAATCGTTGGGCGTGTTCACGATGCCCCGGCCAAAATGGTGCTGCCAGAGGCGGTTGACGATCACGCGGGCAAGCAGATGTCCCGCGCCATCCTGCGTATCCGTGAGCCAGTTGGCCATCGCAGTGCGGCGATACGACAGCTTCGGATTCTTCACCGCTTGCGGCGCGGCATTCAACCACTTGTCGCTCGAGTTGCCCGCGAGCGTCGCCACCTGCAAAAAGCCTTGCGTCGCCACTTCCCGCTTCTTGGTCACATCGCCGCGATCCAGGTGATGCGTCTCCTTGTAGAAGTGCGGAAAGCCTCGGCCATCCGCGTGATGCGGAATCGGCTTCACACCTTCGCCGGCGATCATCACCATCGTCTTCTGTGCTTTGGGCTTCGCTGCGATGGAAGCCTTTACTTTGGCATCGAGCTTCTTCCAGTCCTCATCGATCGTGCGGTAGAAGGCCAGCAGTTCCGCTCTCTGCTTCGCCTCGATTCTGTTCACGTCACCGCCGGCCTTCTTCACCGCGGCGACGAGTTCGACGATGGCTTGCGGGGTCGCATCGCCTTCGATCTTCACGGGGCGTGGCCGGGTAGTGATGGACAGGCGAGGCCGGCCGATGGCGTGATGCGTGTTGTTGTTGAACTCGAACTCGAAGGTGAGCTCGGTGCCCGCTTCATGGCCGACAGGCGATTCAAACTCGAACACAGCCGCGTGATCCTTGCCGAACTGCGGATCGACGGCCCAGCCGCTGACGCGATCGTTGTCGATCGAACCTGCGACGGAGAGCGAGGTCTTGTTCTGTTCAAACGTCGCCTTGGCGCTGACGAGTTTCACCTGGGCGGCCTGGCCTTCACCATTGACAGGCTTGGCGGTGACCTTGAAGACGCTCAGCGCGAAGTTGCCGTTGGATGCCCGGCCGGGGCCGCCCTTGACGAGTGATGGATGGGCAAGCGCTTCGAGCTTGACGGCGGTGATGGAGGTCTGCGTGGTCCGGGCGGTGAAGGTCCACTTGTCGTTGGCGGGACTCTTGCCCGAGGCCAGCAGCGAGCCGTCGGGTTGCTTGGTGAAGGTGGCGCCGCCATGCGATTGGGCGGCGACATCGAGCGTGAGCCATGCGGGCTGGTTCAGGACGTTTTCAGGGTTTGATTTCGCCCAGGCTTCGAAGCGTCCGGGCAGTTGGTCTTTTTCATAAGCGGCAAGCTGCGCCGCGATGGGGGCATGTGATTTCTCCCATTTTTCCAATGCTTTTCGCGTGGCCTGGCTGTCCAGTTCCAGTTCCACGTTGCTGCGGATGGTGGTGGTGAACGTCGAGGCCAGACGGTAATAATCGGCAACGGGGATCGGGTCGTACTTGTGATCGTGGCAGCGGGCGCAGCCGATGGTCATGCCCAGCATGGCGGTGCCCATCGTGGCGGTCATGTCGTCCAGTTCATCGTAGCGGGCCGACTCGAATTCCTTCTCGGTGAGCTGCGTGGGAAAGACACCCGCGCCCAGGAAGCCGGTGGCCATCAGGGCCAGCGGCTCATCGGGCGCGATCTCATCGCCGGCGATCTGCCAGCGCACGAACTGATCGAAGGGCATGTCGCTGTTGAGCGCCTTGATGACGAAGTCGCGGTAGTGGTAGGCGTGAGGCCGGTCGTAGTCCTGCTCGAAGCCGTGCGACTCGCCGAAGCGCGCGACATCAAGCCAGTGCCGCCCCCAGCGCTCGCCGTGGTGAGGCGAGGCGAGGAGGCGATCGACCAGGCGGGAATATGAGTTCCGAGAAAAGTTCCGAGTTCCGAGTTCCGAGTTCCGAGTTGAAACAATTTCGGATTTCGGATTTCGGATTTCGGATTTGAGGGTTTCAATCCCTCGCTCTTCGCCTTGACTGTCTTTCAACTCGGAACTTTGAACTCGGAACTCGGAACTTTCCTTCTCCCACTCCTTCACAAAAACTTCGACTTCCTCCGCCGTCGGTGGCAGGCCGATGAGATCGAAATAAGCGCGACGAATCAGCACACGCGGATCGGCCTGCGGATTGGGTGACAGCGATTTGCCCTTGAGCTTCTCGAAGATGAACCGGTCCACCGGCGTGCGCGACCAGTCGTCATCCTTCATCACCGGCGGCTCCACCCGCCTGAGCGGTTGAAACGACCAGAACGCCCGGTCCCGCTCGCTCACCTGCATCGGTCCCGCCGCCACCGGCTTGCCCTTGTCCAGCAGCGGCCCGTCGTAAGGCGCTCCGAGGTTGATCCACTGCTCCACCTTCGCCAGCGCCGCATCGGGCAGCTTCGGCTCCTTCTGCGGCATGAACGGTTTTTCCGCGTGCGACATCAGCCTGAACATGTAGCTCTTCTTCGCATCGCCGATGACGATGGCCGGGCCTTCCTCGCCGCCTTTGAGGAGCGATTCGCGGGTGGTGATGTCCAGGTCGCCCCGCGTCTTGTCGCCGCCGTGGCAGTCCACGCATTTGCTGATCAGAAGCTGACGGACATCGCTCTTGAAAAGCTCAAGCCCTTTGGCCATGTTGCGGGCATGATGGGGATCGACCTTGGCCGGCGCTGCGGCAGCGCCAACCGCATCCGCAGCGCGGGTGGCGGCGCCCAAGGCTCCGATCAAAAACAGGAATAACACCAGTGCGCGAAGATCCATCACGATCGCTCCTCAAAAAAACAAACCGTCCGCACGGCAGCCTATGGCCTTGAAACATGCAAACGACATTGTAGCCGCCGTCCATAAGGTAACCGGGGAAGGCGGAAAAACAGGAAAGCAGAAAAGCAGGACAGCAGGAAAAGAACGGCATGAAAACAAGGGATTTTTCCTGCCTTCCTGCCTTCCTTAAGAGGCCATTGCGAACCGTTTGGAGATTATTCGGAATTCTCCGCCCTTTTTCCTTGTTGGCAATTGGAGCTTGTTTGAGATTTGGCGATTGCGATTTGTGATTTCAGACCGCACATCGCGCCTGCATCATCACTAAAATGTCGGGCTGTCCTGTTTCGGATTCGATGCGCCTTCATGGGGCGTTCCTTCCCGTTGGAGTCTTTCATGGCCGGCCACAGTCACGCCAAGAACGTCAAACATCGCAAGGCGGCCGTCGATGCCAAGCGCGGCAAGATGTGGAGCCGCTGCGCCCGCGTCATCATCGTGGCCGCCAAATCAGGCGGCGACCCGGCCAGCAATCTCGCCCTCCGCTACGCCATCGATGATGCCCGCTTCTACAACATGCCCAAGGACACCATCGACAAGGCCATCAAAAAAGGCACCGGTGAACTGGAAAGCGAAAACATCGAATCGGTCATGTACGAAGGCTACGGCCCCGGCGGCGTGGCCATCATCTGCGAAATCCTCACCGACAACCGCAACCGCACCGCGGGCGAGGTTCGACGCATCTTCGACAAGCACGGCGGACAGATGGGCGTCACCGGCTGCGTCTCGTACATGTTCACGCCCAAGGGGCAACTGCTCGTCACCAAGGAAAATGCGGACGAGGAAACGATCATGAACATCGCCCTCGAAGCCGGCGCGGAGGATGTGATCGACGCCGGCGACCTATGGCAGATTCTCACCGCCGTGGGCGATTTCATTCCCGTGCGGCAGGCCCTGGAAAAAGCGGACATCCCCATCGAGTCCGCCGAGCTGACCCAAATCCCCGGCAACACCGTCTCCCTCGAAGGCGAAAAGGCGGAGATGGTGCAAAAACTCATCGAAGCCCTCGACGACAACGATGACATTCAGAAGGTGCATACGAATTACGAATAAGTTCCGAAAATAAGTTCCGAGTTTCGAGTTCCGAGTTCCGAGTTGAAAGGCAGTCAAGGCAACGAGCGAGGGGTTGAAACCCTCAAATCCGAAATCCGAAATCCGAAATGGTTTCAACTCGGAACTCGGAACTCGGAACTCGGAACTTATTTTTCTCGGAACCCGGAACTTAATTCTCGGATGCAATAGGGCATCCCCCACCGCGTTTTGCCTGTGAGCTTTGAATGGACCCATTTGTGCCAGAGCCGTCGTCCGAGCCTGCCGAGGCGTTAGACAGCGTGCTGGCCCGGGCGGCGGCGGGCGATTCCGATGCCTGGGCGACTCTGGTGGCCTCCTACTCGAAGCGGGTTTATGGCTTGCTCGTGCGGCAATGCAGCGACCGGGAACTGGCCGAGGAAATCACGCAGGCGACGTTCGTCAAGGTCGTCGGGCACATCGGCCTCTACCGGGAGCAAGGGAAGTTCGAGCCTTGGCTTTTCCGCATCGCCATGAACCGTCTGCGGGACGAGATGCGCCGCCGAGGCCGACAGGCACGCACGATGGACATGAGCGGCGGATCAGGCACCGGGTCCGATGGCGGATCAACCCCCAGCGCCTGGCAGGCGGTGCAGAGCAAGATCGTCAACGCCGGCAGCGACGAAGGCTCCGATAACGAAGACCCTGCCGAGCGCGTGAGCAGGGCTGAACAGGTGGAACGACTCAAACGGGCGATCGACAGCATGAGCGAATCCGACCGGGCCGTGCTTCAACTGAGGCACACCGCCGGGCTGAGTTTCGCCCAGATCGCCCAGACGCTCGAAGAACCCCTGGGCACCGTGCTGGCAAGAGGCCACCGGGCACTGGCGAAGTTGAAGAAGCTGATGGAAGAAGAGGAATAGGTGGGGATTTCGGATTTGGGATTTGAGATTTTCCCCTGCCGCTGCTCCTGCTCCTGACCGCACTAGAATGGACCTGCGTATGAACGACCACGACTATCAACCTGATGCCGAGTTGGATGCGCTGCTTGATGAGGCGCTTTCGCCTGATCGCGTGCCCGGCGGTCTGCCTGCGGACCTTGAGGCCCGCATCCTTGCCGCCCTGCCGCTGCACACGCTCAAGGCCCGCGAGCAGATGCAGCCTGCCGTGGCGGACCGCCCTGCGGTGGTCGGCCGCATCGGTTTCTTCTCCAGCGCGACCGTGCGCCGCTTTGCCGCCGCTCTTCTGGTCGTCATGGGCATCGGAGCCACCATCATCGGCATGAACGCCTTGCAAAACGCCTCGTTGGAAGCGGACAAAATCAAGCTGGCCGCCGAGGAAGCCGCCCGGCAACTGGCGATGGCCCGATTGACCAGCGACATCGAACAGGCATCGGTCACCCCCGGTGCCGCCCGCGACCTGCACAACATCACCTTCGCCACCGCCGCCATGACCGATTCATCGCTGGACCGCTCCATCGACACGCTCAAACGGCAGACCGATCGTGCCGCCTTGACCGCGGCGGTCGATGGCTGGAGCAGCATCGCCCAGTCGCTGGAAGCGGAACTCGACGCTCTGGAAGCCGATGGATATCAGGGCTGAGCGCCCAGGCCAATGAACATGACCACACGCCAACTCATCTTCGCCGGCCTCGTCGCCCTGCCGCTTTCCGCAGGCGGGCTGTGGCTCCATGCGGAGGACAAACCCGCACCCCCGGCGAAACCGCCGGTTCAAGATGGCGAACAGGGCAAGGGCGAGCCGCGGCCTGAGCCGCGCGTGAAGGATGCCCGTGAGAAAGACAGCCGTGATAAAGACCGCGATAAGGATGGCCGCGATGATCGCCGTCCGCGCGGCGAATGGGGCGGCCCGCGCATGACCCCCGGAGGGCCGGGGGCGACTGATGGATATTCCGGGGGCTCCGGGGGCTCCGGGGGCCAGTTCAACCAGTTTTCCGCCGATGAGCTTCGCCTGATGATCGAGTCGGTGCAGCCGAGGAATCCCCGCCTGGCCGAGAGGATGAAGGATCGCTTCGCCGACGCCATCGCCAGGAAGCCGGCCAAGCTCACGCAGGAGCAGATCGACGCGGTGATGTCGGTGTTCGAGGACCGCGAACCCCACCTGGCCGTCCGCATCAAGGAATCGCTGAAGGACAACCCCGATCGCGTCGCCACCATGCTCGCCTTCCACTGGCCCCGCCTGGAGAAGGCGATCGAGTTGAAGAGGACCGACCGCGAGCTTTACGACGCCCAGACGGTGGAGATTCTCAAGCAGGGTGAAACGCGCAGCCTCGTGTGGAAACTCAGCAGGGCCTTTCAGGACAAGAACGAGGCCGAGGCCGTCAAGCTTCAGGACGACATCAAGGCCAGGCTTCAGGAACAGCACAAGGCCCGTCAAACCCTCCGCCACCTCGAACTGGCGCGGATGAACGACAAGATCAAAAAGCTCAGCGAGGAAATCACCGCCGAAGAAGCCGGCTCGGCGCAGGTCATCGACAAACACTTCAACGACATGCTCAAATGGGCCCAGACCCGCCGGGAGCGCGGCGGCGAAAGACCTGACCGCCCGGAACGACCCGACCGCCCGGAAAAGAAAGAGAAGCCGGAGTGAGAGGCGGGTTTGGGTGCCGTACAAACTTGGGCTTTCCCTCACGTCGTCAACACCGGCAACCGTTTCGTTTTCAGCTTCCGCGCCACTTCTCCAAGAATCTCCGCTGTCGTCGGCGGTTCGCCTTCCCGCAGTGCGGTTTGCACATCGTCCCAGGTTGTGTGAACAACGCGCGGCTCCTGAATCCGATGCGCTCCATCGATCATTTCAAAACGATAGATGAGCCAGGTGATCTCACCGCTTTCGTAATTCGACGCTTCCTTCATCTTCGGCAACGAGTCGAAGAACAACGAATCCACCGCAACAAAAAACTTGCGCCCCCATCGCCTGAAAATCGGGACCTTCAAGGCAAGCTGAGGCATCAATCGCTTTTGCGCCGAAGACCGCCAATCAGGTCGGCGTTCAAAGCCCGCAGGCACGTTGCCCGTTCGCAAGAACCGATTGAACCCCGGACGAATCGATTGACCTGAAAAATAAACGGCCTGAACCTCCAACGCAACGAAATCATCCGGCTCACTCTTCTCATCAATCGACGAAACGAGAAAGTCAACCTTGCCGACGCGATGTGTTTTGTTGCCCCGCGTTGTTGAAGCCTTGTTCACGCGCAGGACATGCACTTCAGGCGCCGCCACGATCTTCCTGCCTTCACCAAAAGCCAGTTTGCCGACATCTCTGAATATCCGATTCGATTCGAGGAACCGCACAGGACATAGCGACGCCAATGCCCGGCCATCACTCATGGAACAGATCGCCAGCGGATCCTTCCTGCCGTTCTTGGTGCATGGGCTGTTCTTGAACGGACATCGCTTCTTTTTTCGATCCGACGCGGCGAGCGCGGTATGATCCTCCACGGCGTGACCGAACACCTCAGCGATGCGGAGCAGTGCCATAATGACGACCTCGACAGCGATAATTCAGGACAAGGCGAAGGTCGTTAATGTAGCGAGTGTCTCGCACCACAGCCCGTTTCGCTACCCCGGCGGCAAAACCTGGTTTGTGCCTCACATGCGATCGTGGATCGGTTCCCTCCATCGCAAACCGGGCGTCCTGCTGGAGCCGTTCGCAGGCGGCGCCATCGTCGGCCTGACGATCGCCGCCGAAAATCTCGCGCGGCATGTCATCATTGCGGAACTGGACGATTCGGTCGCCTCCGTCTGGCAGTGCATTTTCTCGGAGGACTGCGACTGGCTCATCGAGCGGATCATGAGCTATGAAATCAGCCGCGAAAATGTTCTTAAGACACTGGCGGAGGAACCCGCGGGGCGGAAAGAACTGGCGTTTCACACCATCCTGCGAAACCGCGTTCAGCGAGGAGGCATCCTTGCCGCCGGCGCCACGCTGGTGAAAAACGGCGAAAACGGACGCGGTGTCGCCTCGCGGTGGTACCCGCAGACGCTGGCGAAGCGAATCAGGCATTTGCGCGACCTGTCGCACAGGATCACCTTCGAACATTGCGACGCCCTCACGCTGATCCGCCGCCATCTGCGAAGAACCACGACCGCCTACTTCGTGGACCCACCGTACACCGCCGGCGGCAAGAGCGCGGGGTCGAGACTCTACACCCACAGCCACATCGATCACGAAGCTCTGTTCGCCCTGCTTTCAAAGGCCAACGGCCCCGTGCTCATGACGTATGACGATGCCCCGGAAGTTCGCGGGCTGGCGCAGCGTTTCGGCTTTCAGGTGGAGGAAGTGCCGATGAAGAACACCCATCATGCGGTGATGCACGAACTGGTCATCTCCAACATGGGCACATGCGTTTCGCAGATGTCGGCACGCAGGCTCGCAACGAAGCTGACTTCACGACTCGCCGCCGCGCAGCGCGACAAGCGGCCGCCGCCGGCGCTTTTCAAGTGACCGTCACATCTCACCCCGCTTGCGCCAGCATCCCGTGATCGCCGGCATCGTCCGCGCTCACCAGCCGATCGCGCCCCGTGCGCTTGGCGCGCAGCAAGGCGTCGTCCGCCTGGGCGAGCAGCAGGTCTGTTTCAATTCTTGTTCCGCCGGGAAGAAACACCATGCCCACGCTTGCCGTCACCGGCACGGCCAGTTCGTTCACGCGGATGGGGCCGTCGCTGATGCGCAACCGCAGTCGCTCGGCGATGCGCAGGGCGGCCATCTGGCAGCCGGGGTTGCTCAGGACCACCGCAAACTCTTCGCCGCCGAAGCGGGCCACGGTGTCTTCCTGCCTCAGCGCCGCGAGCATTCGCCGGGCGGTCTGCCGCAGCACCTCGTCGCCGGCCAGGTGGCCGTAGGCGTCGTTGATCTGCTTGAAGTGATCCAGATCGACCATCAGCACCGCGAGCGTGCCCTGGCCGTGGGCGACGATCTGCCGTTTCTGATGCAGCACCTCGAAAAGGCCGTCGCGGTTCCACAGGCGGGTCAGCGGATCGATCATCGCCTGCCTGGCCTCGCTGACAAGCTGGCCCAGCAGGTCGCGCTGAATCTGGCTGGACATCGATTCCCGCAGTTCGGTTTCGACCATCATGGCCAGGTCCGCCAGCGCCTGCCGATCATCGCGGCCCATGCGGCGAGGCTTGCGGTCGATCACGCACAACGCCCCGATGCGAAAGCCATCGGGCGACCTGATCGGACAGCCGGCGTAAAAGGCCAGGTGAGGCTCGCCGGTCACCAGCGGATTGCTTTCGAAGCGGGGATCGTGAGCCGCATCGGTGATGACATTCGCCTCATCGCTGAGAATGGTGTAGCCGCAAATGGATTCCTCGCGCGGAAGCTGCGTCGCGCTGAAGCCTTGAATGGACTTGAACCACTGCCGATCGTGATCGACCAGGGAAATGGCGGCAATGGGAACGCCAAGCAGCTTCCGCGCCAGCCGGGTGATGCGCTCAAACCGCTCCTCGATGGGCGTGTCGAGCACGTTCAACTGCGTCAGCGCAGCCTGACGCCGGCATTCATCTGGGGCCATGGGCGGAGCAATCATCATGCTTCTCCGACGTGTGAACGAAACGCGCCCCACCCCTCGTCTCCATCGGCAGAATCGAAGGCGAACATCAGGACTTTTGGGTGGCTGGGGCTGAGTCCGCGAAGCCTCGGCCACCCGACGGGAGGGCGAGGCTCCCGCCGAGCCGTCTGTTGACGAAGCCTGTCCGCAGGCTG
>CAZYPK010000177.1:0-10437 GCA_964649195.1 uncultured Phycisphaeraceae bacterium
ATGTAAGTGCGCTGTGGGCACGGACTTACGGTGATGGCGCAAAATCCTGCTCCCCAGGGGAGAGGGCGGGGCACACATCTTTCATACGGTCCGCTATCCGTTCCATCACACGCATCTTCTAACCTTGCATTTCATCGAGAGGAATGATTGCCTCTCGTCTCGCCTCATCCTCCCCGTTCGTATCCCACCTTTTTGTATCCCACCTTTGTTGTGTTGTGTAAACAGTCAAACATTTTTGAAAGGAAGACTCATGGAGATTCAGAGACAAGCGTTGTTCGCCGGTGCGATCGCGGTTCTGTTTTTTGCCGCCGGCGGGGCATCGGGGGCGCTGGTCACATGGAACGGCGTCAACGGCGACTACAACACCGGCTCAAACTGGAGTTCGGCGGCGGTTCCCGCCGCAACCGATGATGCGGTGCTCAACAGCGGCACCGCCACGCGAAGCAGCGGCGGCACCCTGGCGATTAACACAGGTTCCATCAGCGTGCTGGGCACCGCTTCGCTGGCCAATGCCACCGGGCAATTTCATGTCAACGGCACAGCGGTGGACCCGGGCGAAGTGACCGTCAACACGCTGGGCAGCCTCACCATGGTCGATCGTATGCTCGTCGGCCAAGCCGCAGGCAACACCGGCCTCTTCACCCTGACCAGCGGCACCGTCGCCAACACCAGCCAGTATGCCATCGTCGGCGGCCAGGGCACGGGCACCTTCACCCAGAACGGCGGTGTCTTCAACGCCACCAACCTGCGCGGCTTCTTCCTCGGTGACAGCCTCGGTGCCACCGGCCACTACACGCTCAACAACGGCACCCTCAACGCCACGGTCGGCGGCGAACTCAGCGGGACATCCATTAGCATTGGGCAGAACGGCACGGGGCACTTCACGCAGAACGGCGGCCTGCTTCAGGTCCAGGGACGCGCCGGCGTGAACGATGTCCGCTACTACCTCAACAACAATGCCGCCAATTCCTCCACCCACACCATGAACGGCGGCACCGCCAACTTCTCCAACCTCCAATATTTCGTCATCGGACGCTTCGGCACCGGCACCTTCACCCTCAACGATGGCGACCTTTCCATCGCCTTCAGCAACACCGGGGCCAACACCATCGCCATCGTCGGCGATCAGACCGGCGCCACCGGCATCCTCAACGTCCACGGCGGCAGCTTCACCGTCAATGCCGGCGGCAGCACCACCTATCAGAACCTGCTCACTGTCGGCGCCGGCGGCAACGGCACCGTCAACCAGACCGCCGGTCTCGTCAGCGTTGAGCGCAATGTCCTGCTCGCCCAGAGCGCCGCCGTCACCGGCATCTACAACCTCAGCGGCGGCGAACTGAGCATCGAAGGCAACCTCATCCTCGGCCCCGGCCAGGCCACCTTCAACATGTTCGCCGGCCTGCTCGAAACCGACGCCATCATCAACACGCTGGGCGCCGGCCAGTTCAACTACGCCGGCGGCACCATCATCCTCGAAGGCGATCAGCAGACCGTGGTCGATCAGGCATGGTTCGACGCCTCCACGGAATACACCGTCCGGTATGACGCCCTGGCCGATGTCACCATCATCACCAATGTGGTGCCTGAGCCGGCGAGCGTCACGCTGTTCTCCGCAGCAGCGCTGATGCTGGGGCTGCGCCGCAGGCGGGCGGTGGTCGCCTGATTGCGAATGCGACGCCTGGCGCGTTCGAGTTCCACCGCCCAAGGTGCGCATGACCACCCTTGAGGCTGCCCGCCTCCGCGACTCGTTGAGTCGCGGCTCGGATCAAACATCGCAGGCGTCATGGCGTGAAGGAGGCGAAGTTCACTCCCTCGTCATGACGCCTTTTCATTCCGGGAACTTTCCTTATGCCGCAACTTCCTCCGAAACATCAACAGCATCTTTCCGGCCTCGGCTTCACCATTCCCGAACTGCTTGCCGTGGTGGCGGTGATCGTCATCATCATCTCCATCCTGCTGCCCAACTTCGGATCGGCGCGGGAGACGACCCGGCTGATGACCTGCCTGTCGAACCAACGGCAAATGGCGATGGCGACGCGGTCATTCTCCGTCGAGCAGCGCGGGCGCGTGCCCATCGGGGGACGCATCTTCTCCGATGGTGCGGGCCGGGACACCGACTACAACGGCATCCCCACCTTCGCCGACGGCGGCGGCCGGCAGCCGCTGCCTTATCCGGCCGCGCTGGGGCGATACATGGAGGCGCCGATCCCCACCACCAATCGCGCCGCCATGACCGCGGCGATGGAGGATGAAAAGATCATGCGGTATTTCCGCTGTCCTTCGCACAAGGACCCGATCACCGTGCGCACCCTGCGCATCGACCGCGCCAACTGGGAGGCGCCTTACGCGATGTCGAGCTACGGCTTCAACGAAAACCTGATGGGCTTCGACGGCAGCGACCTTCGGCTGTACGGCTTCACCCGCCGGATACGCACGCCCGCATCGAACATCATGCTTTTCGCCGACGCCAAGCGACGCAACCAGTCGGGCGTCACCGCAGACTGGGTGACCTACATCGCCGCCGTCGCCGATGCGACGTTCGAGAATGTGCGAACCGATTCCGGTGCGACCGGAAGCACCGTGCTGCCTGAGTCGAGCCGGCATCAGAATCGCGTCAACATCAGCTACATCGACGGCCACGCGACGACGCACGCGATCGAGACGAAATCACTCATCGATGTGTGGCTGAGCAAGGGACTCAAATGAAGCGAGCCGGGGCGTATCGCCCCGATTGATTTGATCTCATATCTTCCCGAACACCAGCGCCACGTTGTGCCCGCCGAAACCGAAGGAGTTGGACATGGCGTAGCGCACGCCTGGGCCGCCGATTTCCCGCGCGGTGTTGGGCACGTAGTCCAGGTCGCATTCCTCATCGGGGTTTTCGAGGTTGATCGTGGGCGGGATCATGTTCGTCTGGATCGCCTTGGCGGCGATGATCGCCTCGATGCCGCCTGATGCGCCCAGCAGGTGGCCGGTCATCGATTTGGTGGAGGAGACGGGGATTTTGTAGATGGTGTCGCTGAAAAGGCGTTTCATGGCGCGGGTCTCGGCCTTGTCACCGAGGCCGGTGGAGGTGCCGTGGGCGTTGATGTAGGAGAGCTGATCGAGGTTCAGACCGGCATCGTGCATGGCGCGATCCATGGCGAAGGCTGCGCCCTTGCCTTCTTCATCGGGCGCGGTGATGTGCGAGCCATCGGCGGACTGGCCGTAGCCGAGCACTTCGGCGTAGATGTTGGCGCCGCGTTTTTTCGCATGTTCGTATTCTTCGAGCACCAGGATGCCCGCGCCCTCGGCCAGCAGGAAGCCGTCGCGGTCCTTGTCAAAAGGACGGCTGGCGGCGGCGGGGTCATCATTGCGGGTCGAGAGGGCGCGCAGGGCGACGAAGCAGGCCAGCCCCAGCGGGGTGAGCGCCGCCTCGGAGCCGCCGGTGATCATGACATCCGCCACCCCATGCCGAATCGCCGCCGCCGCTTCACCGATGGCGTGCGCGGCCGAGGCGCAGGCGGTGGTGACGGCGGAGTTGGGTCCGTGCAGGTGATAGTGAATGGCGATGTTGCCGCTGCCGGCGTTGCACATGAGCTTGGGCACCATGAACGGGCTGACGCGGGTGGGCCCTTTGCTGAGCATCTTGGCGTGGCCTTCCTCGAACTCCTCGATGCCGCCGATGCCTGATCCGATGATCGCGCCGCAGCGCCAGGTGTCTTCCCTGGCGAAGTCGAGGCCCGAATCGTTGACCGCATCGATCGCTCCCGACAGGGCGAACTGGGCGAAGCGATCGAGCCGTTTGGCGTCGCGGCGGTCCAGGTGCGGGCCGCCTTCCCAGTGGGAGACTTCGCCGCCGATTTTCGAGGGATACTCGGCGGTGTCGAACTTGGTGATTCTGCTGATGCCTGACTTGCCGGCCAGCAGATCGCTCCACACCTGGGGCACGGAAAGGCCCAGACTGGTAACCCAGCCAAGACCGGTGACAACGACGCGACGGCGAGAGTTGGGGGTCATGAAAGAGATTCGGAAGGCGGACCAGTGCCGCAGGCGAGCGGAAGCGGGGACGTTCAATAGGGAAAGCGGCGCGATCGAATGACCGCGCCGCATCGGCGGGCTGAAGCGGGAACCGGGGCAGGGAACAAAGTCGCCTGCCGGCCGCCCAAGGGGGCGGGCCTGATCAGGCCTGGCCGGCCTTGTTCAGGTGTTCCTTGATGAAGTCGATCGCCTGGCCGACGGTCTGGATCTTCTCGGCATCTTCATCGGGGATCGAGGTTTCAAACTCGTCCTCGAATTCCATGACGAGCTCGACCGTGTCGAGACTGTCGGCATTGAGATCGTTCACGAAATGGGTCTCGCGATTGATCTCGCCTTTATCGACACCCATTTGCTCGGCCACGATGGCGATGACTTTTTCTTCGATTTCCTTGACGTCCATCGGACTGACTCTCCTGGTGAGCCGGCCCCGCGGGCCGAAGTTAAGGTTGCCTCAAACCGTCCACAAAGCAACACGGAATATAGCGGCAGGAGGGTTCCCTGCCAAGCCCGGCGATTGTACTCAAAGCGGCGAAAGGCACAAGTTGAAGGAACGGGAGGCGGGTTTCGGGTGTCGGGTGTCGGGTGTCGGATCAAGGCAGTATCAAGACCCATTGCAAAATGGCCAATATCCATTGCAAATTGCAAAGTGTGAAAGTACCTGCGCCACCTTGATGTTCATTTTTCAATTGGCAATAGCCATTTTGCAATCGTCTCTGCCTTCTCACCCCCGACACCCGACACCCGATACCCGACACCCGATTTTTCACCCCATCGTCATCCCGCCATCGACCGCCAGCGTCTGTCCCGTGATGTAGCCCGCACCGTCGGACGCGAGAAACGCCACCGCCGCCGCGATTTCGCCGGGCTGGCCGAACCGTTTGAGCGGCGTGTGGCTGATGGCGATGTCCTTCACCTGCTGCGGCAGGCCCGCCGTCATGTCGGTCTCGATGAAGCCCGGCGCCACCACGTTGGCCGTGATGTTCTTCGCCGCCATCTCCTTGGCCATCGACTTGGTCATGCCCGCCAACCCCGCCTTCGCCGCCGCATAATTCGCCTGCCCCGCGTTGCCCACCAGACCCGACACCGAGCCGATGTTGATGATCCGCCCCCACTTGCCCCGCATCATCGGCCGCAGCGCAGCCCGGCAGGCGACGAACACCGAACGCAGATTCGTGCTGATCACCGAATCAAACTCATCATCACTCATCCGCAGCATCAGGTTGTCCCGCGTGATGCCGGCGTTGTTCACCAGAATGTCCAACCGCCTGTGCTCATCGGCGATCGCCTCGATGGTCGCCGCCAGCTTCGCATGATCACTCACATCGCAAGCCTTCACCGAAGCCTGCCCGCCGGCGGCGGCAATCCGGGCGGCCACTTCACTCAGCTTCGCCTCATCGCGCGACATGAGCACGACATGGCGCCCCTGAGCGCCCAGGGCAAGAGCGATGGCGGCGCCGATGCCGCGCGAGGCGCCGGTGACAATGGCCAGACGGGTGGGTTCGGTGGTGTCAGTCATGGAAAAGTTCCGAGTTCCGAGTTCCGAGTTCCGAGTTCCGAGTTCCGAGTTCCGAGTTTCGAGTTTTTAGTTCCGAGGGGGAGGGTGACTTTGCAAGCTCGATGTTTTCACAAGCATCGATTCCGTTGTCTTTCAACTCGGAACTCGAAACTCGGAACCCGAAACTTTGCCTTATTCCGGTTCCGCATGATTCTCCACCTTCGTCGCCTTATCAATCCTTCGCATCAGCCCCGTCAGCACCTTGCCCGGCGCCAGTTCCACAAACTGCCCCGGCAGGTTCGAGATGGCATACTGCATCGACGATGACCAGCGCACCGGCGAAGTCAGTTGCTCGACCAGCCGTTGCTTGATCGACTTGATGTCGCCTTCGTGAGTGACTGCGGTGACGTTCGAGAGCACCGGGCAGCGCAGGGCGTCCCATTCGATCCGGTTCAGCGCTGTTGCGAGTTTCTCCGCCGCCGGCTGCATCAGCGGCGAGTGAAACGCGCCGGCCACCTTCAGCGCCGTCGCCCGCAGCCCCATCGCCTCGGCGACCTTCAGCGATCGTTCGCAGGCCGCCAGCGAACCGCTGACGACGATCTGGCCCGGACAGTTGAGATTCGCAGGCACCATCACTTCGCCTTCGCCGCTTCCGGGGCCGCCTTCGAGCGACTTCTTGCAGAGGTCGATGGCCTGTTGTTCATCGGCGCCGATCAGCGCGACCATGCCCGAAGGCGTCGCATCCGCCGCGGCCTGCATCGCCTCGCCGCGCAGCTTCACCAGCGACAGGCCGCTTTGAAAACCGAACGCACCCGCCAGATGCAGCGCGGTGAACTCGCCCAGGCTCAGCCCCGCCGTGGCGACCACCTTGCCGATCTTCCCTTGCTCGCTCAGCGCCCGGTGACAGGCCACGCTGGTGACATAGATCGCCACCTGCGCCTTGTCCGTCTTGTTCAGCTCCTCCTCCGGCCCTTCAAAGGCGATTTTGCTGATCGAATACCCCAGCGCCGCATCCGCTTCCGCAAAGGTGTCGGCGGCAACCTTAAACTTGTCCGCCCAGGCGCGGCCCATGCCCACATGCTGAGCGCCCTGCCCGGGGCACAGAAGAATTTGAGGATTGTTGTTCACGGTGATGAATCCGGTATCGGTCAAGCCGGACATGATAGGAAATTGCGGACGGATGTGCCCCCCGGATGCGCCCCCGGATGCGCCCCCGGATGTCGTGCCCCGATTTAGCCGTTCGCCTTGGCGAACGAAGACATTCTTTTTCACCGCCGTCATTTCAAATCATAGATAAACAGAAATCGGACACCAAGGCAATCGAATGGCGCCGGCCACGCCGTGGCGATCACCCGATGCGAAACGGGTGCGTGCCGAAGATGCGCTGCATGAGGGTGAACCGTTTTCCGCAGTGCCCGCACCGGGCAGGCATGAAGCCCGGATTGTCGTGTCCGCATTCCCTGCAAACCATCGTTTTTCCGCTGCTGATCCGAAAAGTACGGTGTTCCGCCTCATCGATCACACCCGGCTTGGCCAGAACAAATCGTTTGCCGCATTCCGGGCACGTCGGCTTCGTCAGCGCGGTGACGTTGTACCCGCACCACGGGCAGGTCAGGCCGGAATCTTCGATCTCTTGGGACATGTATTGACTCTGTCGCATGCCTGCACTTGGATGTTCACGAAGAGGCGACGCAGTGATCGAGGAAAAACCGCAGACTCATGATGTGACAGTCTCCGTCTCCGCCAGTTCACGGGCGAAGTCGAGGCACGCACTGATCTGCGTCTCCGTCAGATCGGGAAACTCTTCAATGATCCGGGCATGGGTGTAGCCATCGGCCAGATAGCCCAGCACGAAACTGACGGGGATCCGCGTCCCTTGAAGCCGAGGCTTTCCACGAAGGACATCAGGGCTGGAAACGATTTGTTCTCGCCAGTTGGCCATGTGTTGATTTTAGCGTGGGCAGCCTTGTGCTGGCATATCGAAATATCTCACAACCTGAGTTCGGGATAAGCCCCGCCCGGCCCCCGGAACAGGGCGCGGGCCAAGGGGTGATCGATACGCGGCTCGTTCACGAATCACAACTCGATTTCCGATCCGAATTCACCTTGTAAACCTGGGATACTTTGTTCATTGGACACGCTTTGGCCCGCGCCCTTCCGGGCGGGGCTTATCCCGAATTCAGGTTTCACACCTTCCACAGACTCGTCGCCCACGTCAGGCCGCCGCCCAGGGCGACGAAGAGGACGTGATCGCCGGGCTTCACCCGGCCGGCCGTCACCAGTTCGTGCAGGCAGATGGGCACGCTGGCGGCGGAGGTGTTGCCGTAGCGGTCGATGTTCACGTACATGCGGTCTTCGCCCACGCCCAGCTTTTCGCGGGCCGATTCGATGATGCGGGCGTTGGACTGGTGCGGGATGATCATCGCCAGGTCGGAAGGTTGGAGATGGCAGTGGGACAGGGCGGCCTCGATCGATTTTTGCAGCGTGCCGACGGCGAACTTGTAAATCTCCCGTCCGTTCATCTGCAACGTGTTGAATTGTCCGTTGAACGGCGCCCCTGCGCCGTTGGGCGGCAGGTCCGCCTCGGTGCGCGGGCAGTAGAGTTCGTGCCATCTGCCGCCATCGGAGCCCATGTTCTGGTAGAGGCAGCCGCGCGATGCGTCTTCGGTGGCGGAAAAAATCGCGGCCCCTGCGCCATCGCCGAAGAGGACGCAGGTGGCGCGGTCGGTCCAGTTGGTGATCTTGCTGAGCGTTTCGCAGCCGACGACGCCGATGTGTTTGTAGAAGCCGGTCTGGATCAGGCTGGCCGCCATGTTCGCGCCATAGACAAAGCCGGAGCAGGCGGCGGAGATATCGACGGCGCCGGCGGGCGTCGCGCCGATGTCGCTCACCACCCGGGCGGCGGTCGATGGCGTGACCATCTCCGGCGTGAGCGTGGCAAGGATGAGCATGTCCAGATCGGTCGGCGCCAGGTCCGCGCTCGCCAGGGCCTGCCGCATCGCCTGGCGCGACAGCGTGAGGACGTTCGTGCCCGCTTCGCTGACATGTCGCTGGCGGATGCCGGTGCGCTGGCTGATCCACTGGTCGCTCGTGTCAACGGTCTTGGCCAGGTCCGCGTTGGTGACGACATTCGCAGGCACCGCCATGCCCGTGCCAGAGAGGCGGATGCCAAAGGTTCGTGGGGCGGTCGGCAAAGTCATTTGAAAAGTTCCGAGTTTCGGGTTTCGGGTTCCGGGTTGAAGTTCCACTGTCTTGCGACTCGGAACTCGGAACTCGAAACTCGAAACTTCTCCCCAGATGCTTCACAATCGCAGTCGGATGGTTAACTGATCGCCGTCTCAGGCACCGAGTCGGCCAGGGCTTGGACGATGGCTTCGTTGACGTTGAGCTGGATGAACCGCATGGCGCTCTTGACGGCGTTGACGATGGTGCGGGCCTCGCTGGAGCCGTGGCACTTGAGGCAGATGCCGTTGGCGCCCATCAGCGGCGCCCCGCCGTATTCGTGATGGTCGTGCTTCCTGTAGATCGACTTGATCACCGGCTCAAACCGCCTGGCCAGTTCGGGATCCACCGCCATGATCTCGCGGGTGATCGTCTTGAACAGGCCCATCGACAGCCCCTCGGCCAGCTTCAGCACCACGTTGCCGCTGAAGCCTTCGCAGACGATCACGTTGGCCTTGCCCTCGAACAGTTCCCGGCCTTCCGCGTAGCCGACGTAGTTGAGCCGCTTGTCCGCCTTGATCAGCGCCGCCGCTTCGCGGGTCAGCGAGTTGCCCTTGCCCTCTTCGGAGCCGATGGAAAGCAGGGCGACCTTGGGGTTCTTCACCCCGATGATTTTCTCGGCATAGATCGACCCCATGTGGGCATACTGATGCAGATGGGTCGGACGCGGTTCGGGATTGGCGCCGACATCGCAGACGACGATCGGGCCATAGAAGGTGGGGATGGTCACCGCAATGCCCGGTCGATGCACGCCCGGCAGCCGGCGAAGGAACATCTGGGCCCCGGCGACGCAGGCCCCGGTGTTGCCCGCGCTGATGATCGCATCGCACTGCCGCGGACCGCTGCGCTTGGAACCGAGCTGGGCCCAGCGCACGATGGAACTGTCGGTCTTCTCCCGAAGCGCCGAGACCGGCGAGTCATCCATGGTGATGACCTGCGTGGTCGCCTCGACTTCGATGCGCGGGTCGGCCTCGATGCCGCGGGTTCTCAACCCCTGCCCAATGGTCGTACCATCGCCCACAAGGACCAGGCGATCCTCCGGCGACAACAATGAGACCGCGTCCAGGCATCCATTGAGGATCGCACCAGGCGCATGGTCTCCACCCATGACATCCACAGCGATGCGCACGATTTAATCTTCCTCGGCGGCGACGCGGAGTTTCAGACCGGGACGCACATAGCCGCACGCGCTGCACGCCGCATGAGGCAGTTTGACCGCACGGCAGTTGGGACAGGTCACGCTCTGCACCGGCTTCAACCACTTGTGGTTGCGGCCTTTCTTGCTCTGGGTGCGGGTTTTACGTTGGCATGGAAGCATGGCACGAAACCTTCTAGTGGGGCTGATGGGGACACGATTCGGCGGCCGTCGCCGCCGACAACACCGCCCATATCAAGCGGTGCTGCAAAGCAAAGGACAGACCAGACAGCGTATCGAAGATCGTTCAACCCGTCAAACACCCAGCCATGACTCTGAGCCGCGACTCAACGAGTCGCGGAGATGAACGGCCTCAAGGATGGTCGATGGCGGCAAGCGCTGCCGAATACAACCGGTTCACCCGCGATGACCGGTCCACAACCGGTGTACCCACCCCGTTCGTGGCTGTGACCCGAAGGTTGGATTGGCCATCCTTGTCCGCCGTGCGTCTCCGCGACGTGTTACGTCGCGGCTGGCGAGCCGCGACTCAACGAGTCGCGGAGAT
>CAZYPK010000178.1:0-10403 GCA_964649195.1 uncultured Phycisphaeraceae bacterium
AGTTGAAGGACATACGTCGATGCCGATGAGACGGCTTGTAGCGTTGTAGTATTAACAAGTCAGGAAATATCTTTATGGCGTGGTCAGATCGACCATGGATACTTGATGGCGCAGCCGTACGTGTGTCAATTATCGCTTTTGATTCCGGTGACGAATCAAGTCGGACGCTTGATGCTGAAACTGTCATGCAGATAAATGCAGACTTGAGCGCGGAATTGGATAATCCGGCGGACGCACTGCCACTCTCTGAGAATGAAGGTGTTTATGTTCGGTCGCCGGAAAAGGGAGCGCATTTTGATGTGGATTACAAAGATGCCCGTCGCCTAATCGCGCTTCCTAATCCGAATGGAAGATCGAACGCCGATGTCATGGTTGCATGGACCAATGGAAAAGCTTTCGTTGGTGGACGTGCAACCGATTGGATAATCGATTTCGACAGCGTTTCTACGGAAGATCAAGCGGCAGGTTATCAATCGGTGTATGAGTGGGCGGAGATTCACAGTCGGGCGGTACGGGAGAAAAATAGAGATGAAAGAGTCGCAAAGTTATGGTGGAGATTTCGCCGGCGCGGAGACGGCGTACGGAATGCGATGAAAAATCATTCAAGGCTACTGGGCACCACAATGGTTGCTAAGCATCGCTTGTTCGCTTGGATCGCGACGACGATTCAGCCCGACAAGACGATACCTGTATTTGCTAGGAGTGACGACTATTTTCTTGGCGTGCTACACGCATCTGTCCACGAATTGTGGGCGTTGCGAATGGGCACTCAATTGGAAGACCGCCCGCGTTACACCCCCACAACCTGCTTCGAGACCTTCCCTCTCCCGTGGCCGCCGGGCAAAGAGCCGGTGGATCATCCGGCCTATCAGCGCATCAGTGACGCGGCCCAGCAGCTTAATGAGCAGCGCGAACGGTGGCTCAATCCGCCCGAGTGGATCGACCCCATCGCCCGGCAGGTGGACGCGGAGGACACCTTCGAAGATGTGCCCGAGGCTGCCCGCCCCCTGATCCGCCAGAGCGCCATCATGGCCCGCGCCGCCAAGGATGCGAAGCTCAAGAAACGCACCCTCACCAACCTTTACAACGAACGCCCGACCTGGCTCAAGCTGGCCCACGAAAAGCTGGACCGCGCCGTGCTGGCCGCCTACGCCGCCGTGGACAAAGCTGGCGGATGGGATGAGGACTGGGCCACCGTCTGGAAAGAAACCGGAGCCGGGCAGCCTTTGCCCGCCGGCGACCCGCTGGCCACCAAGCGCGCCGAAGTGGATCAGCTCGTGCTGGCCAACCTGCTGCGCATGAATCACGAACGCGCGGGAAAGTGATGAACGCTCGCAACACGCCATCGGAAGGCGATACTTTCTGGAGATTCGAAGATGCCCCTAAAGGCAGACATCATCGAATCCCTATCGAACCGTGGCCGGCGGTACGACAAGCATGATCGGGCGTGGCGCGTTTACGAACTCGACCATATGTATCTCACTCCGCCGGGACACCACGATTGAAACGCGATCCTGCTTGCTCAAGCAACTGCGAATCTTCAAGCGATCGTTTGAATTGGAGCGCATCATAGGCCGCTCAATTTCGCCGTCGGCTTCGTCCGCCCATGGACAAGTGGTGTCGATGTGACGGCAAGCGCACCACGAGTGGTATATTGTCGTGCGGAATTGAACGAGAGCGATGCCGCCGTAATTTTCGGAGGCACGCTCAGCCATTCCAAGACGAATCACGACGCGAAGCAGACCGCGAACGGGTGCGATTTTCCAGTCATGCCAAGAATGCCTACCGAGTTTGTAAGGTTTGTGGCGGCACACTATCCGCTGGTCTCTTCCATTTGTCGGCTCAGCGGTGGCTTTCGATCGGATGACGAAATTGCCGCATTCCTGCGATCTCACCTCGATGTCTCCATCGTCGGCGGGAAGATCAACGAGATGAAACGTCTCGGGGTTCTGACCCAAAGCACGGGCGAGTGGGCACCGCCGCCCTTCCTCACAAGGTTCATCGCGGCCCTCGATGATCGGCACACCCTGGCGACGCCCGCCGTGGTGCTCGCATGGGTCGAGAACCTCGATGGCCTGACTGTTGAGTTGGCCAACCATCTGGACCAATGCGCGAAGGATGGGTGTGACGTTGATGAAGAACGAGCCGGCGCATTGCTGCATGAAATCGGCGATGCGATTGGCATCGTTGGCACCACCGTGGCGGAGAACATTGCCCGCATCAGCATGGAGGTGGCCCAGTATCGCGCCACGGAGGATTCCGCAAAGCTGAGGTCGCGACTCCAGCGGCTCGTGATGCTGTACGACAGATACCTGATGCCGATCATGGGCATATTGGAAATCGGCGGGCGGTTTCGTGCCGTCACTGAGCATGTGATCAACCTGTCCGCGCGGATGACCAGCGGATCGGAGCTGGTGCCGCCGCGACTGATGGACGACGCGCAGCATCTTCGCCAGCATGTGACTTTTCTGAGGCGAATCATCCTCGTCCAAGCGGACGAGGCCAATGCAGAGTCGGCCCCGCTGTGTGCGGTGGCGTTGCGCGAGTCGCTGATCGCCCGGGGCGTCAATCGAGCACTGGAGGCCAAGGAAGCCCTTCTGATCGACCAAATCAAAGTGCTCGAACTGGTTCGTACACTTGGCGGCAACCCGGTCATTGCGAGCCTGCTCGACATGTGGGACCGACACCATCGGGGACTGGAACAGGAGCTACTGCTGGCGCTGTCGTAGCATCGGCTGGTGCAATAAAAATGTCTGCAAGACAATCACATCGCTCTACGGGATGAAGCGGGAGGGGTGGTGAAGATTTACAGAGCCGGGGAGCGGAAGAGGAAGGAGGAAACGGTTCGTTCTGGATGATGGCGTGTATGTATGGCAGTTTCATCGATGTGGGCTTGTGGAACGCCACCGGCACCACCCTGCTCGGATCGGTGCGGCTCATCAGTGCTGGGCAGGTCATCGATTCGTGGCGCTGGCACCAGCTCGCTTCGCCGCAGGTCCTCCAGGCCGACACGCAGTACTTGATCGGGGCGCCCGTCGGCGGCGGGATCGAGTGGTTTCAACACCCGGCTCCCTTCTCGGCAGGTGACCGCCTCGCTGGGCCTGATGGGTCTGGCCATTCGATTCGCTCGCACCTGTTGCCCCATGCAAGCGGTGATTGTGGCAAGGAACATGCCGACGATCATTGCCGCAAGGGCATCAGTGGCTTCTTCTCAAAATAAACACGCATCGAAGAACAATGCGGACAGCGCCCGACCTCGTCGCTCTGGGCCTGCTCATGCGGCGCGGCCCGAGCTTCCACTGGCGCAGCTGCGTTGGTCGAATATCGACATCGAGTCGGATTCGATCACCATCAGCGACCAAACCAAAGTAGGTTCTCGATCTCAGCGTGAATCCGCACAACGCACCAAGGGTCGCCGTTCGCGAACTTTGCCTATTCATCCGGCGCTCAAGAATATCCTCCACGGCATACCTCGAAGCGCCGATGGCCGAGTGTTTCATGGCCCCTTGGGCGGCAAGCTTAAGCCGGACACGGTTCGCAACGTCCTCATCAGGGACGTCATCATGCCGCTTAAGAAGCGGTTCCCCGTCGAGGACGGGGAGCAGGGTTTCATCAATGGCCGCATTCACAGTTTTCGCCATTACTTTTGCAGCGTCTGCTCCAACTCCGGCGTGCCTGAGCAGGTGCTCATGCGCTGGCTGGGCCAGCGCAGTTCCAAGATGGTGCGCCGGTATTACCACCTGCACACTGAAGAGTCGAAATCGCAGATGTCCAAGATCAATCCTCTCGGTGGCGCACTGCCGGCAACTGGGCCGGCCGTGGATGTCACCGATGTTCCTTCTTCACCCCAGGAGACGCTAGTGGTTCATTCCTTCTGACATTGCGGGCGGCATGCCCACCAGAAGGATCGACAGGATTCGACATTCAGCCGCAATGTCGAAGGGAATAGACCACTAGTGCCCCAGCATGAAGATTCGGACCTGTAGAGTGTACGTGACGTTGAGCATGAACATGCCCCAAGTGAGAATCATCCCGAGCCAGAACACCGCCCCCGGAAGCAGCCTGGCGGTGACATTTTGGCACAGTTTTGGCACAAGGCTTTGTGCCAAAACAAATCGCTCTTGCAAATGCCTTGATCGCAAGGCTTTGCAAGGGCGATTCCGGGGAAACGGAGAGGGAGGGATTCGAACCCTCGGTAAGCCGAAGCCTACGCCGGTTTTCGAAACCGGTCCTTTCAGCCGCTCAGGCACCTCTCCAGATGCTTCGGGCGATTCTAGCGGGTTCGAACGGACTTTGCCAGATGCGGATTCATTCGCCAGGGCAATCGCATGTGCGGGTCGTTCGCCTTTATGTGATCGCCCTGTTCATTGGCGTGTGAACTTGAGCCACTTGATCAGCTTGGCGGCGGGGAGGCAGTTGATCACGTCCGCCTCGGTGGCGCCGGCTCGCTGGGCGGTGAGGATGCCGTATTGGAGTTCGTTGAGGTCGGCAGGGCCGTGGGCGTCGGTGTTGATGGCGAGTTTGACGCCGGCTTCGACGGCCATTCGTGCGTGGGTGTCGCGCAGGTCCAGGCGGTGGGAGTTGGCGTTGATTTCCAGGGCGACGCCTCTGGCCTTGGCGGCGGCGATGATCCTCTTCATGTCGGGGCTGAGTCCTTCGCGGCGGTTGACCAGGCGGCCGGTGGGGTGGCCGATGATCGTCACGCAGGGGTTGTCGATCGCCTTGAGCAATCTTGTGGTGGCCTTCTCCGGGTCCTGCGTGAGCGCGGCATGGGGACTGGCGACGACGACATCGAGCTGCGAGAGCAGGCTGTTGGGATAATCGAGCTTGCCATCGGCGAGGATATCGACCTCGGCGCCGGCGAGGATGGTGATGGTTTTCTTCATCTCGTCGGCGACTCTGCGAATCTCCGCGAGATGTTTTTCCATTCGCTTTTCATCGAGGCCGTTGGCCTGGAACTGGCTCCTGGAGTGGTCGGTGACGGCGATCACCTCCAGGCCATGTTCCGCGGCGGCCTCGGCGAGGCCGCGGATGGACCACATGCCATCGCTGGCGGTGGTGTGGGCGTGCAGGTCGGCCTTGATGTCGGCCAGTTGAATGAGCTGCGGAAGTTGGTGTTTCTCGGCAAGGGCGATCTCGCCGCGGTCTTCGCGCAGCGTCGGGGGAATCCAGGGCAGGCCCAGCGCCTTGTAAACCTCCTCCTCCGTGGCGGCGGCGATGAGTGTTTTGGCGTCGTCCCTGTAGAGGCCGTATTCGTTGAGCCGGGCGTGCCGTCTGATGGCGCGTTCGCGCATGAGGATGTTGTGTTCCTTGGAGCCGGTGAAATACATCAGGGCTGCGCCGTATGACGAATCATCGATCACGCGAAGGTCCACCTGAAGGTTGTCGCTGGTGCGGATGCTCGACTTCGTTTCGCCATGAGCGAGCACCTGGCTGACAACATCGAGCTTGATGAAGTAATCGCTGATGGCGGCGGCGGCCCCGGAATCCGCAGCATCGACGGCGACAAGGATGTCGATGTCGCCGATGGTTTCCTTGCCGCGGCGGAGGCTGCCGGCGAAGTCGCATCGCTTGACGGATTTGAGCGACCGCAATTTTTCGACAAACCATTTGGCCACGGGCATGGCCTTGCCGATGCGCACGCGGCCGCCGGCGCCGGCGGTGAAAGCCAGCGATTTACGCAGGTTTTCCAGCTTTTTTTCGCCCATGCCGGGCAGGTTGCCCAGTTCGTCGCCCTTGAGTTTTTCGGCGAGGTCGGCTTTGCCGGTGATGTTCGCCTCCTTCCAGAGGAGGGCGATGGTCTTGGGGCCCAGGCCGGAGATTTCACGCAGCTCCAGCAGGCCGGGCGGAATCCTGGCGAGCAGTTCATCGTGATCCTTGATCCTGCCGGTGGTCAGGAATTCGGCGATGCGCTGGGCGGAGCTTTTGCCGACGCCTTCGATTTTGGAGAGCCTGCCGACATCGGGGCCGATGGCGGCCACATCGTCGCCCAGTTCCTCCAGCACGCGGGTGATCTTGCGGAAGGCGTTGATGCGGAAGCGGTCGCCTTCGAGAATCTCCAGCACATCCGCCATCTGCGCGAAGAGGGTGGCGAGGGTTTGATTGGTGGTGGCCATGTCGGGATTGTAGTCGTGAAAAGAAAACCCACGCACAGGAGTGCGTGGGCTTTGCGGGAGTGTGTGGGCTTTGATGGGAGTGCGTGGGCTTTTGGTGCTTGAAGATGAACGGATGTCATTGGGGGTTGCTGGGGGCGGTTTCGGCTTTGAGGTCGCCCAGTGCGAACTGGATGCCGTCGAGGTAGAACTTGAGGATGGCGGGGTTCCAGTAGATTTCCTCGCGGTGGCCCAGCGAGCTGTAGAAGATGTTGCCTTTCTCGTAGCTGCGCACCCAGGCGACGGCGAAGTCATCATCGGTGCGGTGGATGCCGTTCTTCTTCATGTTGGTCTTGGCGGTGTCCAGGCGAAGCAGGATGCGGAGGTTGCCGCGGCTGTAGGGTTCCTTGAACTGGTAGATTTCGTCGGCGATCTCGAAGTCCTTTCCCTCGAAGACGGCGAGCAGTTTGTGGTTGGGGTCATCGAGCTTGACGCCGACTTTTTCGTGCCACGGGTGTCCCCAGAAGTAGCCGCCGATGATCAGGCCGAATTCCTTCCAGTGATACTGGGCATCGCTGGCGGCATGGAAGCCGACGAGTCCGCCGCCTGCGGCGAGGAAGTCGAGCAGGTTCTTTCGGCGGGATTCGACCTTGGCCTTCTCGGCGTTGATGACCGCATCGTATTTCGCCTTGGCGGCCTTCCACGCGGCGACCTTCGCTTCGAAGTTCGGATCGGGTTTGTTGGGGTCGGGCTTGGGTTCGCCGCCGGGGCTGCGAGGCAGGAGCCAGTCGCCGGTGGTGTTGACCATGACGATCGCGCCATATCCCGACAGGTCATCAAAGACGGCGGGATCGTTGCTCGTCACCGATTCGAAGGCGCCGCTCCTTTTGCCCATCGCTTCCACGGCATAGGCGCCGTAGGGAATCGAGCTATGCACGAAGCCTGCCGCGTGAGTGAAGATGAGCACCTTGTGTTTCTTCGAGGGCGCCGCCGTCGGTTTGGCGGGCAGGGCTTCATCGATCTTCTTCACGAAGTCGGGCTTGAGATTCTGAGCATGAAGCGGCGAGGAAAGCAACGACACCGCGACCACGGCGGCAGCCACAAACATCGAACAGCGATGGGCGAACATGATCTGCTCCTGTCGGGAAAATGGGACGGACCGGCGAGGCGAAACGGGGACACCCATGAACCTTGCCGCGAATCATTGAGCGGTTACGGCGAAGGCGCCTTGGAAACGTCTCAACACGCGGACGCCTTGTCCGAGCCGCGACTCAACGAGTCGCGGAGGTGAACGGCCTCAAGGGTGGTGAAGCGCGCCTTCGACAGCGGAACTCGAACATGACAGATATCACACTTCGCAACCAGGCGACAACCGCGCCTGCCGCTCCATCCGCCGCGAATCGACAATCGCCGCGCGACGGATGCTGTTCATCCACTGCGCGACGGACGCTCCTTGAGGCTGTTCACGTCCGCGACTCGTTGAGTCGCGGCTCTTGCTTCTCATCCTTCGGCGTGGCCCGCCAGGGTCGTGAGCCGCTGATGCGAATGGCGGTGCGCAGTTCGCTTCGCATTTCGGAGGTCACGAAGAGGAAGGCGCCGTAATAGAACAGTTCGAGCAGGAAGCAACCGCACACGACACAGCAGCCTTCAAAGTTTCCGCGATAGCCGACATAGAGAGCGGTCAGGTTCAGGGCCGCAACGATGATCAGCAACACCAGCAGGGAATTCACCCGACTCGCCATGCCATAGTAGCTCGATCGGCGGGCGATGATGCTCATGGTGCGAATGGTCATCGCCCGCATCAGAAACCATGTCGTGGCGGCGATTCCGTGGAGTATGTTGAGTTCGAAGATGGTGCCATGAGACAGTGAATGAAGCTGATCGATCAGCAGAACGCCGCAGCTCACCGCCGTGGCGGCGCACAACAGCCGGGTGATTCGGCGGGCGCTGTGCAGCGGTTCGCTCGAATGCATGCGCGGTTCCTGCGTGGTGAGGAACAGGGAACCTGTGATGCCCGTGGCGATGACACCGTACAGCAGCGGCAGTGAAATCGCCTCGCGGCTTGCGTTTACCGATTCCGAAAGCAACGCGACCAAGGCGACAAACGAAAGGATGATGGAAGCGATCAGGAATCCCGTGCCGCGGTAGAGGCTGCGCAGCCAGCGGACGCCGGCGTAGCGCAGCAGGTGGCCGTGGGTGGACCATTCGACATCGATGCCGCACTCGGGGCAGGTCTGGTCGAAGCGCAGGCCGCGCAGGTTGTAGCCGCACTCCCGGCAGGCGAGGTCGGCACGAACTTCGCGGTTGATCGGCGGTTTGTCGCGGGGCACGGGGGCAGGGTAGCAGAGCGGGGAGGGCAGGGGACATTGGTTATTATTTATTGGTGATTGCTTATTGCTTATTTGGGGGGGGCAGTCTTCGCCGCTGGCCAGCGTCCCTTCAATAAGAAATAAGCAATAACAAATAAATAAGGTCCTTCCGGCATGATTGTGGGTCCATCGCCAAACCGCCGCAGAAAAAGAGAATCGCTGTCTTGAAGTTGCCTGGATTGCGGTAGCCGCACGCCATCCGTTTGATGGCCATGATCTTGCTGTTGAGACCCTCGGCCACGCCGTTGGTGATCGGGTGCCGGCAGTGGGTCAGAATGTTCTGCAGGCGTCTCTATGAGCGTCAGCGCCACCCGCTTGATCGGCTCCAGCGCGCTGCGTCGCGCCCAGCCAACCGAGCGGTGGTCCCACAGGCCGCGCAGCGTTTCCTTGATCGCCCACGCCCGGCCCGTCTTCAGTTTCAGGTCGCGCACTTTCTCGAACCGCGGCAACAACTTCTCCGACAGGTTCTCCTGCGCGTACAGCCACAGGTGTTTCGTTCTCGTCAGGGTGTCGTCGCCCTGGGCCTTCAACGCGCGGTGTTCGGCGCGGCGAACCTGGTCCACCCCGGGGGTGCCTCGTTCAACTGCTTCATGATGTGGAACCGCCCCCGGGGGTCGAACACGATCTTGTCTTTCGCCAGCGGCACGTGTTCCACCGTCGCCTTCACATACGGATCCCACATGTCCGGTTCCGGGGGCGCCACGCCTTCGATGGCGCCGAGCTGATAAAGGTCGGTGTCGTTCATGAATGAATACGCTCCTTGACGTACTCATTTACACTAAAATGGCCCACAGAGAAGCCGGAAGGACCCGGGGCTTAAACGAAACTCAGGTTCAGAAATGCGCTAACGGTTCATCGTATTGCGCGGGCCGAGGGTGGCTTTCGCCGTGCCATCCTTCAGGTCACCGGTGTCCGGGTCGGGGCGCGAATAACGGATGGTGATTTCCTGGCCGACCTTCTTTCTGCGAATGACGGCAACCAGGTCGTCGAATCCGTTGATGGCGGCATCGTCAATGCGGGTGATGACATCACTCACCTGCAATTTGGCCTTGGCGGCGGGGGAGCCGGGTTGCACCGTCAGCACCATCATGCCGGTCGAACCTTCGTTTGATGCGGCCCCCACGCCCAGAAACGCGCTGCCATACTGCGTGATGCGCACATGCTCCGGCAGCGAGGAGCGAAGCTTTTTGATGCCTTCGTCGCTGACATCCGCATCCGGTTCGATCTGAACATTGCGAAGCGCCGGAACATGCCGGACGTATCGCAGGCCGCTGTCCTGTCCCTGCCATTTGCCGTCGAGATGCAGTTGCGTGCCGGAGGCGTCGATGGCGCCGCCCAGCGTTTGCAGCATGGCGATGGCCCGGCTCTGCCGCGATTCGGGCAAGGATTCGAGTATCCCCGCGGCCCGCATCGCCGCCGACGGATTGGCGGAGCGCTTCAGTTTTTCCAGCGAATCCTCCGCGATGTTCACCTTGTCAAAGTCGCCGGCCACGGCAATCTCACCCAGGACATGAACCGCGCGCCAGGTCACCTCCGCGCTGGCATCCTGCGCGGCTTTCACCAGCGCCGCCACGGCGGGGGGGCCGGCCAGGATGAGATGTTGCGTGGCCGATTCGCGGACCTCGAACTGATCGCTGTCGAGCTGCGCAATCCAGCCATCGACCAGCGGATCAGCCGCAACAATCACCCGCGAGCCGCAGACCCCTGCGACCGCCACGAGCAGAATCGTCAAGCACAAGCGTCTGGGTTCCATGATCCCGGTTTCCCTGTCGGTGAATAATCCACCATCTTCTTCGGCCATTGTAGGCCCAACCGTGCATTCAACCCCGGACGGGAGAGCGGAAGCCTCCGGCCGGGAGGGCGAGGCTCCGGGAGGGCGAGGCTCCTGCCGAGCCGTTCGTTTGCGAAGCCCGTCTGCGGGCTGAAGCAAACGAAGTTCGCG
>CAZYPK010000179.1:0-10176 GCA_964649195.1 uncultured Phycisphaeraceae bacterium
GCCCCGCTTTGGGGGCCTGAGCAAACGAAACTCGCGCGGCAGGCGAACAATCAGGCACGATCGCCGGCCGCGCGGGTTTCGTTTGCTTCAGCCCGCGGACGGGCTTCGCAAACGAACGGCTCGGCGGGAGCCTCGCCCTCCCAGCGGGAGCCTCGCCCTCCCAGCGGAGGCCTCGCCCTCCCATATGCTTTTACCCTGTCGTCCGCCATGCGGCCAGGAGTGAATGACTTGCCCCTGATTCCCCTACTTGTCGGCAGCGGACTGGCCATCGCGGCAGGGTGGCTCAGCAGCCGCTATGCCTGGTGGCGGCGCCCTGTCGCATGGGATCACCCGCGCGTCCTGATGTATCACATGGTTCGCCCGCATCGGTCCGGCACGCGATTCAACAAGCTGCGCGTCACCCCCGAAGCCTTCGAGCAACAGATCGCCTGGCTCAGCCGGCGCGACTTCCGCTTCGTCTTCGCCAGCCGGTTGTTTTCCGATCAGCCGTTGCCGCCGCGATCCGTCTGCCTCACCTTTGATGATGGATATGAAGACAATCTCCTGGCGGCTGACCCGGTGCTGGCGCGATATGGGGCGGTCGCCACGCTCTATCTCGTCGGCGATCGCAGCGGCGGCTGGTCGAGCAAAAAGAAAGCCCATCACGCCGATGATGAGTTGCAGGCCGAGCCCAAGCTCAGCGATGACCAGGTCCGCGCCATGCTCGCTTCCGGCCGCTGGGAACTGGGTGGCCACACCAGGACTCATGCCAATCTCACCACGATTCCCGATGATGAAGCCCGATCGGAAATCGCCGCCGCGCGACAGGAATTTCAGGCCGCCTTCGGCGCTGTGCCCGCCACGTTCGCCTACCCTTTTGGTCTTTACGAAACCCGGCACGCCCACATGGTGCGGCAGGCGGGGTATGTTGGGGCGGTCACCGTCGAGCCGGGCATCAGCCTGCGGCCCTATGCGAATGCGATGGCGGTGAGGCGCGTGAAGGTTTCCGGGAATGACGGCCTCTTCAGCTTTGCCCTGCGAATGCGCGGCGGCAAGCGAGGCTGGAGCAGCTAATGGCCGGCGATCCTCCCATCCTCAAACTCACCGACCGGCAGCCCTTCGCCATCGGCGGCCGCCGGTTGTGCTTCGTCCATCCGCTTGAGCCGGACAAGTGCATCAAGGTGCTGCGCCAGGATGATCGAAGAACCGTTCGGCTTCAAAGCAAAAAGAAATCGCCGCTCTTTGGCCTTCGGCGGGAGTACGACAACAACGCCCACGAAAAGCAGATTCTCGATCGCCTCGCCCGCCAGATCGGTGCGGACATGAACAGCCATCTGCCCCGATGCCACGGCTACGCGCAGACCGACCTCGGCCCCGGCCTGGTGCTCGACCTGGTGCGCGATCACGATGGCCCCATCGCCCGAAGCCTGCGCGAGCTGATCTCCGTGGGCTACGAACTGGAGCAGTTTCGCCCCGCGTTCAAGGAGCTCGAGGCATTCTTCGTCAAGCACGCGATCCTGACCCGCGCGGTGCTCGATCACAACATCACGGCCCAGCGCCGCGCCGATGGAGGCTGGCGCATGGTGGTGATCGACGGCCTGGGTGATCCGGCCTTTCTGCCGCTGGCGCGATGGATACCGGCGCTGGGCCGGGCGAAGATGCGAAGACGTTTCGCCGAAGCCTGGCCTCGCTTCGAAAAACTGACAAGGAACAAGGTCACGCAGGAACTGATCGACAAAAGCACGTGGGGACAGGGCTTTTTGAATCATCGCGGGTGAGGCATGATCCGTCGTTCGCCAAGGCGAACGGCCAAATAAAAAACGGCGGGCCGGATCGGCTCGCCGTTTGTGTTTCTTGAAGGCGGCTTGGTTCTTCATCAATCCCGGTTGGCGGCGAGGATGAGCAGCAGCCGGAGGATTTCCAGATAGAGCCAGACGAGGGTGACCATCAGGCCGAAGGCGCCGTACCACTCGTAGTTCTTGGGCAGGTTGTTTTCCGCGCCGCGTTCGATGAAGTCGAAGTCGAGGGTGAGGTTCAGGGCGGCGATGACGATCACCACGAGGCTGATGCCGATGCCGATCGCTCCGCCCTGGTGGATGAAAGGCACATCAACGCCGAAGAGGCGCAGGATCATGGTGACGAAGTAAACGAGGAAGACGGCCCCGGTGGCGGCGACGACACCCGCGCGGAATTTTGCGGTGACCTTGATCACGCCGGTCTTGTAGGCGATGCCCATGGCCACGAGCGTGGCGAAGGTGAGGCCGGCCGCCTGCATGACGATGGGCACGTTGGGGCCAACGGCGTTCTGCACGACCGCCGAGAGCGCGCCGAGGAAAAGGCCTTGGCACATCGCATAAATCGGCGCGGTAAACGGCGCGGCATTGGGCTTGAAGATGGTGATGAGCGAGAAGATCAGGCCGCCGATGAGGCCGCCGAACATGATGATCTGAATGTTGGGCGATTTGGCCTGGCTCCATGCGTAGGTCGCGGTGAGCAGAAGACAGCCCATGAGGATCAGAATTTTGTTGACCGTGCCTTGCACCGTCATGACGGGCTGATCGATGTCCGCGTGGATCGTCCGTTCCATTGCCTTGAGGGCGGGGTTGCCTGATGCCAGTGCCATGCCGGAACTCCTTGACTAGAGGTTGAACAGGGAAAACGAAAGTTCACTGATGCCACATATCCTACGCACGAGAGCGGCTGCCGGTTTCGGCAGGCGAACCCGTGCCAACTGTCGGAAGGATACCTTCTCATCGCAACAGAGGAAAGCGCCTTATTCGGATATATCGTCAGAAATTGATGTTCATCCGAGCCGCGCGGGGGGCTGGAGGTGAGATGGGGCTGAGATGGGTGGCTGGGATCGCGAAGCCGCAAGCGGCTTGGACGTGAGGTTATTCAGGAAGCCCATCCGTCTTCATCGGGCCGCGCAGGTATTCGATGGCCGTGTCCAGATGCTGCCGGGGGAAGGCCACCGCTTCGCGGGCCACGCTCATGTTGCCTGCGTTGTCGATCTTGATGTCCTTGAGCACCAGCACCTTCTTGGCGCCCAGCGTCTTCATCTGATGGATGAGCATCCAGCGCGTTTTTTCGGGGATGGAAGGATCGTCGCGCATCGCGTGCGCCTCGTTGAAGAACGCCTGGCAGGCATCCTTGTAACTGGGGTCGCCCGCCTCGATGCGATCCTTCATGTCGGTGAAGAGAGCCTCCAGTTTCAAGCCGCCTTCGGAGGGGATCAGTTCCATGAGCCGGGTGCGGTAGTTGGCGGTGGGCACGTTGAGCTTTTCGATGACCGGCCTGGAGGCGACATGGTCGTAGGCGGCGCCGCGCGATTTCTCGATGACTTCCTCCGGGGTTTCAAAGCTCAGGCCGGTGCCCACGTTGACGACGCTCAGCGTCGGGTTGTAGCCTCTGGCTCCGGGCACCGGTCGCAGGTCGCTGATGAAAGCCCGTTGCACGCCGGAGAAGAAATAAGCGCCGCCGCCGTGATCGCCCGGACGGAGAATGTTGCGCGGCTGCGGGGGCACGGGCAGCCTCGTCAGCGACGGGAGATTGGCGATCATCGAGCGGATTTCCTGCGGCCTGGCTTCGGAGAGATCCGGGGCATAGCTGAGCAGTTGCCAGCGCACGTACCCATCCACCGCCGGGTGGTTGTCCTGCCGCTTCATCAGCGATTGAATGATCTGCCGATTCAGCAGCGCGACCTCCTGGCGCGAGGAATGATCCGCCTCTTCATGAGGCCAGTCGCGCTCGGCAGCCCAGCCCATGCGCGCCTCCCGGCTGATGTCGTTGGTCACCTTCGAGACCAGCGGGATGCGCCCCGTGGGCCGCTTGACCACGGGCTTGACGCGCCCGCCCGGCACAGACTCCTCTTTGACAACTTCGGGTGCCTGAGCATCGGGCTTGGCTTGCGCTTGTCCGGGGGCGGGGTCTCCGGGGGCGGGGGGTTGCGGCGCTTTCAGATTCACTTCCGCCGGTTTCACATCCGGCGCTTCATCCACTTCCACCTGCGGCAAAGGCTTGATGTTCTCCCTGGCCCGCTCGACGAGCACTTCATCGGCCGCGATGGCAGGCATCGCGCCCAGCAGCAGCCATCCGAGCGCCGGCAGCCAAGCCCGATGCGACAGGTTTCGCGTGATCATCATCAGACCTCCTGGAAGGGGGACCGGGGGTGAAGAGGCATCCTGCCATTCTATCCCGCACCAAACCTGCATCAATGCGTGAACGTGGGGAGTCGAAGTCGAAAAATTCCCAGGCTCCGGGCTGGGCTTATCCGAAACTCGTGTTTCAGAATCCCTGAAACCCCTCGCTTCCCGTCTGCAATTACCCGCGTCGGCGTTACCTATTCGTCCGAAAAACTTTGGGATTGGCCGCTGCTTTTACGCGATATTTCCTATACTTAACAAGGTTCCTTCCTCCGGTCCGGTCTTGGTTTGGAGCATCTTCATGACTTGTTCGATCCGCAAGCCGGCACAACGGCTGATGGCCGTGGCGATGGCGCTGCCTGTCATGGCGGCGTCGCTCCCGTTCACGACGGTCTGCGGCGCTGCCGGGGAGATCACGCCTGCACAACTGGATTTCTTCGAGAAGAAGGTTCGTCCGCTGCTGGTCACCCACTGCCATTCGTGCCACTCGGCGGAAGGGAAATCGGTCAAGGGCAACCTGCTGCTCGACAGTCGGCAAGGCTGGGTCAAGGGTGGCGACACGGGGCCTGCGATCGTGCCGGGCGATCCGGAGAAGAGCCTGCTCATCGAAGCCATCCGTTATGACAACGCCGAGATCGAGATGCCGCCCAAAGGCAGGATGCCCGCTGCGGACATCGCCATCTTTGAGCAGTGGGTCAAGATGGGCGCGCCCGATCCGCGCGCGGGTGAAGCGAAGGTGCCCGGGGCCAAGACCATCAGCATCGAAGAAGGCCGCAACCACTGGGCCTATCAGCCGCTGACGAAGCCTGCGGCGCCGAAGGTGAAGGATGCGGGCTGGCCGCGCGGCGACATTGATCGCTTCATTCTGGCGAAGCTGGAGGCGGCCGATCTCAAGCCTGCCGGTGATGCTGATCGGGGCACGCTGATTCGCCGGGTTTATTTCGACCTCATCGGCCTGCCGCCCACGCCGGCGCAGATCGATGCGTTTGTGAATGACAAGTCGGCGGACGCCTACGAAAAGCTGGTCGATCAGCTTCTCGCCTCGCCGCACTTTGGCGAGCGCTGGGGCCGGCACTGGCTCGATGTCGCCCGCTTCGCCGAGTCGCTGACGCTGCGCGGCTTCATTTTCAAGGACACCTGGCGCTACCGGGATTACGTCATCGAATCCTTCAATCTTGACCGCCCGTTTGATCGCTTCATGATGGAGCAGGTGGCCGGCGATCTGATGGCTTCGAGTGACGCCGATGAACGCCGCCGGCAGGTTGTCGGCACCGCGTTCCTGGCGATGGGCAACACCAACCTGGAGGAGCAGGACAAGAAGATGCTGGTGATGGATGTGGTCGATGAGCAGATCGACACCATCGGTCGGGCGTTTCTCGCCCAAACCATCGGCTGCGCCCGCTGCCACGATCACAAGTTCGATCCGATTCCCGCAGCCGACTACTACGCACTGGCGGGCATCTTCAAGAGCACGCAGGCGCTGGAACATGCCAATGTCTCGAAGTGGCTGGAGACGCCGCTGCCGATGGATGCGGCAAGGGAAGCGAAGGTGCGCGAGCATGAGGCGCAGGTGGCCGCGATGCAGGAGGAACTGAAGCAGGCCAGGGCTGCGCTGACCGCTTTGGCGAAGAATGTGAGCACCGTGCCCAGGCCGGGCGCGAAGCCTGCGGTGGTGGCGATCAAGGATTTGCCGGGCATCATCGTGGATGACGCGCAGGCGAAGAAGATCGGGCAGTGGACTCATTCGAGGCATGTGACGACCTACATCGGCGACGGCTATCTGCACGATGGCGCCGAGGGGAAGGGCGAGAAGACGCTGACTTTTCAGCCGACGCTGACCAGGCCGGGGCGGTATGAGGTGCGCGTCTCCTACACCGCCGGTGACAGCCGGGCGACGAATGTGCCGGTGACGGTTTTCAGCGCCGATGGCGACAAGACGGTGACGGTGAACATGAAGGAGCCGCCGCTGGTGGATGGCCGGTGGGTGTCGCTGGGTGTTTACACGTTTGAAAAGGATGGCCAGGGATTCGTGATCGTTTCCAACGAAGGCACCACGGGGCATGTGACCGCCGATGCGGTGCAGTTTCTGCCCGTTGACAAAGTGGCGGCTGCCACCTCGGATGGCCCCGGCCTTGGTCGGGGAGCCTCGACAACCAACGCCACGGTCCCCGTCTCCATCAAGACCGGCGGCGCGGCCGATGCCGCAGCGGACAAGGGGGCCGACACCACCGCCACCCTCACCGCGAAGGTGAAGCGGATGGAGCAGCAGATCAAGGAGATGACCGGCAGCGGCCCCCGCCGCGACATGATCACTTCGATCCGCGAATCGAAACAGATCGGCGACACGCGGATCCACGTGCGCGGCTCGCCGCACACGCTGGGTGAAACCGCGCCGCGCGGCTTCCTGCGCGTCGTGCAGATGAAAAATCAGGTCGCCATCCCCGCCGACCAGAGCGGACGCCTGGAACTGGGCCGCTGGCTGGCGCATCGAGACAACCCGCTGCCGCCGCGCGTCATCGCCAACCGCATCTGGCACTGGTCCATCGGCCAGGGCATCGTCCGCACCGTCGATAACTTCGGCCTCACCGGCGAACCCCCCTCCCACCCCGAACTGCTCGACCACCTGGCCAATGAACTGGTGAACAACGGCTGGTCCATGAAAAAACTCCTCCGCCAGATCGTGCTCAGCAGAACCTATCAGCAGAAACGCAGGCACGAAGGCACGGAGGCACGAAGGCACAAAGGCGAAGAAAAGCAAGAAAGCGAGAAAGCGAAACAGCGGGAAATCGGAAAGATCGAAACTCAGAACTCAGAACTCGGAACTCAGAACTTATCCGCCGATCCCGACAACCGCCTGCTCTCGCACATGAACCGCCGCCGCCTCGAAGCCGAGGCCATCCGCGATGCCATGCTCCAGGTCGGCGGCAACCTCGATCTCACCGCAGGCGGCCAGACTTACAAGCCGGGCCTCAGCTCCGACTTCGGCTTCGCCCAGACCGGCAACCGCCGAAGCGTCTATCTGCCCGTCTTCCGTAACACCATGCCCGAACTCTTCGAAGCCTTCGACTTCGCCGACCCCAGCGTCTCCACCGGCAAACGCAACGTCTCCACCGTCGCCCCGCAGGCCCTGTTCCTGCTGAACCATCCCTTCGTCCTCGAACAGTCCAAGGCCGCCGCGGTGAAACTGCTCGCGGACAAACAGTGGACCACCGATGAAGCGCGATTGATTCACGCCTACCGCGCCACCCTGGGCCGCGCACCGACGCAGCGCGAAAAACGGATCGCGTTGAACTTCATCGATGGCCAGAGCGATGGCCTCGCCGATAAGTGGACCCGGATTTTCCATGCGATGTTTGCATCGATGGATTTCAGATATGTGGAGTGACGGGATGCCTGTTTAGCCGCGGAGCAAAGGTCCGCCGTCGCCCCACGCGGGTTGGATTCCGTCGGAAATCGCCCGGCCTAGAATGTTTGGGAATGACGCACCCGATATCTATGTGTCATCCCGGCCAAGACCGGGGCTGTTGCGGATCGACTGAATGTTTGATGCACGCTCTGAGCGAGGTATTGCATGGAACGTCAAATGACGCTGGAAGAACGTGTGGCCGTGCTGGAGCGCGAACTGGCCGCACTCAAGAGGCAGCCGCCGGCTTCGGAAAAGGCGGGCTGGGTCGGTCGTGTCATCGGTTCGATGGATGACTATCCGGAGTTCAAGGAAGTTGTCAGATTGGGGCGCGAATTTCGGCGGAGTCAATGGCCCGAGGATGAGTCGGAGTCCCCCTGACGATGTACGTTCTGGACACCGACCATCTGAGCGTCCTGCAAGGCAGGGAGATGCCCGCCGTCAACCGGCTTGCATCGCGCATGGCTTTGCTTGATCGGGACCGGTTTTTTGTGACCGTGGTCAGCTATCACGAGCAGGTCATAGGCTGGCACGCATACCTCCTTCGGTCGCGGGTCGCCGCGGACACCGTTAGAGGTTACCGAATGCTCGAACGCACTTTGCTGGACTTTACCGGATGGCAGATGTTGAGTTTTGATGATGCCGCAGGTGATTGTTTCAATCAGCTTGTCAAAAGAAACCTTCGCATCAATACGATGGATTTGAGAATAGCCGCCATCGCGATGGTGAACCGGATGACATTGCTTTCACGGAATACGAAAGACTTTTCCCGCATCGATGGATTGAAGCTTGAAGACTGGACAACAATTCCCCGTCAAAGCGGTGAATGAGTCCATGAGGATGACATGATGCCGACCACGACCTCCCCCCTCGACTTCTCCCGCCGCCGCGCCCTGCAATCCCTCGCCTGCGGCTTCGGCTACATGGCGCTGGCGGGCATCTCCACGCAATCGCTCCAGTCCGCCCGTGCCGCCGCAGCGCTGACCAACCCGCTCACCGCCCGCAAGCCGCATCACGCCCCCAAGGCCAAGCGCGTCATCTTCCTCTTCATGCAGGGCGGCGTCAGCCACGTCGATTCCTTCGACTACAAGCCCGAGCTCGCCAAACAGGACGGCAAACAGATGCCCTTCACCGACGCCCGCGCCTTCGCCAACACCGGCGCGCGAGGCACCAGCCAGCGCGTCATGAAAAACCTCTGGAAGTTCCAACAGCACGGCCAGTGCGGACGCTGGGGCTCCGAGCTCTTCCCCCACATCAATCAGCACGTCGATGACCTCTGCTTCATCCACTCGCTCCACACCGAAGGCGTCGCCCATGGCCCCGCCACGCTCTTCCTCCACACCGGCTCCACCCAGTTCATCCGCCCGTCCATGGGATCATGGATCTCCTACGGCCTGGGCACCGAAAACGACAACCTCCCCGCCTTCGTCTCCATCGCCCCCTCCACCGGCAACGGCGGACCCCGCAACTACGGCAACGCCTTCCTCCCCGCCGTTTTCCAAGGCACCGCGCTGGGCAAGGCCGGCGGACCCGCTTCCGAAATGACCATCCGAAACCTGAACACCCCCGGAAACTCCGGAAACTCCAAAGCCTCCGCTTCGCTTCAACGTGAACAGTTCGACCTGCTCCAACAACTCAACGCGGAACAGATCAAGCGTCGCCCCGGCGACAGCGAACTCGAAGCCGTCATCAACTCCTACGAACTCGCCTGGCGCATGCAGTCGCAGGCCCCCGATGCGCTCGACCTCTCCCAGGAATCACCGGCCACCCTCGACATGTACGGCATCGGCCAAGGCTCCACCGACACCTTCGGCAAGCAATGCCTCATGGCCCGCCGCCTCAGCGAAGCAGGCGTCCGCTACATCCAGGTCACCTACGGCGACGGCAGCGCCAACCCCAAGTGGGATCAACATTCCAACATGCCCGCACACATGACCCACGCCAAGGCCACCGACAAACCTGTCGCCGCGCTGCTGGCCGACCTCAAACAGCGCGGCCTGCTCGAAGACACCATCGTCTGGTGGGGCGGCGAGTTCGGACGCACACCCTACGCCGAGAAAAACGGCACCGGCCGCGACCATAATCCGCAGGCCTTCACCGTCTGGCTCGCAGGCGGCGGATTCAAGCCGGGCTTCAGCTACGGCGCCACCGATGACTTTGGGCATCAAGGCGCCGAAGACAAAATGCACATGCACGATCTCCACGCCACGATCATGCACCAGCTCGGCCTCAACCACGAAGCCCTCACCTACCGCTACGCCGGCCGCGACTTCCGCCTCACCGATGTCTATGGCCATGTGGTCAAGGATGTGGTGATGTGAAGCGGTCCGCATGCAGCCACAACCGCGACGTAACACGTCGCGGACGTGAACGACAAGAATGGCGTGACCATCGCGCAGAGGATCACGGGACACAAAAACAACCGGGCGCCGATCGAGGCTGTACGCAACAGGCGCGTTTCGGCGCCCTTTCAGGCTGTTCACGTCCGCGACTCGTTGAGTCGCGGCTCTTGGATGGAGCCGCGACGTAACACGTCGCGGACGTGAACGACAAGAATGGCGTGACCATCGCGCAGAGGATCACGGGACACAAAAACAACCGGGCGCCGATCGAGGCTGTACGCAACAGGCGCGTTTCGGCGCCCTTTCAGGC
>CAZYPK010000180.1:0-10120 GCA_964649195.1 uncultured Phycisphaeraceae bacterium
GATTTGAGATTTGAGATTTGAGATTTGAGATTTGAGATTTGAGATTTGAGATTTGAGATTTGGGACTTCTGAATAACCCCCCGATGTACGTTGCTACGCCGCAAGCGGCTTGGACGTGAGGTTATTCAGGAGTCCCTTTTGTTTTTGGAGCTTGTTTGAGATTTGGAATTTGAGATTTGAGATTTGAAATTGGGGGCATCATGCGAATTTCTCTTCACAGGTTTCATATCGTTCGGGTATGATATGTCATGGGCGACGGGTGCCGCAGGTGTTGCGTGAGGGTGCCGGTCGGTCCGCTCTGGGAGTCCTGCCATGTTGAAGGTTCAGTGTTCGTGCGGGCATCGGTTGGCCGTGCCTGATGACTATGCGGGCAAACGGGTCAAGTGTCCCAAGTGCAAGGGGGCGGTGGCGGTGCCGTCGGGCGGTGGGGGGGCTGCGGGTTCGCCGCGTCGCGCCGCTGCTCCTGCAACTGCTCCTGCTCCTGCCACTGCCGCTGCTTCCCGCGTTCATCGCAGTCGGCGACATGCCTTGGATCGAAAGCAGAAGTCGCGCAGCGTCACGGTGGCGGTCCTGGCCGGGGGCATGGTGGTGATCGGCCTGGGGCTGATGCTGTTCATCGGTTCGATGAACAGGTCTGCCGACCCGCCGGCGCCGGCGACGAATGTCGCATCCAACCAGAACACAAGCCAGGGGCCATCACCTTCATCAACCCTTCCCGCGATTCGCAAGACCCAACCGCCCCCATCCGCTTCGACGGACGGGCCGGCGGAAGGATCAGGCGACGAGGGTTCCGCGGACGATGGCCGCCCCGCTGATGGCCCGCGCTTCGCCGCGGGCAGCCCATCATCTGCGATTGCCGGGACGACCTCCACCTTCGATGCCGATGGGGACATCACCACGATCCAGGTTCAGCCGATGTCGCTCACGGTGGAGGGCAAGAAGTTTGAAATGACCATGAAGGTGACGCACGAAGGGCGCGACATCCGCACGGCATCGCAGATCGGCGCCGAGATTCGCATCAGCGGCAACTTCACCGGCATCACCACCGATGCCGCCGCCGGTGATCCCCGGCTGACCATCGAAGCCGATGGCCGCGATGAGTTTTTCCTTCCGCCCAGCGACCGCGATAAAGGCCAAGGCGAAGATGGCGCGGACATCCCCCCGGCGTCCTCCCCGGCATCCCCCAAGTGGGTCGAGTTCACCGTGGGCAGGGCCGAGCTTAAAGCCATCGCTCACGCCAAGAGCCTGCGCACCACCCTGGGCGGAACGCTTTTCGAGTTTTCCGATGAGCAGCGAAAACTGTTCCTCGCCCTGATCCCGGTTGCCGCCGCATCGGGTGATGACAGACCGCTGCCTCCCGAAGAAAAGCCCGACGACACCGAGCCTGACGCCGCCGGCGGTGATGATGGCGATGCGCCTGTTGAGAAGGAAATCATGGACGAGAAGGAAATCATGAAGAAGTGATGATCCGAGCCGCGACTCAACGAGTCGCGGACGTGTGCGGTCTGAAGTGAGGATCAGGCACACCTTGGCCGGCAGGACGCGAACGCGCCCGGCGCACCGCTGGTGGCAACCGTCGTATGCCGCACATCAACAGTGCATTGGCAACCACCGCGCGGCCGATGCCGCCCATCCGCCGCGCGAAGAACCCTCCTTCAGGCTGTTCGCGTCCGCGACTCGTTGAGTCGCGGCTCACTTTTATCCTGTCTCCTCATGAAAAACGACCGCGAATGTCGCGGTCGTTGTCGTCGGATGAGATATCGCCGCCGCATCTTTCAATGCAATTGATCACGCGGCACAACAAGGGCTCACCTGCGTGAGCATCGCCGCCTTGATCCGCACCCGCCTGGCCCGGCGGGCGTAACGCTCCGAGTCCGCCACCTTGCCTTCCAGCGCCAGATCAAGCTGACGCTGACGCACCTTGGCGAGCACGCGCCGGGCCCGCTTGGCGGTGGCGCTGAGAAGATTCGTGCTGTTGGAAATTCGTTTCATGTCGGTCGTCTCCCTGCAACAGGAAGGGGTCAGTCGGTCGTACAACGTCCGAAAAAATTGGGTCAGTTTCATGGTCGCGGCACTGGGGCCGGGGGTTCCGGGGGTGTGGGTGTTCATCTTGTTCTCGTTCATCTTCATTCGCACATCATGGATCGCGTTCGTTTTCACAGTCATCATTCAACCCTCCACATGGATTCATTATGGATTCATTGATTCCGATTCATTCGCAGACACGCGGCTTTCATTCCGCACCGTCCGTTTTCCGTTTTCCGCCTTCATTCTCTCCTACCTTGGATCAACGCGGTCGGTTTCAGTGCTATTGCCGGATTCGGTCTCAAGGTAACTGGCTGATTCCCGTTCGTGACGCTAACCTGTTGCCACCATTGATGTAGATACAGACGCCGGCCACGCGATTTTGTTCGCACAGGCATGGTCACGCGAATGTAAATCTTGCAGAAGGAATCAAGTTCCGAGTTCCGAGTTCCGAGTTCCGAGTTGTCGGAACGGCCTGCTCCCGCAGGTGAACTCCTGATGGCAGGGGCTGAAAACTCAGAACTCAGAACTCGACCCCGGAACACGAAACCCGGAACTCAGAACTCGAAACTCGGAACTTTTTCTCATGGCACTGATTCATCCCATCCCCGCGATCACTTACGGTTTTTCGCCTGAGACCGACATGCTGCCGGTCATCGCTCCGCCTTATGATGTGCTCGATGAAAAGAGCAAGGCCGATCTGCTCTCGCGCAACGATTGCAACATTGTTGCCGTCGATCTGCCTCACCTGCCCGCCAAGACCGTCGGGCCCGACGCCACGTATGAAGCCGCCGGTGAGCTTTACCGCAAGTGGCTGGCCGATGGCACGCTCAAGCGGCGCGAAAAGCCCGCGCTCTTCGCCTACCGGCAGAGCTACACCCACCACCATCAAACCTTCAAACGCACCGGCCTGTTCGCCAACGTCACCATCCAACCCTTCGGCCCCCCCGGAGTATCCCCCGGTCCATCCCCCGACGGCCACGGCGGCATCCACCCCCACGAGCAGACCTTCAGCGGCCCCAAGGAAGACCGCCTCAAACTCATGCGCGCCACCAAGGCCCAGCTCTCGCCCATCTTCGGCCTCCACTCCGACCCCGATGGCGCACTCGAAAAAATGCTCGGCGAAATCACCGGCAAACGCGGCTCCTCCTTCTACGGCACCACCGCCAACGATGGCGTCCTCCACGAAGTGTGGGCCATCGAGGATGAAAAGGAAATCGCCGCCTTCCGGCACGCCCTGGCCAGGTCCGATCTCTTCATCGCCGATGGCCACCACCGCTACAACACCGCCCTCAACCACCGCGCGGAACTGATCGCAGCCAACGGCGGTCAGCCCTTGCCCAAGGATCACCCGGCCAACTTCTGCCTCTTCGTCCTCGTCGCCATGCAGGACCCGGGCATGATCGTCCTGCCCACCCATCGCGTGCTCGGAGGCATGACCGATTTCTCCCTCGCCGCCCTGGTGAACGCTTCGCAAGGCAGGCTCAACATCGAACCGTTCCACGGCGCCGATCTGCACGCCCTCGAAAACGCCCTGCCCCTCAACGGCCCCCATGCGATGGGCCTCTACAACCCCGCCTACCCCGAAGCCCCGCTCTCGATCCTCACCACCACCGACCCCGACCCGCTCAAGGCCACGCATGGCAACATGTCCCAGGCCTGGCGTCAGCTTGATGTGGCCATCCTTCAGCACCTTCTCGTCGAAACCATCCTCGAACCGACCTTCTGCAAAACGGCCGATGGCGGTGCGAGTGGTGCCGGCAAAGTCCTCTGGAAGTTCCCCCACTCGCTGGCCCAGGTCCCCGCCATCTGCGCCAAGGATCACTACCAGCTTGGCGTCATCGTGCAGCCCACCCCGCTCGATTCGGTGCGGCTGGTCAGCGAAGCCGGCGAACTGATGCCGCAGAAGAGCACGTTCTTCTACCCGAAACTGGCGACGGGGCTGGTGATCAATCCGTTGGAATGAAGAGTTCCGAGTTTCGAGTTCCGGGTTCCGAGTTGGAATACGGAATCGGTTCGGAGCCTTTGACATTTGCGGTTGTGAACTCGAAACTCGAAACTCGGAACCCGGAACTCGAAACCCGGAACTCGAAACTTATTTGATGCCTTCCCCCGACACACAATCCGCCGCTGATTACGATGATGAAAAGCTCATCGACCTGTTCCGCAAGGGCAAGGACGATGCGTTTGAAACCCTCGTCACCCGCTATCGGCACGAGCTGTTCCACTTCCTCGTCCGCTTCGTGGGCAACCGTTACTCGGCGGAGGACATTTTTCAGGAAGCGTTTCTACAGGTGCATCAGTCGATCGAGACCTTCGACATCACCCGCCGTTTCAAGCCCTGGCTTTTCACCATTGCCGCCAACAAGGCCCGCGATTACCTTCGCCGCAGCAGCCAGAGGCAGGCGGCGGCCCTCTCCGCGAAGGTCGGCGACAGCGACGATGGCATCGAGTTCCTCGACCTGATGCAATCCGATCTGCCCATGCCCCAGGCCAATCTGGAACAGAAGGAGCTGCGCGAAAAGGTCCGCGCCTGCGCCGGGGCGATGCCCGATCATCTGCGCGAGATTCTGCTGATGGCCTATTTCCATCGCTTCCCTTACAAGGAGATTGCCGACATGCTCTCGATCCCCCTGGGCACGGTGAAAAGCCGCCTGCACGCCGCCGTGGCCACCTTCGCGGAAATGTGGAAAAATCAGCACGGGGATATGGAACTGTAACCCCCAGCCGCAGTTCGCTCGCTGCGCGTCCGTCCCAGCCGCAGCGTCCTCGCTGCGCGTCTGTCCCAACCGCAGCGCGCTCGCTGCGCGTCCCCCAAAAAAACATCCCGTTTCCGAACCTCGCCTCCGATCGCCTCGTAACAGGAACATGATGACACCCGACCGGGAACAATCACCATCCGACCCCGCGCCGATTCGCAGGCTCAGCCCCGCCGATGGGCAGGTGCTCGATGCCTTGTTCGAGCAGCGCGGCCTCGGCGAAAACGTCACGCTTCCCGATCCGCTCGCCGCCGAGCGGGGCAGGCGGATGGCCGATCTCCTGAACCTCCTGAATCATCTGCCCGCCGATCCGCCTCCTGATGATCTGGTTGCCCGCACCCTGGCCCGCATCGCGGTGGCGCGCTCCGACTCGGCCTCCGTTGCCGGTCATTCATCGCAACAGGTGATCGCCGAGGGCAAGACCGATTTTGATGTGCTCGATGAACTGCTCGAATCGGGCGCTCATGGCGACATGTCCGCAGCCCGGACGATCGCGCAGACCGATCGCGGACGGCGGGTCGCCCAATGGCTGGACCTGATCGATCACCTGCCCGCCCAGCCGCCGGCCGATGACCTGGTGGCCCGCACCCTGTCGCGCATCGCGGTGCGCAGCCGGCGCGAAGCGGTGCTGGCGCGGATCGATGAACACCGTCCCGCCGCGATGGAACTGTCCCCGACCGGCACCGACGGCAGGGCGGCCATCCCCGCCATCGCCTTTCGCTGGAACGAGCTGATCGCCGTCGCCGCGGTGCTGATGATCGCCGTCTCGCTCCTCTGGCCGATCATGGCCCGGACCCGCACCGACGCGATGCGTATCGCCTGCGCCAACAACCTGGCCACCGCAGGCGTGGGCCTTCGCAATTACGCATGGGACAATCAGAACATCCTGCCTCGCTATCCCACCGTCGCCGGCGCCACCTGGTGGAACGTCGGCCAGCCGGTGGACAACGGCATCGTGCAGTCCAACTCCGCCCACCTCTACAAGCTTCGCCGCGAAGGCTACGTCGCCACCGGCACGCTCAACTGCCCGACCAACGGGCAGGCCCCGCAGCAGCTTGCCGCCTCCGCCTTCGACTGGCCCAACGCCCGGGCCATCTCCTACAGCTACCAAAACCAGTACACCCCGGAGCCGACCAGGCTAGGCCGGGCGAGCGCCATCGTCGTGCTGGCCGACAAGAACCCGCTGTTCACCCCCTCGATCGAAGGCGGCCCATCGCTCACCTTCAACAGCGAGCATGGCATCGACGAACCGGGCCGCCGCCATTCGCAGGTCGGCCAGAACGTGCTGGTGATCGACGGCTCCGTGCAGTGGGCCCCGACCAACGCCATCAACGGCGACAACTTCTACGCCGCCGGCAACATCACCACCTACCGCGGCACCGAAACCCCCGTCAATGCCAACGACTCCTTCGTCGTGCCTTGAGAAGCGGTCAATGGTCAGCAGACGCGCAGCGAGGACGCTGCGGCTGTCAATGAAAGCAGCCGCTTGCGGCTTCGCTCTGTTCTGTCCCCTGTCTCCTGTTTCCTGTCCCCTGTTCCCTGCCCCTCCTCCCCCCACGGACGTTCCCCGATTTCACTTTGACGCATCAGATTTTCATTGACCTGCGGCCTTCAGGTGTTAAGCTGGGCAGGTGTGGTGAAGTGCGAAGCTGGGGGAAGTGGAAAGAGGACATTCGCACCGCCGGTTTCGTTTCGTCTGATCTCCGATCTTTGGCCTCTGGTTTCTGACCTCTGATCGCTGGTCTCCGCCTTCGCAGTTCGTCACATCTCGCCTGCACAAATGTCCCAGCGGTTGTCCTGCCCTGGCGACTGGACTTGAAAGTTGGAATTGTGGTTCGTACCTGGTGGTTCGCGCCCGAAGCGGGTGCGATTGGGTCAATGCCCGGATGCAACTTGCAGGGAGGTGTCAAATGTCACATGGAACACTGGTCGAAAATGCCAAGCAGATGTGGGAGCGGGAATGGGCCTCTGCCGCGGGCCGGCGAAGCGGCCGCAACGCGCCGTTCATGTTGCAGACCTGTCCATCCCCGCTGATGATCGAAGCGATGGTCGATCTGGTGGCCGAGGACCCCAGCCGGCCGGTCGCCGAGCTGGAGCCGATCATTCATCGCATGCTCTTCGAGAATCAGTTCATCGACGACGGCGGCGACAGCGTCATCCTCGATGGCTTCGACTCCATCGATGTGCAGTCGCAACTGCTCGTGAAGGTGCTCGAAGAAGTCCGCCAGCAAGGTCTCCGGGAAGGCCTCTGGTGTACCATGCCCGCAACCCCCATGATGTTCGGCTGAGCCGCGCCCCCATCCATTTCCATCGCCCCTGTCAAAACCCACCCACTCCCGTGGGTGGGTTTTCTCCGCATCCATTTCTCCCTTTCTTCCCGCATCATTGAACGCTACCCTTTCCCCATCATGACCACCGACCCCAATGCCCCCAACTCCGCCCCTGCTACTGACACAGGGGACAGGAAACAGGAGACAGGAAACAGGGAACAGGCCGCCGCTGCCGCTGCCCCCGCCCCCGCCCCTGTTCCCGACCACCGCGACATGTACCTTCTCATCCTCGGCCTCATCGTCGGTCTGGTGATCAGCCCGTGGATCATGGGCCGGTTCATGAGCGATGTCAGCCACGAAAAGTGGTACCGCGGCGGCGGCGACAAGGTCGATGCCTACCACGAGTTCATGAAAACCCACCGCGACCAGCAGCGACAAAAGGACACGGAACTGCTCGATCGTCTCGTCGCCACCGGCGTCACCAAGGAAGCCGTGGACGAGATGCGCGCCAAGCTCGCCGAGGACGCCCGGCAGGAACGGCTGCCCCACGAGGCCGCCGTCGCCGTCGAACAGCAGGCCCGCGCAGCCTGGCAACGCGGATTGATGATGGCGCTGGTCGTCGCGCTGATCGTGTTGATGCTCATCGAACCTGTCTTTGAAATGCAAGGTCCGATGGCGGCCATCCGACGCAGGCTGGTCACCGCCCGCTACGGCGTGGTCGCGGTGTGGATCGCCTTCGCCCTGGGAAGGCCGCACGCGCTGGAGGGGATCTCGTGGGGCTTTGCCGCGCTGCTGATCGCGGTCATCCTCGCCGCCGCCGCGCTGCCGTTGGCGCTCACCCGCGTCGTCGCCGAGGCCAGGCAGTAGTTAGCCGTTCGCCTGGGCGAACGAGGACAACGGCTGTCGCCGGACGAAATGAACCTTCACGTTTTCCACATCTTCCTCACGCCCCGATAACCGGCTGCTCGTCGCTAAATCATTGAATTTCAAGCCCATGAAGAGCCGATCATTGGAAGCCTGGGATTTGCAAGGCCACGCGACTTGACACCCGGCCCGTGGCCGATACACTTGTTCCCTCGCTCGTTACGGAAGCCGCCGCCAAACGGAGCCTGATCGTGACGAGCCGCCCGCCGGTCCAGCCCGCAAAAGCCTGAAAAACAGCCCGCTTGACGCGGATTTGACAACCGGCGTTGAATCGACATAATGGCCGACCCGCAGTGAAGTGTTCGCGTGGATTTGAAAGCGAAACTTCTTGAGTCCCTTGAAATCCCCGCTCGTGTCGCTCACGACGAGTCACAACGCCCTGTATGAAACAGGACCTGGTGACCCGCAGTGGGCGGGAACACGAGCAAGAAGGGTGATGTGGCAAGGTTCGGATCAGAGATGATCTGAAGCCTGTTTCATCATCGTCTTGCAGATTGTTTTGCTCTTTGACAAGTGGATAAGTTGGGTTTTAACTCGTCTGTGTGTCGTGCCGATGTGGCACGACATGGCAGCGAAAACCGAGAGTAAGCGAGCGTATTGAGATGCTTGCTCGGAATTCGGAACGCGATGCCGCTTGCGGCTTCGCTCTTCGGGTTTCGGGTTGCTGTGTGTCATATCGTGCACAGCGGAAGCACAGGCCGAGGATCGATGCAGGCACGGGAGCTTCAGCTCCCGTGAATGTGATCGGTTCGAGGTCGGTGTGATCAAGTTATTAAGAGCGCACGGTGGATGACTTGGCGTTAAGAGGCGATGAAAGACGTGGGAACCTGCGATAAGCCTAAGGGAGCTGGTAACCAAGCTGTGATCTTAGGATTTCTGAATGGGGCAACCCACCCGCAAGGGTATCTGCACCCGAATGCATAAGGTGTAGAGGCGAACCTGGAGAACTGAAACATCTTAGTACCCAGAGGAAAATAAAGAAAACTCGATTCCGTCAGTAGCGGCGAGCGAACGCGGAACAGCCCAAACCAGGACTTGTCCTGGGGTTGCGGGCACCGACATGTACATCCGATCAGTCGATGAACCGGATCTGAAAGCCGGACCAAAGAAGGTGATAGTCCTGTAGGCGACTGTGAAGATGGCTAGGTGTACCCAGAGTAATACGGGGCTCGTGAAACCCCGTATGAATCAGGAGGGACCACCCTCCAAGGCTAAATACTACTTAACGACCGATAGCGAAGCAGTAAGGCGACTGAAAGTTGAAAAGCACCCCGATAAGGGAAGTCAAAAGTACCTGAAACCGTGCGCTTACAAGCGGTCGGAGCCCGTCTTCGGACGGGTGACGGCGTGCCTTTTGCATAATGAGCCGGCGAGTTAATCTCTGTGGCAAGGTTAAGGCGTACACCGCCGTATCCGTAGGGAAACCAAGTCTTAAAAGGGCGTTAAGTCGCAGGGATTAGACACGAAACCTTGTGATCTACCCATGGCCAGGCTGAAGAGAAGGTAAAACTTCTTGGAGGGCCGAACACGTGAACGTTGAAAAGTTCTGTGATGAGCTGTGGGGAGGAGTGAAAGTCTAATCAAACTGGGAGCTATCTTGTTCTCCTCGAAATAGTTTTTGGACTAGCCTCGCACAATAGCCTCAGGGGGTAGAGCGACTGGATGGGGACGAGGGGCTAACCGCCTACTCGCCCCAACCAAACTCCGAATACCTGATGCCGTACTGCGGGAGTAAGTCGGTGGGCGATAATGTCCATCGTCAAAAGGGAAACAACCCGGACCACCAGTTAAGGTCCCAAATCAGTGCTTAGTTTTGAAGGAAGTCAGGATGCCGTGACAGCCAGGATGTTGGCTTAGAAGCAGCCACCATTTAAAGAGTGCGTAATAGCTCACTGGTCGAGGATCCTGGCGCCGAGAATGATTGGGTATAAGCATTGAACCGAGACTGTGGACTGAGTAATCAGTGGTAGAGGAGCGTTCCTGTCGGCTGTGAAGCGAAACGGACAACGTTTCGTCGAGCGTCAGGAAGCGAAAATGCCGGCTTGAGTAACGATAAACCAGGTGAAAATCCTGGTCGCCGAAAGCCCAAGGTTTCCTGGGGAAGGTAAATCCGCCCAGGGTTAGTCGGAACCTAAGGCGAGG
>CAZYPK010000181.1:0-10019 GCA_964649195.1 uncultured Phycisphaeraceae bacterium
AGTTGAAGGACATACGTCGATGCCGATGAGACGGCTTGTAGCGTTGTAGTATTAAGTAATAAGTAATCGTCTTTCCCGCCTTCCCACCTTCCCGCCTTCCCTTCCCAAAGGCGAAAGGCATTGGTCAACAGGCATCAGCCAATGGCCAACCAAAACCGCAGCGCCTGCCGCTTCGCCCTCTCCCGGAGGGAGAGGTGGCGGACCGCCGCCACATGCGATGGCCCTGTCCAATGCGCCGATCCTCCCGCACACCGGCTCGTTTTTGCTATAATGCCCGGCTCGCTTGTGCGTTCAAATCAAGACTCGCTTTTCTGTTTGGGAGCTTTGCAATGGCCGGTCGTAAGCCGTTTGTCGGTGGCAACTGGAAGATGAACCTCAACGGCGCGGAAGCTGTCGCACTGGCCTCCGCGCTGGCCGGCGGTTTCAAGGCGGCGGATCAGGTTGATGTCGCCGTCTGCCCCGCCTTCCTTTACCTCGCGCAGGTCGGCGCAGCGCTCCAAGGCGGCGGCATCAAGCTCGGCGCCCAGGATTTTTATTTCGCGCCCAATGGCGCCTACACCGGCGAAGTCAGCCTGGCGATGCTCAAGGATGTCGGCGTCTCCGTGGTGCTCACCGGCCACAGCGAACGGCGGCACGTCATCGGTGAAAGCGATGTGCTGATCAACGCCAAAACCCGAGCCGCGCTCGATGCGGGCTTTGAAGTGATTCTCTGCATCGGTGAAAAACTGGAGCAGCGCGAAGCCGGTCAGACCGATGCGATCAATGCCGCTCAAACCGCCTATGGTCTGGCGGGCGTCAAGCCGGAGCAGATGAAGAACATCACCATCGCCTACGAACCGGTCTGGGCGATCGGCACCGGCAAGACCGCCACCGATGCCGATGCGCAGAACGCCCACGCCGCCATCCGCAACGTGCTCGGCTCCCTGTTCAGCTCCGCCATCGCCGACGCCACCCGCATTCAATACGGCGGCTCCGTCAAAGCCTCCAACGCCGCCGGCCTGTTCAACCAACCCGACATCGACGGCGGCCTCATCGGCGGAGCATCGCTCAAGACCGATGAGTTCCTGGCCATCGTCAACGCGGCGGGAAAATAAGTTTCGGGTTGAACCAATTTCGGATTTCGGATTTCGGATTTGAGGGTTTCAGTCCCTCGTTCTTTGCCTTGACTGCCTTTCAACTCGGAACCCGGAACTCGAAACTCGGAACTAATCCCAGAACTTACTATAATCTTTGCTTCACACTCTCCCTCGAGACTGATCCATGCCTCCCATCCTTCCCACGTTTGGCTTCATGCTGGGCCTTTTCACCTTCCTCTTCGTGGCGGTCTGTCTGTTCATGATGCTTGTCATCCTGATCCAGAAGCCGCGCGGCGGCGGCCTCACCGGCGCGTTCGGCGGCGCGGGCGGCTCGGCCTCCTCCGTCTTCGGCGCCAAGACCGGCGATGTCCTCACCTGGTTCACCTGCATCTGCTTCGTCCTTTTCATCCTCCTCGCCATGGCCCTGACATGGGTCGGCAAGCCCGGCGCACGACCGGTACACAACATCATCGCTCCACCCCCATCAAGCAACCCCTTCGGCTCAGCCCCCGGAACCCCCGGAAGCCCCGGAAGCCCCGCTACCTCCGGAACCCCCTCCACTCCGGGAACCCCCGGCGGCACGGACAGCCTGCTGCCTTCCGATCGTCTTCCGGTGACGCCCGCACCGACCATCCCTGATGCACCGGAAACACCCGCCAAGGATGCCCCGCCCAAAACCGAACCCGACGCCAAGTGATTTGACCCGTCGTGATATTCAGCCATCCGCCTCGGCGGACGGAATCCTTTCGTTGACCATATTCATGGAGCTCTGCCTTGATCCGATCGATGACCGGTTTTGGTGATGCATCGGAGCAGGCGGGCGGCGTGCAATACTCCGTCGAGCTGCGCAGCCTGAACAACCGCTACTTCAAAGCCACGATCCGCCTGCCGGAGGAGATCGTCAGCCTCGAGGCGGAACTCGAATCGCTGCTGCGCAACAGGCTCAACCGCGGCTCGGTCACCGCCATCATCAAGATGCGCGGCTCGGCGGCCAGCGTGGCGGACCAGATCAACGAGACCGCACTTCTTGCTTACCTCGATCGTCTTGAAACATTGCACGCCCGCTTCGCCGACCGCGATCAGGCGGTGCAGATCGACCTGACTAACCTGCTCGCCCTGCCCGGCGTGCTGCAATCAGCCGATGATTCGCAGATTCTGAGTAGCGCCCGCCCGGTGGTGACGAAGCTGATGGAGACCTGCTGCGAGAAGGTCATGGCCATGCGGGTCATCGAAGGCAAGACCGCCGGCGATGACCTGGCGCGGCAGCGGGCGACCATCCGCGCCCGCATCGATGAGATTGCCGAGCGGGCCCCCGTCGTCCTTGAGGAATACCACATCCGCCTTCGCAACCGCGTCAACGACCTGCTCGCCAAGGCGGAGCTGAAGGTCGATGAGCGCGACCTGCTGCGCGAGGTGGCCATCTTCGCGGATCGTTCGGACATCTCCGAAGAAATCAACCGCACGCGCGGCCACCTCGAACAGTTCGAGCAGATCGTGGGCAACAGGACGACCGATTCGGTTGGCCGCACGCTGGAGTTCATCGCCCAGGAACTGCTGCGCGAGGCGAACACGATCAGCAGCAAGAGCAACGACGCGATCATCAGCCGGGCGATCGTGGAGGTGAAGGGGGCCATCGACCGCATCAAGGAACAGGCGGCGAATGTGGAGTGAGGCGGGTGGCCGTCCGAGCCGCGACTCAACGAGTCGCGGACGTAAACAGCCTGAAGGAGCGCCGCGCACACCTGCACTGCAAACCTCGAACACCTTCGCGCCGCACGGGCGTTGTCACCCGTCAGGGCAATCGCATGTGCTTGACTCTTTCGCCCTCTCCCTTGGGGAGAGGACAGTCTCAATCGCCGCGCAGCGGAGCGATTGAGACAGGTGAGGGCCGGGGCTACGGCGAAGCATCAACGGCCAGGACTCCCCTCACCCGTCATCTTTCGCGCAACGGACCACCCTTGTTTCCGTTCATCTCCGCGACTCGTTGAGTCGCGGCTCACCCCCGTCTCACACGATTCGCATTCTGAATGCTAGAATGGTTTAATTCATGGATGGCACGGGCCCGGGGGACTCCGGGGGACTCCGGGGGACTCCGGGGGACTCCGGGGGGCCGGGGGATTCCGGTGTGGCGCGAGTGAATGAATGAGCAGTGCACCCCGCATCCCGGATTATTCGCCCTCGGCCCAGGCCGCCGCTGACGCCGCCGCCAGCAGCGCGGTGCCGGGGTCGGCGGGCATGAGCGACGGCCTTTCCGCAGGCATCACGCCGGCGGATGCCGCGTCCATGCCGGTCAGCGCCTCCGCCATGAGCGGGGGAACCGGGGACTCCGGGGAAACCGGAGGAACCGGCGTCGGCAGCCTGCCTCGCAAAACAGGCTACGAAAAGTTCGAGGCCCACGAACTGGCCATCGTCCTCTCCCACTTCGACCTCGGCATCATCGAAAAAATAAAAGAGTTCCCGCGCGGCTCACGCAAGGCGCCTAAGCTGCTCCTGAAAACCTCCAAAGGCCCCTTCCTCCTCAAACGCCGGGCACGCGGCAAGGATGACGCCTTCAAGGTCGCCTTCTGTCATCAGCTTCAGATGTTCCTCGCCGGCAAGCAGTTCCCCCTGCCGCACCTGATCGGCACGAAGAACGACAACAACTCGATGCTGCAATGGAACGACACCGTTTACGAACTCTTCGAATACATCAAGGGCATCGGCTACGACAGCTCGCTCGAACAGACCGGCGACTCGGGCCGAATCCAGGCGATCTTCCACAAGCTGCTCAAGGAATTCGAAAGCGAATATCACCCGCCCACCGGTTCGTACCACGCATCGAAGCACGTCACCGGCGCGCTCGATCGCATCCCCGCCACGCTGAGCAAACTCTTCCCCGATGCCGCGGCACAGGAAGCCGCGATCAAGCAACTCGTGCAGATCCTTCACTCGGCTTACGCCTCGGCGATGGTCCGCCTCAACGACATGGGCCTGCTCGACTGGCCCACGCAGATCGTCCACAGCGACTGGCATCCGGGCAACATGCTCTTCCGAGGCCCGCGCGTGGTGGCCGTGATCGATTACGACGCCGCCCGCATTCAGCAGCGCATCATCGACATCGCCAACGGCGCCCTGCAATTCTCCATCCTCGGCGGCGGCGAAGACCCCCACCAATGGCCCGATCATGTCGATGAGGAACGCTTCAAAAAGTTCGTCGGCTCCTACGACAACGTCCCCGGCTGCCAGCTCGCCCGAAGCGAACTCCGCGCCATCCCCTGGCTGATGATCGAAGCCCTCATCGCCGAAGCCGCGATCCCCATCGCGGCGGCGGGACAGTTCGCCCGGATGCCGGGGCATCACTTTTTGTCGATGGTCGAACGCAAGGTGCGCTGGCTGCAAAGCAACGCGGAGAGGCTCAGCGGGGTGCTGGAGGGGTGAGGGGAGGATTTCGGGTAAATCACGCAATGAATGCGGCGTGGTATTTGGATAATCGATCCAAATAGACTTGAAGCGCGCGTCTGAGGTGCGGCTTGTCCTGAGTGTTCAAGATGTAATCGACAAGCGCGCCGAAATGTTGGATTTGCCGTGGAAAACGCAACGTCGGATCCCGGCGTGCGACAATCTCTCGTTCTTCCATGATTTGAATCCTGATGGCTTCGGGCGCCGGGAATGTCAGTTCTCCCGCTGGTGGAGGGATGCTGCCGTTGACAAGCGGCGAATCTGAATTGAATCGATGAAAGAGATGGGCCTCGAGCGTGGCGATGTGCTCAACGGCCTGCATCGGCCAAGCCCAAACGTAAGCCACCTCCCAGACATCGACTTGACGATTCGCGATCACATCGCTTCGCGCACTGGTCAGGTGGCGTCGAACACGAGCGCGAATGGCATCGACCGATTGCCCGACGTAGATCGGTATCTCGTCCAGATCGCAAAGCGCATAAACGCCCGTGGTATTCGGCAATAACCTGAGTTGGGCTTCCTTGTGGATTTGCGCCGGTAAATCAGCCATGATCGAAGTCCATCAGCTTTGACAGCGAGATTTTTAGGCCCCGAGCGAACCTGGCGATGTTCTCGATACTGACGTTTCGCTCACCGCGCTCGACACTCCCCACATAGCTGCGATCCAGCCCCACAACCGCGGCCAATTGTTCCTGACTCAATCCCGACGCCGCGCGCAATTGGCGGAGGCGCCTGCCGAAAGCCGTTTTGACATTGAGCTTGCCCACAGGATTACATTGTCTAGAATGGCGACTTCGCGTCCACGGACTTTAAGTACCTCACCCAAGGCATGGTAGAATCAGGTCATGGCACACATTTCCCGCAGTGTGAATCGGAAGACGTTTGCCGAGTTCTTTGCCGGCATCGGTTTGGTTCACCTGGGGCTTAGGCCGTGCGGGTGGCAATGCGCTTACGCCAACGACCTGGAGCCCAAAAAGCGCGAAATGTATGAAGGGCATTTCGGTCCGTCCCCTTACTTCCATGTCGAGGACATCTGGAATGCGGACAGTGTCATGCGGAAGATGAAGGATCGTCCGTTCATGGCGACGGCGTCGTTCCCGTGTGTTGATTTGTCTCTTGCAGGTCACTGGCGCGGCTTCGATGGCGAACATTCATCGACCTATTTTGGATTCCTGGAAATCCTTCGCAGAACCGGGGAAGACAAACCAAAGCTCATCATGTTGGAAAACGTGACAGGGTTCCTTACGTCGCGCGGCGGCGACGACTTCAGGCGGGCCATACTGGAACTTGCCGAACTCGGATACTGGATTGACGCCATTGTGCTGGACGCGCGGTGGTTCGTTCCACAGAGCCGACCTCGAACTTTCATTTTCGGCTTCCACGACACACTCGGTTCACCGCTTGTCTTGCGCAAACGGCCGGGCCTGGACTTTGGCGATCCGTGGCGACAGGCAATCAGTCGCTCCACCGTCGTCAGACCGAACATCCTGCAGATGCTAATGGAGGACATCGTGCTCCCCACAGGCTGGGCGACTGTTGATTTCAATCCGCCTGCACAGGCCGCATACGAATTGGGCGGCGTCCTGGACACCGATGATGGCCAGGAATGGTGGAGCGCCGATCAAATTCTCAAACATTACATCATGATGGAAACGCCATCACGCAAGCGTGTGGATGACTTTGTCCGGAGCAAGGCGACCGTCGTGGGGACCGCGTTCCGACGAACCCGCAACGGCAAGATGCGCACCGAGGTGAGGTTCGACATTGCAGGATGTTTAAGAACCCCAAAAGGCGGAAGTGCAAAGCAAATCGTGGTGGCCATCATCAACGGAGCATTGCGGATGAGATGGATGTCAGCCCGCGAATATGCCCGGCTCCAAGGCGCTCCGGAATATCGAATATCCGTACCGCCATTGCAGGCCATGTACGGATTCGGCGATGCTGTATGTGTACCCGCAGTCGAATGGATTGACCGTGCAATTCTTACTCCTGTATTTCAGTCAACAGTCATCGGGGCGGTTGAATCCCGAGGCATGATTGCCGTGTAACCGCAGGAGATTGTCGGATTCCATATGCTCAAAAATGAAATGCGCGGCTACGTTGAATGCGATGAATCACCCGCCTCCGCTGCACACTCCACCCGACACCCTTTCTTATGCCCCGCCCCACCCCCGAACCTGTTGACATCACCAAGCTGCGCGAGCTTGCCTTGTCCGTCATCGCCGCCGATCGGTTTCCGATCCTGGCGACGATGGATGGCGATCAGCCCTGCGTCCGGCCGGTGTCGCCGCTGCGCAGTGATGACTTCACCATCTGGGTCGCGTCGATGCGGGAGAGTCACAAGACCGGGGAGATTGCGGCCAATGCGAAGGTCGAGCTTTGCTACATGACGCAGGGGCACGACCAGGTGCGGCTCACCGGGGAGGCCCGCGAGATCACCGATGCGGCCACGCGGCTGGAGCTTTGGCAGGCCACGCCGCTGCTGCGGGCTTACATTCCCAGTGCGGATGATCCGCGCTATGTGCTTTACCGCATCGACCCGGTGCGGGTGCGGTTCATGCGCGAGTGGGCGCTGGAGTATTTCGAGGTCGATTGGCGGTGAAGGGTGACTGCGGTGATGAACGCCCTTCATGAGCCGCGATGCAACGCATCGCGGAGGCGTCCAGCCTGAAGGTGTGTTCGTTCCCGAAGGCGTTCGAGGCCGGTGATCGGTCGCGCGAAGGATCGCCCCTTCAGGCGGTGCCCGTCCGCGACGTGTCACGTCGCGGCTGGTTTCATCACGGATTTTTTCCCCTTCCACGTTGCGGCCCGCGGCGATTGCGTCCATAATCGCATCCGACAGACCGGCCCGATGTTTTCCTGCGCAACGCGGGAAGGAACAACGCGGTCTTCCGGCGGGGAAATGGCGGCCTTCAAGTGAAGGCGGGTCTCTCCACGGAGAGCGGCGGCGGAGTCGGCGGCCTCGTTGCCGGCGCGCAGGCGACATCACTTTGAAGCCGATCTTCAACGGAAAACAACGAACGTCAAAGGAACAACACGATGTCATTCGATTCAACGATTCACGCCAAAGCCGTCGAACTCACCAAGCTCTCCTACCAGATGACCGCCGCCTCGGGCAGCGGGCATCCCACCACGGCGGCGAGCCTGGCGCATATCGTCAGCGTGCTCATGTATCAGCACATGCGATACGAGCCGGCCAACCCCGGCCATCCTTCGAGCGATCGCCTGGTGCTCAGCGAAGGCCACGCGGTGCCGATCATCTATGCGGCCTGTGCCGACCTGGGCGTCGCCATCGGTAAGGACAAAAACAACCTTCGCCCGATGACCCGCGAAGATGCGATGACGCTCCGCGCCATGGATTCCATCATCGACGGCCACCCGAATCCCGTCGAAGGCTTCCCCTTCTTCGACACCGCCACCGGCTCGCTGGGCCAGGGTCTTTCTCATGCGGCGGGACTGGCGGCGGCGGCGAAGATCGACGGGCTGGACAAGCGGATCTTCTGCATCATCGGCGACGGCGAATCGCGCGAAGGACAGATCTGGGAGGCGATGGATTTCATCGCCGACCACAACCTCTGCGCGGTGCTGCCGATTTTCAACTGCAACGTCTATGCACAAAGCGACAAGGTGGCGCCGGGCCAGACCGATGAGGCGCTGGCCCACAAGGCGGAGGCCTTCGGCTTCACCGCACTGATGATCGATGGCCACCACCCTTCGCAGATCGCCGAGGCACTGAGCAAGCACGCCCAGCTTCAACACGATCCGCAGGCCAAGCCTGTTGCGATCATCGCCCGAACGCAAAAAGGCTGGGGCAGTCCATCACAGCAAGGCATGGGGCATCACGGCAAGCCTGCTGAAAAGGAAGACCTCGCCAAGGCGATCGAAGAACTCGAAGCCACCGGCCGGTCCATCGGCGCCAGTGCGGATACCTCACTCAAAATCGGCATGATGTCGCCCAACAAGCCGGTCGCCGCGACGATCGCCACACCGCTGTCGCTGACGCAAGCGTGCAAAAAATTCGGATGGGAAAAGCTCATCGCAGGCGGTTCGCTGCCGACGCGTAAAGCCTATGGCGTGGCGCTGCGTGCGCTGGGTCACGCCCACACCGGCGTCATCGCGCTCGATGCCGATGTGAAGAACTCCTCGCATGCCGAGGATTTTTCGAAGGATGCCGAGTTGGCCTCGCGCTTCCTGGAGTGCCGCATCGCCGAGCAGAACATGTACGGCGTGGCCGCCGGCCTCAGCGCGGCGGGCAAGGTGCCTTTCACCTCGACCTTCGCCAAGTTCGTCGTGCGCGGATACGACCAGATCGAAATGGCGGTCAACAGCGGCGCGAATTTCAAAGTCGTCGGTTCACACAGCGGCATCACCCTCGCCGCCGATGGTCCCAGCCAGATGTCGCTGCCGGATATCGCATGGTTCCGCTCTTTCGCCACGGTGAAAAACCAGAAGGGCAACCCCGCGTTTTACGTGCTTAATCCTTCCGATGCGTTCCAGGCTTACGCGCTCACCATGTCGATGGCCAGGTACGACGGCCCGGTCTATATGCGGACCATGCGGCCCGCCACCGAGTTCCTCTACGGCGACAACGACAAGTTCGAAATCGGCGGCCCCGGGTTCGAAGTCCTCAGCCCCGGACGCGACCTGCTCATCGTCGCCACCGGCTACATGGTCCACGAAGCCAACCGCGTCCTCGATGAACTCGACTCCCACGGCATCGATGCCACCCTCGTCGATCTCTACTCCATCCCCTTCGACGAGGAAGCCATCCTCGACCTCGCCAACGAAAACAACGGCAAAGTCCTCACCCTCGAAGACAACTACGGCGGCGGGTTCGGCTCCGCCATCGCCGATGTCGTCTCCGCCAGCGGCGACGGCTTCAACGTCCAGCAGATGCACGTCAAGCGCATCCCCAAGTCAGGCCGCACCCCCGATGAACTGCTGGCCTACTGCGGCCTGAGCGCGAAAGACATCGTCAGGCAGGCCCTGAGCCTGCTCGAACTCTCCCCGGCGTGAACCATGAATGCGTGAATCACAAATGATGGAAATTCCATCTCCTCAAATCAGAAATACAACAACAAAGCCCACGCACTCGAAGTGCGTGGGTTTTTCTTTTCAATGATGCTCGGATCAGCGCCGAATCACGGGGATGCCTCAGCCGGGGCGAACCAGTTGGCCGGACCGTCAAAGTCCATCGGTTCCGCATGTTCGCCGCAGCCGGCGAAAGCCAGGCAAACCGCCGCAATCAACGCCAATATCGAAAACCGGATCGGGGAGAGCCGCTTCATGTCATGTTCTTGGGGAGGTTCCATATGAGGGGGGTATTGTAGGCGAGTGTGAGAAGTATGCAAAGGCGGTCCGATAAATGGAAGGGGAGGCGGGGAAGGCGAGAAAGGCGGAAAAGGCGATTACTTATTACTTAATACTTATTACTTAATGGTTATTTCGGAAAAATGCCCGGACGATCCCGGCGATCTCGATGCCGCAAGGTTCAAAATAGCCATT
>CAZYPK010000182.1:0-9883 GCA_964649195.1 uncultured Phycisphaeraceae bacterium
TTGGAGCTTGTTTGAGATTTGGTGATTGCGATTTGTGATTTCAGACCGCACCTCAGCCAGGAATTAAACGCCCCTGCGGCATGGCCTCTCACCATTTGATTAGTCGCGCGCCGAATCGTAACGTGTGGGAATGCGGGTGAAGGCATCAAATGCAGGTCTGCCGGCGGCCTTCGTGTTGATCGCGGCGGCGATCGGCTGCGAAATGAAGGGCGACCGCGTGACGCTTCGCCACGAGCCGCCGCCGCAGCCGGGCGTCTGGCAGGTCAAACCCGTCCGGCTGCGGGTTTATCCCTCCACGCGATTCGTGCTGTACGAAAATCAACCGGCGCTGGAGGCGCGCATCGAGTTTCTCGATGAACTGGGCGACCCGCTCAAAGCCGTCGGAGCGATGCGGTTCGAGGTCTATGCCGCCAACCGCGACGGCGAGATCGTCGATCAAAGGCGGCTGTTTTCGTGGGATGTGCCGATGCTCACCAGGGAAGCCAATCAGGAATACTACGACCCCGTGACGCGGGCCTACCTGTTCCGACTGGGCTTCGATTCGCTGCCCAAGGACCTGGAACGCACCGTGGTTCGCGTGATCCATCAACCCGTCAGCGGCGAACGCATGGAAGCCACGGCGGTCGTTCGCGTGCAGTGACGGCAACCCGCTTTATTGATGGTCACTTTAGTAAAAGCCCCAAGCCCAAGGGTGAGGTCCGCCGAACCCTTGGGGTATCGAACCTGAAAATATCTGTTCAGGATGAACGCCCTGTCCACTACAATGGCGTTTTCAATCGGGGGAGACCGGGGGAAGACCGGTTTGATTCGTCGCGTCGCCGCAGTCGTTGCGGAGGCGAGTTCTTTTGGTTCCCACACCCTCATTTGAATAGGAGACTCGGAGATGAAAATGCAACTGCAATCGTTTTTCGTTGGTGGTCTGATGCTCGCCGGTGTTCAGGTCGCATCGGCGGCGCCGATCGGCCATTGGCAGTTCCATGATGGTCCTGCCGGCGCCAGCGCCGCCACGCTGATCAACCTGATTTCACCGGGCACGCTCGACGGCACGGCTTCGATTATCACCGGCACCGGTGGCGGCCTGCTTCCGGCGTTCAGCAGTCAGACGCCGGGCGGCTACGTTCAGGATGGTCTTAATGGCTCGATCATCGGCGCCAATCCCACATCACTTCGCTTCGTCAACACGGGCCTGCCGACCAATCCCGATGGCGGTGCGGGCGGTGGCATGGTTGCTGTCGCCGATCCGGGCGGCGCCGGCTCCGCATTGAAGCCTTCGAGTTTCACCATCGAGGCATTCATTCTGGTGGATGATCATGTCAACTTCCCCGCGATCGTCACCAAGAGCCGCGCGGATGCCAACGGAACGAGCTGGGGCCTGGACACCAGCGGCAACGACCGCCTTCGGGCTCGAATCGACTCGCAGCCTCTGGGTTCGGGCAGCGGCACCGGATTCAACCAATCGATCGGCGGCGGCGCCCTGCACCCGGACCTGCTCGATGACTCATGGCACCACGTCGCGGCAACCTATGACGAAAACACCCGGTTCTTCTCGCTCTATGTGGACTACGCCCTGGTCGTTTCAGGCACCACTCTCAACCCCCTTGTTTACGACGACAGCCCGTTGCGAATCGGTGCGCTGGGCGGCGGACGTCCGTTCGACGGCTGGATCGATGAGGTGCGATTGACCAACGGCGTCCTCACCACCGACCAGTTCCTCCGTGCGGTTGAACTGCCCGAACCCGCCTCCGCCGGCCTGCTGCTGCTGGGCGCCGGCGTGCTGATGCGCCGCCGGCGAACGGCCTGATGCAACCACCGGGGTTTGAGAAGTTTGGGGTGGCCGGGGCTGCTTCGGGTGGCTGGGGCTGAGTCCGCGAAGCCCCGGCCCAGGCGCACGAAGCAAGGTGAAGCAACTCAAGGCTGAAGACTGAATGCTGAATGCTGAAGGCTGAAGGCTGAAGATCGCCTGGCCGGGGCTTATGCGAAACTCAGCCTATAATGCCACCGGTCCTGTTCCGATGATCGTCGGTGATTCGGGTGTTCCTCATGCGGTTTCCTTTTCTTCATCGTCCCGCGAATCGCCGTGCCGTCTCACCCTTGAGGCGGCGCGGCGGGTTCACGCTGGTCGAACTGCTGGTCGTCATCTCGATCATCACCCTGCTCATCTCCATCACGCTCCCCTCGCTGGGCAAGAGCCGGGAATCGGCGCGGGCGATCAGTTGCGCTTCGATGCTGCGGCAGATCGGCGTGGCGACGCACAACTACTCGGTGGACAACCAAAGCTACCTGCTGCCCCAGTCGATTCCCAGCCCCCTGGGTCATGGCGGGCGGTTCGAGTGGTATCAGAACAAACACTTCCAGGCCTCGCTGGGCATCACTCCGCCCAGCGGCTGGAACTATTTCAACACGCCCAGGGATTACATCTGCCCCAATGCCAAATGGGTGCTGGCCAACCCCGCCGGCGAGGCGGACAAGAACAACAAGTATGCCGCCCCCAGCGTCGTCGTGCCCGGCGGCATGTACCGCCTCGACCTGACCTACGGCATGAACCCGGTGGGACTCCCCGGCTGGTGGGACGCCGACGGCATCCCGCAATACGACCTGCTGGTGCGCGGCCGCAAGCTCGAATCCATCCGCAACCCCTCCGCCAGGATGTACATGATGGACTCGATGTGGTCCGATCCCACCTTCGGCTCACGCTTCAACTACTTCACCAACCCCGACATCGACTTCATCCCCGCCGCCAACCAGTGGGCCATCGCCTGGAGACACTTCTTCACCGGACGCAACGGCAACCTCAACGTCCTCTTCTACGACAGCCACGTCGCCTCCCGCACCGGCGGCAACACCGGCGGCACCGACATGGACAACCACGACCTCTGGAACCCCGACAAGTAACCGTTGCGGAGGATAGAATGGTCTGCGATGAGCCGATCCGCATCCAATCCGATTCCGCCGCGGGTTCTGCCGCTGGAGGCGATTGGCCGGTTGTGCCGCCGCCGGGGGGTGAAGAGGCTTGAGGTGTTCGGCTCGGCGCTGCGCGACGACTTCAACGCGGCCAGCGATGTGGACCTGATGGTGACGTTTGCCGACGATGATCTTGGCCCGTGGCTGAGCAGGCTGACGGAACTGCAACAGGAATTGGAGGGTGTCCTGCATCGCCGGGTCGATCTGGTCACGCGGGCCAGTGTCGAGCAGAGCGACAACTACATTCGACGCCATCACATCCTCAACGGGGCGCGGGTGATTTATGCAGGATGACGAGGCGTTGCTGCTGGACATGCTGCTGGCGGCCCGGCGCGCAAAGCGCTTTGCGGAAGGGCATACATGGGAGTCCTTTTCAAAGGATGAGGTGCTTCAATCCGCCATTCGTTACCAGCTTCAGATTGTCGGTGAAGCCGCATGGCGTGTATCGGATGATCGCAAGGCCGCCTGCACGAGCGTTCCCTGGCCGCAGATCATCGGCTTTCGGCATCGGCTCGTTCACGACTATGCCCGGATTGAGTTGTCCAAGGTGTGGAACGTGGTTGAGAATCACCTTGGCGAGTTGATTGATGCGCTGAAGGTCATCGTGCCGCCTGAAGAGCCGTGATTTTATCCGGATGCCGGGGCTTCGCAGAGCCTCAGCCCCAGCCACCCCAAAGTTCCCACCCAAAAGTTCCCAGGCTCCGGGCGGGGCTTAAGCGAAACTCCGGTGAGCAAGTTTTTTTGATCATGTTTCCCGGTCGCCGGCGTGGACCAGGCGGAGCAGTTCCTCCTCGGCCTGTCGGATGGCGCGGCCTCGGCGCCATGTCATGCGGCGGGCCATGTCAATGAACTTGTCGATGTCGTAGCGCTCATCGCCATCATCGGTGAGGAAGCTGAATCGGCGGACGAACCTGGGGGAGAAGGAAGAGAGGGCGAGCATCGTGCCGGTGGAGATGCACGAGCCGGTCATGATGCGCGAGCCGATGGCGGTGAGGGTGTAGTCGCCGATGATCGGGCCCATGAAGGTGCGGCCGGTGTCCTGGGGCTGGCCGTTTTTTTCGAGCTGGACACGGATGTCGCCGTAGGTGTTTTTCAGATTGCTGACGGTGGAGCCTGCGCCGAAGTTGACCCATGCGCCGACGAGGCTGTGGCCCAGGTATCCGAGGTGGGCCTTGTTGGTGTAGCCGTGGAGGATGGAGAAGCTGACCTCGCCGCCGACTTTGCAGGCGGGTCCGATGACGGTGTTGGCGCGGATGTCGCCATGGGCGTTGATGACGGCGCGTTGGCCGATGTAGCAGGGGCCGGTGATCGTGGCGAAGGGGTTCACCTGCGCGCCGCTGTCGATGATGATCGGGCCTTTGTCGGCGTTGAGCACGGTCATGGGCATGACCTTCGCATCGCCGGCGACCTTGCAGGGATGGCCGCCGGTGATGGCGATCTGCGAAAGCGAAGGCGGGGCGAAGCGCGGGAGATCAAAGGCATCGAGATCGGAGCGCAGCGTGGCTTCGAGCTGATCGAGAAAATGCCAGGGCCGTTCGATAAGCACAAGCTCTTCGCCGCGGCCTTCGCCTTGCGATGCGGCGGGATCCTCCGGCGGTTCAGGCAGGCGAATCGCTTCCACATCCGCCGGCGGCTGAAAGCCCGAATCGATGACCTGCTGCGCCTTGTCGAAAGGCAGATGAGCCGCGACGAGCTGACCATCATGCTGAAGCAGCACGCGGCCCGGCGGCAGCGAGCGCACCTGCCCGGCCTGATGCAGCCCCAGCCAGCGGCCGTTGACCAGGAGCCAGTCGCCGGGAGCGAGCGGCTGATTGATCGGCAGCGACCGGCGATGCGAAATCGCCTGAACCTGGGCCTCCTTCACATGCAGCGCCGCCGCGGGTCTGCGCAGCGTTCGCTCGATCCGCTGAAGCGAGTTGACCGCGCCGCTGCGGAACTCGAACACCGCGCGCAGGTCCATCAGCGGGCCGAAGCTGCCGCGGGCGTCATCGAAGATCAGAAGCTGCGAATCCATGACTTTGTTATCGGCAGAAGAACGGGGGTGAACCAGCGAACCCACGCGATCCACGCGATCCACGCACGGGAGTGCGTGGGCTTTGGCTCCGCGGATTTTTCTTTTTCTTCACCGCTTCTGCCACTGCTCCTGCCGCTGCCGCTGTTTTTGCTGATTGACACGATGCGCGGGACAGCGTAGTTTGTGGTTTGTCGCTGAGTGATCGGTTGGTGGAGACCGATCGAGGTGGGTTAATCAATTTTTATGACCGACTGCGCGGACGGACCATGGCCAAAATGGATTCCATGCTGTGGCATGAGTTAATGGGCAATCTTCGCACCAGGCACGCCGCAATCTGCCGGCAGTGGTTCGAGGAGTTGGAACCGGTCACCCTCGAATCCGGCACGCTGGTGGTGCGCACCAGCAACAGCGTGCAGCAGACCTATCTGCAAAGCCGCTGCCTGTCGCAGTTCATCGAGGCGGCACAGGCGGTGACGGGCAAGCTGATCGGCGTGACCTTCGTCAACGGCAACGGCCCGACGCCCGCGCCCGTCGTACCGCCCCAAGCCGGCCCCGAATCGCCGCGCACCACCGGCCAGGCCAGACCCCCCCACCGCGCCATCAGCGAGCGCGGCCTGCACGAACCGAATCCCGAAACGATCGCCCTGCGAAGCAACAACGGCGCCCCGCCCAACGGCAACGCCGCCCGGTTCGAAGCGGAGCATCGCTTCAATCAGATCATTCTCAGCCCCGATTACTCCTTCGCCACGTTCGTCACCGGCCCGGAAAACAGCCTGGCCCATGCCGCCAGCGTCGCCGTCGCCAATCAGCCGGGCAATGCGTACAACCCGCTCTTCATCCACGGCGGTGTGGGTCTTGGAAAAACGCATCTGCTCCAGGCCGTCTGTCAGGCGGTCACTCAGCGCGACCCCAACATGCGGATCTGCTATCTCTCCTGCGAACGGTTCATCAACGATTTTCTCGACTGCGTGCAGAACGGTTTGATGCAGGACTTCCGCGCCCGTTATCGCAATGTCGATCTGTTGGTGATTGATGACATCCAGTTTCTTTCCAAGCTTGAGCGCACGCAGGACGAGTTCTTCCACACGTTCAACGAGCTTTACCAGGCGAAGAAACAGATCGTGCTGTCGAGCGATCGTCCGCCTTCGGAGATTCAGGAGTTGGAGGAGCGGTTGGTGAGCCGGTTCCAGTGGGGCCTTGTCGCCGATGTTTCGCGGCCGACTTACGAGACGCGCGTGGCCATCGTGCGAGCCAAGGCCAAACTGCGCGGCCTGGAAATGCCTGACGATGTGATCAACTTCATCGCGGAGCGGATCGAGAGCAACGCCCGCGAACTGGAAGGGGCGATCTCATCGCTACAGGCCAATGCCGCGGCACGAAACCAATCGATCACCGCGGAGCTCGCCTACGAGGTGCTCGGCGGCAGCGTGGTCGATCCCCGCACCAGCCAGGTGAAGCTCCAGACCATCATCGATGCGGTGACGGCCCATTACAACGTGAAGCTGAGCGAACTGCAAAGCAAGAGCCGGCAGAAATCGATCGCGGAACCGAGGCAGGTCTGCATGTGGCTGGCGCGCAAGCGCACGCGCTTCAGCTTGCAGGAGATCGGCGGCTACTTCGGCGGCCGCGATCACACGACGGTGATGCACTCGATCCGCACGGTGGATGAACGCATCGCCGAGGATGCCGACTTCGGCCACGCGATGGCCCATCTGGACAACGACATCACCCGCCGCATGGCGACGGCGGGGTGAGAGCCGCGACTCAACGAGTCGCGGAGATGAACGGAAGATGGGTGGTGAGTTTCGCAACGGATGACGGATGACAACGCCCCTGTCGCGCAGGTGTGTTCGAGGCTTGCAACGCAGGGGATACGCGACACCCCTTCAGGCTGCTGATCTCCGCGACGTGTTACGTCGCGGCTCTTGCTTTGCGGGCGGGTGGCCGGGGCTGAGTCCGCGAAGCCCCGGCCCAGGCGCACGACGCAAGATGGCGCAACTGAAGGCTTAAGGTCACCGGGCCGGGGCTTGCGCAGAGCCCCAGCCACCCACTGTAAAACTCAACTCCAGCCACCCGCCGCATCGCCTTTGCTCAGATCCGCAGCGCTTTTCGCACTTCATCAATCAGCGCCACCGCATCTTCCCGCCTCGGCGCCTCGGCGATCAGCCGCATGATCGGCTCGGTGTTGCTGGGGCGGACATGGACCCAGCGGTCGGGCCGGTCGATGCGGACGCCATCCTGAAGGTCCACCTTTTGCCCGGCGAACGCCGCTTTCAGTTCGGGAACCAGCCGGGCGGCGATGGCGGCATCGAAGGGAATCTTGTCCTTGACGATGGCGTAGGCGGGGATCGAGGCGGCAATGGCGCGGAGGGATTTCTGCCGGGCGGCGAGGAGATCGAGCACCAGGGCGATGCCGGTGATCGAATCGCGCACATGCACCACGCGCGGATCGATGATCCCGCCGTTGCCTTCGCCGCCCACCAGCGCGCCGATCTGCTTCATCGCCCCGGCCACGTTCGCTTCACCGACAGCGGTGCGAATGACCGAAGCGGAGGCGCGTGCCGCGATGTCATCGATCATGCGGCTGGTGGAAAGATTGGCGACGAGTTTGGCGCCCTTGCCGCCTTGCGATGAAGTCGCCAGCACGTGCATGGCGCAGAGCGCGAGCGTGTATTCCTCGCCAATGTAGCTGCCCGTGTCATCCACCAGCGCCAGCCGGTCTCCATCGGGGTCCTGCGCAAAGCCCGCCGCGGCGTTGTGCCGCTTCACCGCGGCGGCGAGTTCCGTGAGGTTCTCGCGCGTCGGTTCAGGGGTGTGCGGGAACCGGCCAGTCGTTTGCGCATACATGTGTACCACTTCAACGCCCAGTTCCTCCAGCAGCATCGCCGCCGCCGGTCCGCCTGCGCCGTGGACCGAATCGACCACCACCTTGAGCCTGGCCTTGCGGATCGCATCACGATTCACCAGGGGAAGGACGCGATCGACATGGACGCGATGGCCTGAATCATCGCGGCTCATCGCATGGAGTTTTTCGACGGCCACGTAACCGACATCATCGCTCTGGAACCGGCGGATGATTTCCCCGGCCTCGTCGGCGGGCGGGGCGACGCCATCGGCGCGGATGCACTTGATGCCGTTCCAGATGATCGGATTGTGGCTGGCGGTGAGCACCATGCCGCCGTCGGCGTTGAGCTTCTGCGCCATGATGGCGACGGTGGGCGTGGTGACGATGCCCAGCGTGGTCACCTGGCACCCGACCGCGACAAGCCCGCTCGCTGCGGCCAGTTCGATCATCTCGCCGCTGGGCCGGCTGTCGCGCCCGATCACCACCCGCGGCGATCCGCCGCCGGCCTGCGCCTGGAGCCACGAGCCCAGCGCCGCGCCGAACCGCGCCGCCACCGGCGGCGTGAGCGACTGCCCGATGTAACCCCGCAGGCCCGAAACCGACAACATCAGTGGAGCTTGAGTCATGAGGAACTCCTGATTAACCCCGCGTCCAAGCCGCTTGCGGCGTAGCAATCCCCCGATTCACGACACACCTTGCGGTTATTCAGAAGTCCCATGAATCATCCCGTCAGGGGGGAAAAAAAACGAAAAACCAGCCACCCGCCGCATCATCCCAGCCACTGCCGGATCTTTTCGAGGTTCAGATCCTCAAACCCCTTGATGACGCGATGGGCCTTGCCGAGGTTTTTTCCATCGGTGGTGGTGGTCAGTCCCAGCACCTGCAAGCCCGCGCCGCGCGCGGAGTCGATGCCTGCCGCCGTGTCCTCGATGGCCGCGACGTTCGACGGCTGCAACGGCTGCTGCGGATGCTTCTTTCGCAGGTTCTCCAACGCCAGGCGATAGGTCATCGGATCGGGCTTGGAACGCGCGACATCGCTGGCGGTGACGATGGTGGAGAAGCGGGAGGCGATGCCCAGCTTGTTGACGATCAGTTCGATATCCTCGCGCGTCGCCCCGCTGGCGATGGCGATGGGAAACGCGGCAGGCAGGCTTTGAATGAACTGGAGCACGCCGGGGATCGTCTCGAACCCCTGCGAAACGATGGAGGCAAAAACATCCCTCTTGTTTTCGCAGAGCGTGGCGACCCGCCTGTTGAAGCCCGGCGAAGCCGCCGCCGCCGGATCGATGGCCGCGATCATCTCGTGAAAGCCTTCGCGGTCGTCGAAGCCGACATATTTGCGCAGGTATTCATCGTAATCAAAGTCGATGGGAACGCCCGCCTCCTGAGCCGTGCGAAGAAAGGCACGGTAATGCAGCGGTTCGGAATCCACGATGACGCCGTCGAAGTCGAAGATGATCGCCTGAATCATGCGGCGAGTGTAGGAAAGGCGGGGATGCGGGGCAATTGCAGAACCGCAGGGTGTGCCCATGTTTTATGAAAGATATGATTCCGGGTGGCTGGGGCTGAGGCTCTGCGAAGCCCCGGCTTCCCCGGTCCCGGTTCACCTTGTCGCTGCTTCGCAAAAGAAAGAAACAGGCCCGGTAGGACTCGAACCTACAACCCTCTGAACCAGAATCAGATGTTCTACCAATTGAACTACGGGCCTACGCGACAAGACTGGGCGAATGCTAGAGACCTTGGGGCAAAACGTCAACCTGTCGGCTGTCGAAAGCCAGGGTAAAAGCATATGGGAGGGCGAGGCTCCTGCCGAGCCGATTCATATGGGAGGGCGAGGCTCCTGCCGAGCCGATTCATATGGGAGCGAGGCTCCTGCCGAGCCGATTCATATGGGAGGGCGAGGCTCCCGCCGAGCCGATTCGGTTGCGACGGCCCCGCTTTGGGGGCCTGAGCAACCGAAACTCACGCGGCAGACGAACCATCAGACACGATCACCGGCCGCGCGAGTTTCGGTTGCTTCAGCCCGCAGACGGGCTTCGCAAACGAACGGCTCGGCGGGAGCC
>CAZYPK010000183.1:0-9837 GCA_964649195.1 uncultured Phycisphaeraceae bacterium
GCTGGGGCTGAGTCCGCGAAGCCCCGGCCACCCACCGCGCCCTGCTCCGAGCACGGTGACTCATGCACGCTCACCCGTTGGGCCTGATCGCCACGCGCAGGGCGTGATGTTCGATCGCATATTGGAATGCACCATCGGCTTCGCTCAGCGGCCAACTGCCTTGCACCAGTTGCTCGAACGGATAGGTCCGGTGGTGCTCGGTGAGAAAGCGCACGGCGGCGAGCAGATCATCGGGCGTGTAGTTGTGCAGGCCGAGGATGGTGAGCATTCGCCGGACGACCATTTCGGGATTGATGGCGATGTTGTCCGTGGGACAGACCGCGCCGACCAGGACGTAGCGACCGCCGATGCGCAGCAGCGGCACGGCGGCCTGCATCGCCGGCCGCGAGCCTGACAGTTCGATGGCCCGGTCAATGCCCCGGCCTGCGGTCAGTTCCCTGGCAAGCCCGGCCAGTTGGGCATCGCCTTCGGCATCGCCCATGCGGACGGTGTGGGTGACGCCGAACCGCCTGCCCAGTTCCAGCCGATCCTCAACGACATCGCAGCCGATGACGTGCTTCGCGCCCATCGACCGGGCCATCGCGGAGGCGGTCAACCCCAGGGCGCCCATGCCCTGGATGAGCACGGTCTGCCCCGGCTTGATGCGCGCCATGCGCAGCGCGGCGGCGACGGTGGCCGTGGCGCAGTTGGCGGGACAGGCGACAAGATCGCTCACCGACTCAGGCACGCGCACGATCGCGGTGCCCGGCGCCAGCAGGCAATGCTGCGCCAGGCCGCCGCTGAGCGGATGATCATCACTCACCTTCTCGTGGCCATACTTGAAAAGGTGTTCGCACTTTTGCGGCAGGGCATCGTTGCAGTAGAAACAATCGCCGCAGTTGGCGGCGATGGACCAGGTGATGCGATCGCCCACGCGCAGCGGATGACCTTCATGATCGAGCATCTCACGGCCTTCGCCGATCATGTCGATCACGCCCAGAATCTCGTGGCCCAGCACGGTGGGGGTGGGCGTTGAGCGACGGCCCCGGTAGGTGTGCACATCGCTGCCGCAGATGGTGCAGCAGGTGATGCGGACGCGCACCTCGCCGGCGCGCGGCTCGCGCAGCGGCAACGCCACCGTGACCAGCGGACTGCCCGGGGCGTTGAAGATGGCGGCCTGCGATGTCTGAACCGTCGTGACTGCGATGCTCATGTTCTTTCTCACCAGGGCAATGAAAAGGTTTTCACATAACTCATCACACGCATGGCTTCGATGACGCCTTCCTTGACGCCCAGGCCCGAATCCTTCACGCCGCCGAAGGGGGAGGATTCGATGCGATAGCCCGGAATCTCGTTGATGTTCACCGTGCCGGTGCGGACGCTTTTGATGATGCGGATGGCGGCATCGATGCTTTGCGTGACGACGCCGGTGGACAGGCCGTAGGCTGTGGAGTTGGCCAGGGCGATGGCGTCATCCACATTTTTGATGGCCATGATCGGCGCCAGGGGACCGAACGATTCGCACACGACCATCTCCACATGACGCGGCACATCGGCAATGACCGTCGGCGGCATCAGCGCGCCTTCATGCCTGCCGCCCAGCAGCACCTTCGCGCCGTGAGTGACCGCATCATCCACCACCCGCTGCAATCCTGCCGCCGCCGCTTCGCTGATCACCGTGCCCACCCGCGTCGCTTCATCGGTCGGATCACCGCAGGTGTATTCGCGCGACCGTTCGACGAAGCGGGCGGTGAACTCATCAAGGATTTTTTCGTGTACGAGGATGCGCTTGACCGCGGTGCAGCGCTGGCCGGAGTTGCGATAGGAACCCTCGGCGGCGAGGCTCAGCGCCAGGTCCATGTCCGCATCATCGAGAATGATCAGCGGCGAGTTGCCGCCCAGTTCCAGGCAGAGTTTCTTGTAGCCGGCGATCTTGGAAATATGCTTGCCGATCGACACGCTGCCTGTGAAGCTCACCAGTTCCACCCGCTCATCACAGATCAGCGGCTCGATGACCGTGGCGATGTCGCCCACCAGAACGCTGAGCATCCAAGGCGGCAGGCCGGCTTCATAAAGCAGCTCGGTGAAGCGGATCGCCGTGAGCGGCGTCTTGTCGGAAGGCTTGAGAATGATCGGCGTGCCGGCGGCGATGGCCGGGGCAACCTTGTGAGCGACCTGGTTGAGCGGATGATTGAACGGCGTGATCGCCGCCGCCACACGCAAAGGCTCGCGCACCGTGAAAATCTTGCGCGGCTTGCCCTGCGGACTCACATCACCCGAAAAAATCTGCCCATCATCACGCAGCGCCTCAATCGCGGAAAAACGCAGCACATCCAGCGCCCGACCCACTTCGTACCGGGTCTCCCGCATGCACAGGCCCGACTCGCTGCAAATCAACACGGCAAACGACTCGCGCTCCTCCTTGAGCCTGTCGTGGGCCTTCATGAGGATGTCGTAACGCTGCGATCTTGTCAGCGGCTGTCCGCCGGTCAGCGCGGCGGCGATGGCGGCTTCCAGATCGTGCCGCTGCGCCTGATGCACCTCGCCCACGACCTGACCGTGATAAGGATTCCGCACCGCAAGGCGCGGCCCACCATCACCCACCGGCCTGCCCGCGACATAGCAAGGCAGCGACAGCGCAGCGTCGCGCAAACGGCTTTGGCTGGTTTCAACACTGAGGCTCATATCACCACTCCGTTGCAGGCAAAATCAAACACATCGAAGTTGCGCGGATCGCCCTGCGCCAGGGTGGTGTGCAAAGGTGTCAGCGCTTCGCTGATGACCAGCGGGACCATCTCCTCATATCGGCCGCCATGCGTGCGCAGCTTGCCATTAAGCAGCGACAGGTCGTGATCGCGCTCGGTGCGTCCCAGGGCCACATCGCGGCCGCAGAGCACGACCAGATCGCCGATGCGGTCGGCAGGCAGTTGCATTTTCTTTGCAGCCGTCTGGCGATCATACACTTCGGTGATGCCGTCGAGGTCGAGAATCATCCGCGCCACTTCGCCGATGCGCGAGGCATCCTTCAGAAGATGCACCATGACCAGCGAACCGAGCGCGCCATGATGCACCACATAAGGATCGGTGATCGGGCAGACCACCTCGCCGCCGGCTTCGGGGCACTGTTTTTCCAGGAACGATTGCAGGTAGATGACGTTGGGCGAGCCGTCGCGCTTGCTCTTGGCGTTCATGCCGTGGTCGGCGGTGATGGCGACGATGGCGCCCATCTCGATGAGGCGGCCGATCTGTTCATCGAGCTGGCCGTAGAAATTGAGCGACTCATCGGCTTCGGGCGGATACTTGTGCTGCATGTAGTCGGTGAGCGAAAGATACATGAAGTCCGCCTTCTGCCGCCGAAGCAGTTCCGCCCCGGCGCGCAGCACGAAAACGCTGGCGTCGCCGCTGTAGATTTTGGGCAGCGGCTGTCCGACGAAGGCGGGGACATCATCGATGCCAAAGCGTGTGAGGTCCGCTTCATCAGCCTTCTCCGCGGAGAAGGCGATGCCTTCCATGTTGTGCGAGAGGATGTCGGTGAGCTTCTGCTTGGCGGTGACCATGGCCACCTTGCGGCCGGCGCGGGCGGCGGCGGCGAGGATGGTGGGGCAGCGCAGGTAGGAGGCGCTGTTCATCATCACCTGCTCGCCGGTCTGGGGGTCCAGGAAGAAGTTGCCGGAGATGCCGGTGACGCTGGGCGGCATGCCGGTGACGATGGCGGCATTGTTGACGTTGGTGAACGTGGGCAGCGCCGCCCTGGCGAAGCCGCGGTAACCGCCTGCCGCCATGCACGCCACGTGAGGCATGGAGCCCGCGCCGATGCTGACGCTCAGGTATTCATCCCCGCAGCCATCGATGCAGATGACGGCAATGGGCCGGCGGGGCGGATGATAGCTGCGGCCGTTGACTTCAAAGGGGGTTGATCGTTCGGAGGAAGTGGAGGCTTGTGCCGTGGATGATTGCATTCATGAAACCCCAACGAGAAAGGAAACTTCTCGAATAAAGTTGATGCCGGAGCGATGTCACACTCCCGGACAAAAGTAGCGACAGTGTGACTGTTAGTCAAATGATGACGATGCCGCCCCGGTCGCGCCATGCGTGTTTCGCCTTTATTGGCGGAGGTCCCGGAGAGGGGAAATTTCGTGTGGGATCATTCTTTTGACGCTTGGAATCGCTGTTTTTGACGTGGATTCTGCCGCGTCCGCCTGCGACGCCGGGGCGGGGTGTCGAACGGGGGTGGCGTCTGCCCGGCCAGCGGTCCTCATGAAAAATTGACTGCCAGTCCACATCCTGTTAGGGTCATGGCCGATGGGTTCCTGGTTCTGTATGCTTAAGCCCCGCCCGAAGCCTGAGAACTTTTGGGTGGGTGATAACTTTTTGGGTGGCTGGGGCTGAGTCCGCGAAGCCCCGGCCCAGACGTAAGAAGCAAGATGGCGCAACTGAAGGCTGAGGGTCGCCTGGCCGGGGCTTCGCAGAGCCTCAGCCCCAGCCCCCCCGGCTCCCCCGGCTCCCCCGGCTCCCCCGGCTCTCCCGGCGGGGCTTAAACGAAACTCAGGTTCCTGATATCATCCTCACCGCCACTGGAGTTCGGGCATGTCCACACCGACGCCGACGCTTTCCCCTGCGTCCAGGCCGCAGAGCAAGTCGTTCCGGGCGGCACAGTGGACCGTGCTGCTGGTGACGATGTTCTGCTACCTCTTCTACTACACCGGGCGGCAGACCTTCGGGTTCGCCATTCCGGGCATCGAAAAGGAACTGGGCCTCTCCCGCGCCACCCTGGGCTGGGTCAGCACCGGCATGCTCTGGGCCTACGCCGTCGGACAGGCCATCAACGGCAACCTGGGCGACAAGTTCGGCGGCAGACGCATGGTCAGCATCGGCGCCATCGGCTCCTGCCTGATGAACTGGATCGTCAGCTTCGGCCAGAACATGGCCAGCATCCTGGTGCCCTGGACCGCCAACGGCTACGTGCAGGCGATGGGCTGGGCCCCGGGCAGCCGCGTCATCAGCAACTGGTGGGGGCATCACGAACGCGGCAAGGCCTACGGCCTCTACGTCTTTGCCGCAGGCATGGCGTCGGTCGTGGCGTTCGTCACTTCGCTGATCATCGTGGACACCCTCCAGATGGATTGGCGATGGATATTCCGCATCCCGGTCCTGCTCATGCTCGTGGGCGGCACGACCTACTACATCCTCATCCGCGATCGGCCCGAAGAACGCGGCTTCCTCCCCATTGCCGATGCAGGCGCGGAACCTCAAAGCGGCGACCGTGCAAAGGAAAAAATCGAAGGCCGGGAAACAGCGACAGACAAACCGGCGGGCGATGCCGCGCAGGACACCACCGAAGTGGCCGGCGTCTGCTCCAAGTGCGGCTACTCGATCCGCCATGAAAACATCCCCAACGGCTGCCCCGAATGCGGCGCGGATTTGATGGCGACCGGTGCCGTCGTCGCCGCGCAGGACTTCAACGAAACTTCCTGGCAACGCTACATGGGCGTGCTGAGCAACTGGCGTTTTCTCATCGCCAGCGTGGCCATCGGTTTTCAGAGCATCGCCCGCTATGGCCTGCTCATCTGGGTGCCGGTCTATTTTCTGGGGCAGGATTGGAAGAAAGATTCGAGCGGCATCGGTGTATGGGTGGTCGTGGGTCTGCCGGTGGGCATGGCGTTTGGCGCGCTGTGCAGCGGTTACATCTCCGACAGGTTCTTCAACGCCAACCGCTCCAAGCCGATCGCGCTCTTCATGCTGCTCGCGGCGGTTTCATCCATCAGCATGTACTACCTGCCGATGGGCCATGCCGCGGGCATCGCGCTGCTCTTCGCCTGCGGCTTCTTCGCCTACGGTCCGCAGTCCGCATTCTGGGCCTTGTGTCCCGATCTGCTGGGCCGCCGACGGGCCGGGACCGGCACCGGCGTCATGAACACCTTCGCCTACATCTTCGCAGGCATCGGTGAACCCTTCATCGGCTGGGTCATGGACCACCGCGATGATGTGGGCATGGTCTTCCCCATCGTCGCGGTTTCATGCGTGCTCAGCGCCGTCATTGCGGTTTTTGTGCGGCGGTGAAGGGAAGAACCCGAGTTCGGGATAAGCGCGAGCCGCGACGTAACACGTCGCGGACGTGAACGACAAGAATGAAGCGACCATCGCGCAGCGGATCACGGGACGCGAAAACGACCGGGCATCGATCGAGGCTGAAAGAAAAAGGTGTGATTGACCACCCCTTCAGGCCGTTCACGTCCGCGACTCGTTGAGTCGCGGCTCCGCGCTCCCATCAGATCAGGCGGCGGCGCAGACGCTGCGTCAGGTGTTCCAGGGCAAGCACGGTGAGAAACACCACCAGCAGAATCGTCGATACATGGGCGTAGTCGGACAGGTCCCACCTCCCTTTAAGCTCCATGCCCACGCCCCCGGCGCCGACGATGCCCAGCACCGTCGCGGAGCGGACATTGCGCTCGAGGATGTACTGGGCATACGCCAGAAACTGCGGCGCCACCTGGGGCAGCACCGCGAATCGCAGCACCTGGAGGCGGTTGGCGCCGGTGCATCGCAACGCTTCCTGCGGACCGGGGTCGCTGTTCTCGATGTCGTCGGCGAAAAACTTTCCGAGGAAGCCGAAGCTGTGAACACCCAGTGCGAAGATCCCGGCCACCGGGCCAAAGCCGAAGAGCAGCACGAAGAACATCGCAATGATCAGTTCAGGCATCGAACGGCTGAAACTGCACAAACCCCGCGAGAAGGTGTAGAGAAGACGGTTGGAGGTGAAGTTGGTCGCCCCGAGAACGCCCAGCGGGGCCGCGATCAACAGCGCCATGATGGTGCCCCAGGCGCCGATCTCGATGGTTTGCAGCATCAGGGTGCCCACGCGAAGCAGATAGCCGTAGGGCACGACGAGGTACTCGATGGATTCCTCTTCGACCCACGCATCCTCAAGCACATCCCACCGGCGCTGCGGTTCATTGGTGATGTACGCCAGGGGAGGCAGGCTCTCGCGGTCGAATGCCGTGATTCGGTTGATGGCCGTCCGCTCGGCGAAGACCAGCGGCAGAGCCTGGCCGAAGAAACTGGTCCAGCCCTTGGACAATTCGGATTCCTTTGCAAGCCCGACGCTGTAGGCGACGCCTTGCGCCGTCGTGGCGGCGGCGCGATCCAGTTCATTGCGGTGCGCGGACCACGCCATCACCGCCAGCATCACCAGCAGGGCAAAGACATGCCAGGCGCGAAACGGCTGACGCAAGGTCCAGTTGCCCGGATCGTTCGGTCGGCCTGCGACGGACTGGATGGCGGTGTCTTTCATGCGGATGCCAGGATCGGAGCCTGCCCGTCGCGTTTGACCGGGGAATCGGCGTCGGCGGGGGACGTTCCCGCCGATTTGTCTTCCGTGTAGAGCCGGTGTTCCTGCTCGCTGGTGAACGACTGTGCCGGCCCATCGACGGTCACCTTGCCGCAGGACATCGCCACGATCCGGTCGCCGAAGTCCCGCGCCAGCTCCACCTGGTGCAGGCTGCACAGAATCGTCGTTCCCCGCTGCCGACATGCGACGCGAAGAAGGTCGAGCACTTTTCGGCTGGTGGTCGGGTCAAGGCTCGCCACCGGTTCGTCGGCCAGGATCAGCACCGGATCGAGCATGAAAGCCCGGGCGATGGCCACGCGCTGCTGCTGCCCGCCTGAGAGGTCGGCGGCGCGGCGGTAAAGATGCGCCTCATCAAGCCCCACCTGGGCGAGCAGTTCACATGCCTTGCGCTTGAGCGGCGGCGGATACCAGCCAAGCATCGAGCGAACGGGACCGACGACGGGCAGCGACCCGCAGAGCACATTGTCGAGCACGCTCAGGCGAGGCGAGAGATTGAAGCGCTGGTGAACCATGCCCATCCGCCGACGGATCGCGGCAATGGACCGGCGATCGACAAGCCGGCCATCGACCGTCACCCGGCCGGAGGTGGGTTCCACCAGGCCGTTGACCATGCGAAGCAGCGTCGATTTGCCCGCGCCGCTGGCGCCGAGCAGGACACAGCATTCACCGCGGGGAATTTGCAGGGTGACGTGGTCCACCGCGTGGACGCCGCCATCAAACGTCTTGCAAACTTGATCGAATTGAATCATGAGAATCATGCCCCCGGTGGGGTGGCTGAGGCTGAGGCTCTGTTCCGGGTGGCTGGGGCTGAGGTTCTGTTCTGGGTGGCTGGGGCTGAAGGCTCTGCGCAAGCCCCGGCCCGGTGACCTTCAGCCTTCAGCCTTCAGTTGCGCCACCTTGTTTCGTGCATCTGGGCCGGGGCTTCGCGGACTCAGCCCCAGCCACCCGAAACGGACCCAGCCACCCGAAGCAAACTCAGCCACCCGCCGCTCAGTTGGAAGCCTTCTTAAGCATCTCGGCGATCAGTTCATCGGTGACTTTCGCCAGCTTGCTGATGGCGAGATCGAACTGTTGAACGGGATAGTCGGCGTCGTAGCGATCGACCCGCTTGCCGCCGTAGCCGCGGATCATGTCAGGCTTGATGTCCTTTTGCTCGTGAACCTTGTTGAAGGCTTCGCGCAGTTTCTTCTTGATGGCGGGATCGAGCTTCGTGTGCATGGCCAGAGGCGGGAAGGGAATCGGTTCGCTCTTGGCCAGCAGCATGAACCGGGCCGGGTCGAGTTGCTTGTTGGCGACGGCCTTCTCAAAACTCTCGAAGGCGGCGCAGGCGGCGTCAACCTTCCCCGCAGCCAGGGCGCTCAGGGCGTTGGCGTGGCTGCCGGTGAGGTGAATCCTGCCCAGGTCCTTCACCGGATCGAGCCCCGCGTCCAGGATCATCGCCACCGGGTAGTTGAAGCTGCTCGTGGAGTTCACGTCCCCGAACGCGACCGTCCTGCCCTTGAGGTCGGCAATGCTTTTGAGTCCCGCATCGCGCCGGACGAAGATGCCCGAATAGTAGCTGCTCTCGCCCTTGGTCACCGCCACGGCGAGCAGTTCCGCCGCCCCTTTGCTTTTGGCCTGATGAAAGGTGACGGGGCCGAAAAAGGCGATGTCCACCTTGTCGCTGGTCATCGCTTCCACCACCGCGCCGTAGGACTGCCCGACCCGCAGGGTGAAATGGAGACCGTAGGTCTTCTGAATCGCGCTGAAGACCGGCTCGAAGTCGGCCTTCGTCCCCGCCTCCGTCCCGCCGTCGGCAGGAATGAGAATGACGCGCAGCGGACGGGCCGCGCTGCCATCGTGGACCGAACTCTTCTCCGACGCCTGCATCGGTGCGGAGAAAGCCGGCGCGATGCACGCCATGAGCAACAGAACCCGGCTCAGACAACGATCCATAGAACACCTCCACACACAGGATGACCACCACGAACAGAACACCCACCCTAAGCCCTGTTCGTGAGGATTTGATTTGCGTTGTGTGAGAAAGATCCGAGGGATGTGGCCATCTTTTGTGGCAGCCTAAGCCCCGCCCGGAAGGGCGCGGGCCAAAGCGTGTCCAATCAACAGCGGATTTAAAGCCTGCAAGGGGAATTCAAATCGGCAGTCGAGTTTTGATTTGTCAACAGACCGCGAATCAAACACCCTTCGGCCCTCACCCTTCCGGGTGGGGCTAAACGGAACTCAGGTTCGCGCAGGTTTTTTTTCGTTGACCAATGGGCCGGGTGGGATTCGAACCCACGACCAACGGCTTAAAAGGCCGCTGCTCTACCGCTGAGCTACCAGCCCGTTCAAACGGGCGGGAAACTGTACGTGGGGGAGGGGGGCGCGTCAAACCATTGAGGCGTGTCGTTCAGGGTATAAAGCATATGGCGGGAGAGCGGAAGCCTCCCGTTGGAAGGGCGAGGCTCCCGCTGGAAGGGCGAGGCTCCCGCCGGGAGGGCGAGGCTCCCGCCGAGCCGTTCGTTTGCGAA
>CAZYPK010000184.1:0-9637 GCA_964649195.1 uncultured Phycisphaeraceae bacterium
CGGCTCCCCCGGCTCTCTCGGCTCTCTCGGCTCTCCCGACTCCCCTGGCTCTCCTGGCTCCCTCGGCTCCCTACGCAGCGCGGCGATGGTCCATCGTCGGCATCGGGATCGTCTCGCCGGTTTGGGATTCATCGCTCTCGGCGGGCTGTTGCGCCTTGTTGAACATGGCGACGATTCGCGCAGCGCCGATGCCGGCCAGGGTGATGGACAGCGGGGCGATGGAATCGCGGAAGCGGATCGAGCCGTAGAAGAGCACGACCGTGGCGATCGTGGCCAGCACCGGCAGCATGAAGATGAACATGCCTTCGCGGGTGTGCTTCCACGCCTGCCAGCCGCCGAGGAGGATCAGCGGAAACACCGCCATCCACGAAAGAGCGAAGGCCCAGCGCACCAGGGTGTTGGGCGTCTCCATGAAGGGCGAAAGGAAGCGGCCCATCTTGTAGAGAACGATCTGAGGCAGACGGGGAATGTTGGCGGCGATCGATTGCCGTCCGCGCCGCGAAGCCTCGGCATCCTTGGCGACTTCGCCTTGCGGCAGCTTGCCGAAATGTTGTTCGAGCTCGCTGACGCGAATCCAGTCGCCGCGACGGGAAGGATCGTCGAAAGTCAGCGGATTGTGGCTGCCCCACAGCCCGTGGCCGGCGATGGTGGTGAAGACCGGCTTGCCCATGACGATCGCATTGCGTGCAAACCAGGGCGCGACGAACGCGGCGATGACGCAGGTCTGCACCGCCCACTGACGCATCGCCGCCATCCACAGGGCGCGATCCATCTTTCGCACCATCGCCAGCAGCGCGACCAGCACGATCGGCGCCAGCAGCAGCAGTTGCGGACGGCAGTGAATCGCCATCGCCCATGCACCGCCCGCGCCGACCATCGACCAGCGCCCGCCGGTGCGCCAGGCTTGAATCGACAGCGCCACCGCCAGCGTGATGTAAAGCGCATAGGGCACCTCGCTGACGAAGTGCATCGCGTAGTAGGCATGGCCGGGATAGATCGCCAGCAGCGCCGCGGCAAGCAGGGATGCGCCGCGACCGGCCAGTTGCCAGGCAACCCACGCGACGGCGAGACAGGTGGCCGCGGAAAGGATGCAGAACCAGATGCGGCCGGCGGCGAAGGAGCGGCCGAAGACCGCATAGGCCGGCGCCAGCGAAAGGGCGGTCCCCGGCGTCCGCGTGGCGGTGGGCGTGCCATCGAGCCGCACCAGCCCGTTGCCCTGCGTGATCTGATACGCGCCCCATTCGTAGTCGAACTGATCGGGATTGGCCGACATGTCCGGCGGACTGTCCAGCCCGACAAACTTCGACGTCAACCCGATGCGCAGCCCCAGCGCGAAGAGGAATATCGAAGCCAGCGCGATGATGTAAGTGCGGTGCGTCAGTTGCATGGGAAATCTCTTGGAAAAGCTGTCAGCCGTCAGCTATCAGCTTTCAGCCAGAAGGCAGAAGCGGCCAGCCATCAGCCGTCAGCTATCAGCCAGAGGGATTACGGTTCCGTTGCCTTGCCTTCTGGCTGATAGCTGAAAGCTGATGGCTGATGGCTGACAGCTTTCTTCTTCTTCGGCCTGCCGTTTATCCGACTTGATCGGTTTGTTCCGTTTGTGACGGTTGTAGTGAAGTGGTTCCTTGTTTGGTTCGATAATCATTGAGGCAGGGGATCGGGATATGAAATGGTGGCCTCGGCTTCGCCAGGCGTGTTTGTCGGCGATGAACAGGTGGCGACAACTTTCTCTTGACGCATCCGTGAAGCACCGCACCGCAAGGGCGGTGCTTTTTATGGTGCGGGTCTGTCGAGCCGCGACTCAACGAGTCGCGGACGCGCACGGCCTGAAGGGGGTATCGCGCGGCAAATGAACAGCCTCGAAAATCGTGCGACATCGGAATGTCATCGTCGATCAACTGCGCGATTTCCCCTCCTTCAGTCTGTTCGCGTCCGCGATGTGTTGCATCGCGGCTCATTTTTTCCCCTTGATCTTCGCCGGGGTGATCGCCGTGATTTCCGCTTCATCCATGAGCCGCCACTGGCCCGGTGCAAGCGATCCCAGCGTCAGGTCGCCAAAGCGTTCGCGGTGCAGTTCCACGACGTGGTTGCCCGTGGCTTCGAACATCCGCCGGACCTGGTGATACCGGCCTTCGTGCAGCGTCAGCTTCGCACGATGGCTGTCGATGATGATCATCTCCGCGGGCAGCAGCGGTCGGGGATCATCATCGAACCTCATCGTCCCGGCGGCGAAAAGCTCCGCCTCATGCCCCTGCATGGCGCGCTCGGTGATGACGGCATAGGTGCGCGGGACGTGATACCTGGGCGACACGAGGCGATGCAGAAGCTGGCCGTCATCGGTGAGAATGAGCAGGCCGGAGGTGTCCTTGTCGAGCCTGCCGACGGTGCAGATCTGCGGTTTGCGTCGGCGCCAGCGGTCGGGAAGGAGGTCGTAAATCAGCGGGCCTTCCTCTTCATCGTGGGAGCAGATCAGGCCGGTGGGTTTGTGACAGAGGATGACCAGCCGCTGGGGGTCGAGTTTTTCGCCGTCGATGGTGACTTCATGGGGGACGACACGTTCGTTCTCCCGTTCGAGCCGTTCGATGCCGCCGAGCACGGCGTGCTGCTTGAGAAACCCCCAGACGTTGGCGCGGGCGCAGTAGCCGCGGTTGGCGAGCAGTCGGTCGATGCGTTCCATACGTTCCATGCGGGGAGTGTAGCGACAGAGATGAACGGATTGCCGCGACAATGAGTTAGCCGTTCGCCTTGGCGAACGAACGGTGCTACCCGGATGTGACCGTCGCCGCCGGTTCACGATTCAGCAGCATCTGAATGAGCGGATCGGTTGAGTCATCGGGATCGATTCGCACCGCCGCGAAGTGTGATGACTTCCCGCGATGAAGTGTTCCCGATTGCCCATCGATCCCGATCGCTTTTGCCCCGTTGCATGTCGCCATCTTCAGCAGCATCTGCGGATCGGCGCGGTCGCGCCGATACAGATGCCGCATCTGCGCCAGGATGGACAGCGGCTGCGGTTCATCGTCCGGCTGACAGATGATCGAATCGGCGCCCAGGCAGACATTCACGCCCGCCTCGAGCATCTCGCGGTAGCGATGATTTCGGTGATGAAAATAATCGCTGGCCACCGGGCAGTAGGCGACCGATGTTCGCGTCGCGGCAAGCGTCTGGATATCCGCATCATCGACGTGGTTGCAGTGGGCGACGATCCATCGGCCCTTGCTTCGCTCCAGCACCGGGCGCAGGTGTTGCACCGGACTCACGCCTTGCGGCACGATGGAATCATCCCATTTTCCAAGGCGTTTAAGCAGGTCCGCAAAAGGCCCGGCCGCATCGCGGATGAACTGCGCCTCCTCCACCGTTTCGGCCAGATGCGTGGAGGCGAAAGGATATCGCTCGGCGGCGAACCGATGCACAGGCAAACCGGTGGAGTAAGGGGCATGTGGCTGCAACCCCAGGCCGCTCGCCTCCATGCTTCGCTTGTCCGCCGCGAGCGGAAGTCGCCTGAGTTGTTCGTCGGCTTGTTGTGCATTCATCTCGCCTCGTGAACCGAAGCCGACGACTTCGAGAAATGAAACGGATGGAAGCATGGGCGATGTGCCGGCCCAGTCGAGCATCGCCTTCACCGCCGCGATGGAGCCTGCGATGTCCGCGACGGCGACGATGCCGCTCTCCTGCGACATGCGAAGACCATCATGCACCGCGGCGGTGATGGCATGGTCATCGCTGATGCGCGATTGAATCACCCCTTTGAGCCAGTCGATGAAGTCGCCGCCGTAGGGTGCGCGGGGCTGATGCGTCAGGTCGAGATGAACGTGCGCGTTGACCATGCCCGGCAGCAGCAGCACATCGCCCAGTTCGAGGACGCGATCGGGTTTGCCGGCGGATCGCCGCACGGTGGTTTCATCACCTGCCGCGACGATCCGGCCTTCGCGCACCGCCACGACACCGGGACGAACATTCACCGCCATCGCATCACGCAAGGCGGCGGCGCGGAAAAGAATGAGTGGGGGGGTGGGGGAAGGCATTGAGGCACGAAGGCACGGAGGCACGGGGGGAAGAAAAAGGCACGAAGGCATGAAGGCACGGAGGGGGCGGAAAATCCGAAATCCGAAATCCGAAATCCGAAATCCCAAATCCGAAATCCCAAATGGGGGAAGGCACGGAGGCGATGTCGTTACAGCGTAACTCCTCGATGGCCTGCTCCGCCATTTTGCAATTTGCATTTTGCAATGGCCATTTTTCATTTTCAATCTCTCGGGACTTCTGAATACCCCCCCGATGTACTGTGAACCAGGGGAATCCGGGGAATCCGGGGGTCGCGAAGCCGCAAGCGGCTTGGACGTGAGGTTATTCAGGAATCCCTCTCCCCCTTCGTGCCTCCGTGCCTCCGTGCCTTCCCCTTCCCTTCCCCGTATCTTTTTTCACCTTTTCGTCATTCCCTGCATGTTCCCTCTTGCATTTTCATGGAGAATGGGTAATCTCGTCGATCAGGATCAGTTTGGTTTTCGACATTCAACTCTTCAGCAGGAGCACCACCATGACAGGGATGTCAACGAAGGCTTTCATTCTAGGTTTCGCGGGTTTGCTGGCGGCGGCGATGGGCGGTTGCGTTTCGCAGGGGCAGTACGACGCCCTGGTGACCAAGGAACGCCGGGGCCAGGAGCAGCTTGTCGATCTCCAGGAAAAGATCGCGGCTCTTGATGCGGAGCTGCGGGCGATCCGGTCCGCCGGTCCGTCGGGTCCCAGCGCGGAAACGGTCGCCTATCTCGACAAGCTCAAGGCCGACCGCGATGCGCTTCAGGCGGCGCTGGACCGTGCGCGTGAAGACCTGGCGCGTCTGGGTTCGATGCCGTTGGAAATCGCCGGTCCGCTGCCGCAGGGTCTGGATCAGGCCCTGATGAATCTGGCCGCCGCCAACCCGGAGCTGATGGAATACGACTCCCGCCGGGGCATGGTCAAGCTCAAGAGCGACCTGACCTTCGCCCTGGGTTCCACGGAGATCAACGCCAACGGCGTGTCGGCGCTTCAGAAGCTGGCATCGATCATCAACCGCGCCGATGCCGCCCGCTACGGCGTCCGCATCGTCGGCCACACCGACAACGTCCCGGTGACCAACCCGGTCAACGTCAAACGGTTCGGCGACAACTGGGGCCTCAGCGCCTTCCGCTCGATCTCGGTCAAGGATGTGCTCCAGCGATCCGGCGTGACGCCCACCCGTCTGGAAATCGCCGGCCGCGCCGAGTTCGCACCGGTGGCGGTCAACGGTTCCCAGGGGTCGGCCATCAACCGTCGCGTGGAAATCTTCCTCTTCCCGATGGCCTCCGCCGCCACCCCGATCGCCACCGCCGGTGAGGACACCAACATCCTCCCCGCCGTGGCCCCCAAGGCCAAGATCGAAGGCCCCGAAGCGTTCAAATGATCATTTGACAATCGCCCCTGACTTGGCGACAATCCGAAGGTCAAGTTCTTACCCATTCTTATCGAGGTGGTTTTGATGAATACGACTTGGCCTACCCGTGGTCCGCTGATGCTCACCCTCGCCGCGTCGCTGCTTTTTGCAGGTTGTGCGAGCAACGAAATCACCGGGCATAGCGTCCGTATGCAGCCGACCCCTGAAATGGAGTCGATCGCCTACACGCCCGAACAGCGGCAGAATAATGTCGTCCGTTCGTGGAACACCAACATGAGGCAGATCGTGGACGATTGGGATCGCTTCTGGCTCATCGATAATCCGCTGCACATGAGCCAGTATCCGATTCCCTGATCGGTTCCTCGTTCGGTCCCGTCGGCAGCCGTCTGATCTTCCCGACCTGCGCGGCGGTGGCCTCCAACCCATTCAAGCGATCAAGCCTTCCCACCGTGGTGAAGGCTTTTTTATTGGACCGGGGGTGGACCATATCGAATGACGGACCCCCGGAACTCCCGGACCCCCGTTCAAGCCGGGCGAGATTCCCGACATTCATCAGGAACAGGGTGAATTACGCCCCAGGTCCGAATGATCCTTCAGGGAAAACCGGACGATATGTTTATTGGCAAGTGGGGGTCCGTTGACTTCATGGGACCGGTCATTGTGGCCAGGCTCCGAAGTGGTGGAGTATCAGATGATGGTTCGATCCAATACAGCGGCCAATCCTTTCGCGGTGCTCTCTGCGCTGAGCGACATCGAACGTCGCTCGCAGCAGGGGAGTTCCGACTACAAGCGGCAGCACGTGCGAAAGAGCGTGCGGGGCGAAGCGGTGCTCCAGAGCCTGGAGGATGCCTCGTTCGAGACCGGCTGCCTGCGCGTTCAGCTTCGTGACATCAGCCTGGTGGGCGTCGGATTCCTGTCGAGCGCAGCGATGGAACCAGGCTCGCTCTGGCGGGTGCTTTTCATCAGCCGCAACCATGTGGTGGGCTGGCAGAACATCATCGTGCGCCACTGCCGCGAAATCACCGAAGGGGTGTTTCTCGTCGGAAGCCAGTTTGCGATGGACCCCGGCCTGCTCCAGACGCTGGGCCTTTCGCTCGAATCGCTGCGCGGCAACGATGAGGACATCTTCGAAGAGAGCGGCCATCTGCTGCCCGACGGCAAGTAGAGCCGCGACTCAACGAGTCGCGGACGTGCCCCCGGCCCCCGGCCCCCGGCCCCCGGCCCCCGGGGGCAGCCTCAAGGGTGGCCCAGCGCACCTTTTCTTTCAGCCTCGATCGGCGCCCGGTCGTTTTCGCGTTCCGTGATCCGCTGCGCGACGGTCACTCCATTCTTGTCGCTCACGTCCGCGACGTGTTACGTCGCGGCTGATGCCGGACCCTCAACTGAAATAATCCTGAAGCGCCCGCACGTTCCACCCGCCCGTCTTGAGCGCCTCCATCGCCATCACCGCGGCCGCCGCGCCGGTGCTGGTGGTGACCATCGGCACGTTGAACCGCACCGCCGTGGAACGCAGCCGGCCCTCGTCGGTGTTGAGTCCCTTCTTCGTCGGCGTGTTGATGATCAGCGCCAGTTCGTTGTTCTTGATCATGTCGATGCAGTTGGGCCGACCTTCGCTGATCTTCTTCACCCGCTCGGTCTTGACGCCCTGCGCTTGGAGATAGGCCCGCGTGCCGTTGGTGGTGATGACGGTGAAGCCCAGGGCGAGCAGCCGCCGCACCGGATCGACGATGGTTTTTTTGTCCGCCTCGCGCACCGAGACGAACACCTTGCCGCTGACGGGCAGGAAGGTGCCCGCCGCCATCTGGCTCTTGGCGAAGGCGATGGCGAAGTTGTCATCGATGCCCATGACCTCGCCGGTGGAGCGCATTTCCGGGCCGAGGATGACATCGACGCCGGGGAACTTGCTGAAGGGGAAGACCGATTCCTTGACGGAGGTGTGCTTGGGCGCGGGTTCTTCGGTGACGCCCAGTTCCGCAAGGGATTTGCCCGCCATCACCTTCGCCGCGACGCGGGCCCATGAGACGCCGGTGGCCTTGCTCACGAAAGGCACGGTGCGCGAGGCGCGCGGATTCACTTCGATGATGTAGATTTCGTAATCGGAAGGCACGGAGGCACGGAGGCACGGAGGCACGGAGGGGGGATCAGAAGCGGCGGAAGTAATTGAAGGATCGAAACCCTTCGTGCCTTCGTGCCTTCGTGCCTCCGTGCCTTCCTCCTTCGTGCCCGGCCTTCTGATCGCATACTGCACATTCATCAGCCCGCGCACCTGCAAAGCTTTGGCGAGATCGCGCGAGTGGCGCTTGAGGCCCTCGACCACATGCGGGGGCAGCGAGTAAGGCTGAATCGCGCACGCGCTGTCGCCCGAGTGAATGCCCGCTTCCTCGATGTGCTCCATCACGCCGCAGACGAGGGCGGTGGGGGATTTCGGATTTGGGATTTCGGATTTCGGATTTGAGATTTCAGATCCCGGATTTTCCAAACCCTCCGTGCCTTCGTGCCTCCGTGCCTCCGTGCCTTCCCCTTCTTCCCCGCCATAATCCGCGATCACATCCACATCGCACTCGATCGCTTCCGCGAGGAACTTGTCGATCAGAATCGGCTGATCGGCCAGGTCGCTCGCCCCCAGCGCGATGGCGAAGAATTGCCTGAGCTGCCTGTCATCAAACACCGTCTCCATCGCCCGGCCACCCAACACGAAGCTGGGCCGGACCAGCACCGGGTAGCCGATCTGGTTGGCGATCCTGATGGCCTCCTCATCGTTGAAGGCGATGCCGTTGGCGGGTTGACGGATGCCAAGGCTCTGCGCCAATTCGCGGAAGCGTTCACGATCACCGGCGCGATCGATCGAATCAACACTGGTGCCGATGATGGGAACGCCGGCCTTCTCCAGAGCATGCGCGAGATTCAGCGGAGTCTGGCCGCCGAACTGGACGATGACGCCGTGGAGAAGGCCTGGGGAAGAAGGGCCTGGGGATGAGGGCCTAGGGCCTAGGGAGGAAGGGCCTGAGTCGGATGTTTCATCGCCACTGCCTTGCCTAGGCCCCAGGCCCTTCTCCCCAGGCCCTTCTTCCCCCGGCCCTTCAAACGGCCGACCATTCAGCTTTTCACAGATGTTCAGCACATCCTCAAACGTCAGCGGCTCGAAGAAGAGCAGGTCGCTGGTGTCGTAGTCGGTCGAAACCGTTTCGGGATTCGAGTTGATCATCACCGATTCGTAGCCCAGTTCATCGGCGGCAAACGCAGCCTGCACGCAGCAGTAATCGAACTCGATGCCCTGCCCGATGCGGTTGGGGCCGCCGCCGAGGATGACGATCTTCTTTTTGTCCGTGACGCGAATCTCATCATCGAAGATTGCCGGTGTTCCGCCTGATTCGCCTTCCCGTCCGACCTGCCAGACGGGTGATTCATACGTCGAGTAGTAATAAGGCGTTGCCGCCTCGAACTCGCCGGCACAGGTATCGACGATTTTGTAAACCGTGGCGATGCGAAGCTGCTGCCGATGCTTTCGCACCTTCAGAATGTTCTCAGGCGACATCGAGCCGAGGTAAACATTCGCAAGCTGGGCGTCGCTGTAGCCAAGCTGTTTCGCCTGGAAAAGCGCCTCGCGCGGCATGTCCTCCAGCTTCTCATGACTGATGATCACTTCCTCGAAATCGACAAGCTGCTTGATCTGATCGAGAAACCAGGGATCGATCATCGTCGCTTCGTGGACGCGCCGGATCGACCAGCCCATCTTGAACGCATAGCGAATGTAGAACAGCCTCCCTTGCGAAGGCACGTTGAGCTTTCGTTGCAGCTTTTCCGCATCGATGGGCCACTGCGTGTCGAGCAGTTGCTCGGCGCCGCTGTGATGGTCCAGCGCCTCGCGCTGCACCGAGCCGTGGCCGGCGCCCAGACTTTGCAACAGCACATCCAACTGCGACCTGGCGGCAGGCGTGAGCTTCGCCTCCAACTCAGGATCGTGATACATCAGGGCCACCGCCTGGTAAGCCGTCGCCTTGCCGCCGCCCGTCACACCCGATGCCACCTTCTGCAGCGCGGGCAGGGCGGCAGGATGCTCTTCCCTGAGCCAGTTGATCGTGGCCCGCACACCGTTCAACCAGTGGTCCTGCGTGTCCAGGCCCAGGCCGTAGCGTTTGATCTCCATCGAGCGCAGGCCTTTTTGCAGGCTTTCCTTGAAGGTGCGCCCGATGGCCATCGCTTCGCCCACGCTCTTCATCTGCGTGG
>CAZYPK010000185.1:0-9630 GCA_964649195.1 uncultured Phycisphaeraceae bacterium
CCCTCCCAGCGGGAGCCTCGCCCTCCCAGCGGGAGCCTCGCCCTCCCAGCGGGAGCCTCGCCCTCCCAGCGGCCTCGCCCTCCCGGCCGGAGGCTTCCGCTCTCCCGCCATATGCTTTTGCTCCGGGCATTGGACCTTGGTCCAATACCCGGAGCGTTGCCGTTTGATATCCTGCACGTTGTTCATTTCGGCGAATCGGTGCGCGTGTTCACCGGTTCGTCACGCCCATACTCCCAATGGTTGAGGTACATCCCATGTCCGTTTCCACCCGCGATCGTCTTCCGCTCCTTCTGGCTGTTCTGATGATGATGCTCGCCGGCTGCCAGACCAGGCCTGCCATCGTCGAGCGTGCCCAACACACCGCGTCCGATTTCCGGAAAAGCCTTGCCGAGATCAATCCGCAGATTGACCGCATCTTTGCGACACTGGCTCAGTTGCAGCGGACCGACATCACCGTTCATGGGGCGGCTTTTGCGCAGTACCAGACGCATCTGGAAACGCTCAAGGAACTCGTGCTGCCGGTCCGCTACCAGGCCGACAACCTTCGCCGCGAGGGCATCGACTACTTCAAGGCCTGGTCCCAGGAGATGATCGCCGCCGACAGCTCGGCCGCCCGTCACAGCCTCGAACTGTCGCGCTCGCAGGCCGACACGCGCTACAGGCTGTTCATGGAATACATCGACAACGCTTCGGACGACTTCCGCGAGCTTTACCACGAACTGAAGGACATCGAGGAATACCTGGCGCCCGATCTGTCCAACGCCAACATCGCCGCCCAGAAGCCCCTGATCGACGCCACCACGGCCCGCTCCTACCGCGTCAAGGGCCGCATCGACCTGATCGGCGGCGAAATCAGCAAGTGGATCAGCGGACAGTGAACAGCGGAGTCGGGAACAGGAGACAGGGGACAAGAGACAGGAAGAACCCCACAGCCGCTTGCGGCTTCGCAAATCTCAAATCTCAAATCTCAAATCTCAAATCTCAAATCTCAGATTTCAGATTTCAAATCCCTGTCTCCTGTCTCCTGACCTCTGCCAAAGGAACCCACATGACGCACACCTTCACGTCAGAACCTTCGCCGGCGCGCAGGCTCCTCCTCGCGGGGATGCTGGGGTTGCTGCTGCTGCTGAGCGTTCCCGGTTGCCAGTCCGTGCCCCGGGAGCAACTGGCCAACGCGGACTACGGCAAGTTTCCCGCCGCCTATCAGGAGCGGATCAAGCAGTTCTTCAACGTGAAGGAACACGAATACGCAGGCTACATCAAGCCCGACTGGCGCTTCGAGCAGCCCTTCAAAGCCGCGTTCAAGGAATCCAAATCCGAAACCTGGCGCTTCGGCTACGGCGTGGAGATGCGCTTCAACCACAAGCGGGAACTCCAAGGCTACGCGCCCAACGAACGCCATGTGTTCTTCTTCCACGAAAACCAGATGTGGCCCGTCAACTCAGGCGATCTGCTTCGCAAGACGGAATGATCAGGGAACAGGGGACAGGGAACAGGGGACAGGAGACAGAGGTCAGAGCGAAGCCGCAAGCGGCTGTGTGGGTTCCTGTCTCCTGTCTCCTGTTCCCTGACCTCTGCTATGATTTCCTCCCCCGGTTCCTTCTGCTTAACCTCCGAGGCCCAGTCATGTATCACCGTCTCCGACTCATCGCCCTCTTTCTGTTCGCCTGCCTCTCCGCGCAGGCCGCCGTTGCGGATGTGGTGACGCTCAAGGATGGTCGCCGCTTCGAAGGCACGATCGTCGGCGACAACGACGCCACGCTGTCGATCGACACCGTGGTCTCGACCATCCGCGTCACCCTGAAGCTGGACAAGGGCGGGATCGACACCCACGAGAAGAAGCCGGTCCCCGCGGGCTTCTACGATCCGCCGCCGGCCGCCCCGCGTGTCTCGGACCCGACGAAGTTCGAAGACCCCGGTTCGGTCTATCTGGAGGCGCCCATCCGCGGCGCGTTCGGCAAGGATGTGCGGGCTTCGGGCGTTCGGGCGGTGCTCGCCTACGCCCGCGCCCACCGCATCGGCCATGTGGTGTTCACCATCGATTCCACCGGCGGCGACCTCGATGAAGCCCAGGAAATCTATCAGCTCCTCAAGAGCCAGCTCGGCAAGATTCGCCTGCACGCCATCGTACACAACTGCCTGGGCGACGCCCTGGCGGTGCCCGCGGCCTGCGACACGATCAATCTGTTGCCCGGCTCCAAGATCGGCGGCCTGGGCCGCCGGCTTGCCGAGATTTCCGACAAGCTGGCCAAGGAGGATGAGGCCGTCCTTCGCCGTCAACTGGCCAACGATCTGGAAGCCACGGCCCAGGAGCGCGGCCGCAGCGGACGCATCATGCGCGCCATGGTCGATCCGACATCCAGGCTTGCCGCCTGGCGCGATGAGAACAACGAGCCGGCGCTGGGCACGGCCCTGCCCGAAGGCACCGCCAAGGATCGGGTGATCTTCGAAGACGGTCCCGATACGGTGCTGATGCTCAGCTACGAGCAGGCGATCGCCCTGGGGCTTCCGCCGTTCAAGGGCGATGCGCAGGACCTGGGCAAGCTGCTGGGCATTTCGCAGTGGCAGAGCGAAAGCGACTTTGGCCACCGGACCATGGCCAAGGCGGCCGCCGACGCCGCCAGGCAGGAAGCCGGCGCCCAGGCGGTCTTCGCGGCGAAGGTGAAGAACAACGTCACCCGGCGCGAGACGGCCGAGCGATCCATGGAGTCCAACATGAAGCAGGCCTCCGAATGGGCGCCCACCAAGGAGTCCTACGCCACCTATAAAAACTATGCCACCCACTGGAACTGGGGCTACGGCTACGGCGGCAGCTACGACACCAACCGCCTCACCGCCGAGTCGCGCAAGAAGTGGCGCGACCGCACCGACGCCTGCATGCACTACCTCATCGAAGCCCGCGGCGCCATGAAAACCATGAAGCGCCTCGACGCCGAGGCCCTCACCCTCGGCCTGAAACCAAACTACAAAACCGGCGAACTCGACCAGATGATCGACGACATCGAAGTGAAGGTCACCTACCTGAACAACCATCGCATCCGCACGACCGAATAAACCCGGCACACCGCACCAATCAAAGCCGGGTTTTACAAACCCATCCCCGCCCCCGCCCCCCGGAGTCGGACACGTCGCGCCGGGTTCCATCTGTAGGTTCGATCTCCTGAGCCAGTTGGACCGTGACGCCCGCGCGTTCAAACGCCTTGAGTCATGGCGTCCCGCCTTGGTCATCTTGCCTCGCCTCGCCATGGTTCGCCTGGGATGCGATCGACGAGCGTTTCTCGAACAAGCTTCATGGCTTGGACCGAATCGTAAAGCATGGCGGGATTGAGCAGCGGCGTGATGTCGTCCATGAACTCCGGATCATGTGTCTTGCCGTGCAAGTTTTCCTCGAACCGGGCACGGGAGACCGCATGGCCTTCGTGCTTCATGTATTGGCCGAAGCAGGTCACAACTTGGTCGGCGTTCAACATCCCCTGGTCGATGCAAAGCCAAAGATCGAAAAGGTCACGGCTCTTTCGACGCTGGTAGAGCGCGCAACTTCGTGCCGAGCAACTCGTCGAGTTCATAAGTCCTCAACTCCGCAGCGCCGTTAAACCAAGGGTTGGCGACCGCGAACGGGTGGCCCTTGAGTCCCAGCACCGTGAAATGCTCGCGGGTATTCATTTCGATCTTCAGCCGCAGAGGGCGCACCGGTTCGATCTCGGACTCGAATCGGTACGACAGAGCGACATTCCCGCCGGAGGTCTTCCGCTGGGGCTTGCCGAGCCAGGGATCGAGTTTTTCACGCATTGCGTCGAGGATCGGGTCGATGGGGGCTGCTTCGGTCTGCACCAGGTCGATGTCCTCGGAGTATCGACGTGGCGGTCGAATGAACAGCTTGTTGAGCGCCGTGCCGCCTCGCAGGGCGATCTTGCCGGCCAGCTTGGTGTCGCTGAACAGTTCGACCACCGCGCGGGACAGGACGAGGTCCTGTTCCACTTGGGCGTCATCGGGCCACGGCGCGACGGCCCGCCATGCGGTGATGTTCGCTTGTGGAATCACCCTTCCACCTCCATTGGTCCGTTGATGAGAAGATGCCAGCGCCGATTTTCCCGCGTGCCGTTCAGCGGCCGGCCGGTCCTGAGCGGCAGGAGATGCGGCCCTTGGCGCTCAAGCCAGGCATGAATCGGATCGGACAATCGCCGCTGTCGAACCTGGTCCAGAATGAATCCAAGGCGCTGTGTGTTCGGCAGATCATTGACCCGTCGAACGGCGGCCAGAAGCCGCCTGGGATCGAGCGAGGGTGACAACTCGGCGATGACGGTCGCCACGTTGTCCAGATGGCCGGCGGACCTGGCGAAGCGGACGAGATCGACGACCGTCGTTTCCGGCGTCGAAATTCGCATCGAACCGGTCGGCGTCTTCGTCTCCATCGCGGCAGCGCCTGCGACGTGCATGCTGGTGAAGAATCGAATCCGGGTGCGGCCCGCAGTCAGCGGACGAACCGAGCGATCCGTAAGAACCTGAAATTCCTGCGGCTGATGATGCGAGGAACCATGCATCGCCGCGGCGCTCAACAGGCCAACGTAATATGGCAGCCTCATCGCTTTCATCAGGTCTTGAATGAACCATGACGCCGGAGGCCCGCCCGCACTGCTGTATTCCAGCGGCACAATGACGTAGAAGTATTCCTTCACCTTGACGACTCGGTTGCGCTTCACCGAGCGTTGCAAAGCTTTGCTGACAGCCGCTGGCGAAAGGCCGCTTCCATTCAGGGCTTCGGCGCGCAGGAACGAGTAGCGGCCCCCCGCCTGCAAGGCATCGATCCAGGATTCGAGCGTTCCCGTCGCCATTTGAAAATTCCGTCGATCTGCACAAAGGGACAGATTGTGTCCTTTTACGCAGATCAATATATCGGCCATCAGGTGACGGGGCAAGAGCCGATGCCACTGGGCGCTGACGCATCGCCAAAAGAATCGATATGTGTCAGAACACAAGTCGAACGAAATTGTTCGCCGACCTTTCGTGTTCTTCCAGCGTCGCACCAACCACCACTCCCTTACGAAGGCGGCCACTTGGAGATTCTGGAGATTGGCTTATTCACCGCAATGGGCGATATGATCGTCTTCGCATGTTCCTGACGATCTCCACCACGCGCTCCCCCGCCACCGACCTGGGCTACCTGCTGCACAAGCATCCGGCCAAGGTACAGACCTTTGAACAGACGTTCGGCATGGCGCGGGTGTTTTATCCGCAGGCGTCCGATGAGCGTTGCACGGCGGCGATGCTGCTGGAGGTCGATCCGGTCGCCCTCGTGAGAGGACGAAGCGGACCGGCCGGCGAAGGACGTGTGCTGGAACAGTATGTGAACGACCGGCCCTACGTCGCGTCGTCGTTCATGAGCGTCGCCATCGCCCGCGTGTTCTCCTCCGCGCTCAAGGGAACCTGCAACGATCGGCCAGCCGTGGTCAGCGAGCCGCTGCCGCTGGAGGTCACGATCGCCGTCGTGCCGGCCCGCAGCGGTGGTGAAGCATTGATCCGTCAGTTGTTCGAGCCATTGGGGTACGAAGTGCAGACCGACCGGCTTGTGCTGGATGACAAGTTTCCCGCGTGGGGCGAGGGGCCGTACTTCTCGGTGACATTGCGAGGCCGGTTGCCGTTGAAGGACCTGCTCACGCACCTGTACGTGCTGATCCCCGTGCTCGACAACGACAAGCACTACTGGATCGGCCAGGATGAACTGGAGAAGCTGTTGAAGTTCGGCGAGGGCTGGCTCAAGGATCATCCGGCCCGCGAGCTGATCACCACGCGCTACCTCCGCCACTTCAAGTCGCTGACCCGCAAGGCGCTGGCGCGGCTGACCGATGAGGACGAACCCGACCCGGACACTGTCGCCGCGGAGCAAGCGCGTGAAGAGGACGCCATCGAGCGGCCCCTGAGCCTGCACGCGCAGCGTCACGCCACCGTCCTGGCGGCGCTGAAGGCCGGTAGCGCAGTCAGCGTGATCGACATCGGCTGCGCTCAGGGAAGATTGCTGCGAAGGCTGCTCGATGAGCCGCAGTTCACAACCATCGCCGGTGTGGATGTTTCACTCCGCGCCTTGAACGACGCCGAGGACCGGCTCAACTTCGACCGCATGCCGCCGCGCCAAAGGCAGCGGATCAAGCTGCTGCACGGCTCCCTGCTGTACCGCGACGATCGCCTGGCCGGCTTCGACGCGGCCTGCCTCGTCGAAGTCATCGAGCACCTGGACCCGCCGCGGCTGGCGGCGATGGAGCGCGTGGTGTTCGAGTTCGCCAGGCCGCGCACCGTCATCGTGACGACGCCGAACGTCGAATACAACGTCCGGTTCGAGACGCTGGCCGCCGGCAAGCTGCGGCATCAGGACCATCGATTCGAGTGGACGAGGCGGCAGTTCATCGAGTGGGCGAATCGAATCGCCGGCCGGTTCGGATACGAAGCACGGTTTCTGGCGATCGGGCCTGACGATCCGGAGGTCGGATCGCCGACGCAGATGGCGGTGTTTGAGGCTCGGCAGATGTGAAAAGCGTTCTCCCTCACAGATATCTGTTGAATCATGCGTGTCCAACTCCCCGAACTTTCGCTCGTCGTCCTCGTCGGCCCGTCCGGTTCCGGCAAGTCAACTTTCGCACGCCGCCACTTCGGGCCGTTCGAGGTGTTGTCGTCCGACTACTGCCGGGGCCTGGTGTCCAATGACGAGAACGACCAGGCGGCCACGAATCATGCGTTCGAGATGCTCCACACGATCCTGCGCAAGCGGCTGGAACTGGGCCGGCTGACGGTCGTGGACGCGACCAACGTCCGGCCCGAGGACCGCCGGCCTCTGGTCCAGATCGCCAGGCAGTACCACGTCCTGCCCGTGGCGATCGTGTTCGACGTTCCCGAGCGCGTGTGCCACGACCGCAACGCGACACGCCCGGACCGCAGCTTCGGCCCGCATGTGATCCGCCGGCAGCGGACCGCGATGCGCCGCGAACTGCGCGGCCTGGCCCGCGAAGGGTTCCGCCATGTGTTCACGTTCAACACAGTCGATGAAGTCGATGCCGCCGTCGTCGAGCGGCAGCCGCTGTGGAACAACAGGAAGCATGAGCACGGCCCGTTCGACATCATCGGCGACGTGCATGGCTGCTGCGATGAGTTGGAACAACTGCTGTCTGCGCTGGGATACGACCCGGTGGACATCGCCGACGAAGCGGGTGGTGCATCGAAGGTGTTCGCGCACCCGCAGGGCCGCAAGGCGGTGTTCGTCGGCGACCTCGTGGACCGCGGGCCTCGCGTGCTGGATACGTTGCGGCTCGTCATGGGCATGGTGCGTCACGGCTCGGCGCTGTGCGTCCCCGGCAACCACGACATCAAGCTGATGCGGAAGCTGCGCGGCAAGAACGTGCGGATCACGCACGGCCTGGCCGACACGCTGGCCGAACTCGACGCGCTGCCGACGGAGCAGCGCGAAGCGCTGTCGCGGCAGGTCGCTGATTTCATCGACGAACTGGTGAGCCACTACGTGCTCGATGACGGCAGGCTGGTCGTGGCTCACGCGGGCCTCAAGGAAGAGATGCAGGGCCGCGGGTCGGGCAAGGTGCGCGAGTTCTGCCTCTACGGCGAGACCACCGGCGAGACCGATGAGTTCGGCCTGCCCGTGCGCTGCAACTGGGCCGCTGAGTATCGAGGACAGGCGATGGTCGTTTACGGCCACACGCCGGTCCCGCACGCCCAGTGGCTGAATCACACCATCAACATCGACACCGGCTGTGTCTTCGGCGGCAAGCTCACGGCGATGAAATACCCCGAACGCGAACTGATTGAAGTACCCGCCAAACGGATGTACGCCGAGCCTGCCCGACCTTTTCTCCCGTCGCCTGCGTCAACGGCGGAACTCTCCGCGCAACATCAACTCGACGATGTGCTGGACCTGGCCGATGTCTTCGGCAAGCGCATCATCTCGACGCGGCTGGCGCACAACATCACGATCCGCGAGGAGAACTCGGCAGCGGCGCTGGAGGTGATGAGCCGGTTCGCGGTGAATCCCAAGTGGCTCATCTACCTGCCGCCAACGATGTCGCCCTGCGAGACCAGCCGCCGCGAGGGCTGGCTGGAGCATCCGGATGAGGCGCTGCTGTACTACCGCAACCAGGGCGTGCCGCGCGCGATCTGTCAGCAGAAGCACATGGGCTCGCGCGCCGTCGTCATCATCTGCCGCAGCGAGCAGGCGGTCCGCGACCGGTTCGGAATCGAGAACGAAGGCATCGGCATCATCTACACAAGAACAGGCCGGCGATTCTTCAACCAGCCTGATGTCGAAGCACAACTGCTGGATCGCGTGCGCGCCGCGGCGGATCGAGCCGGCATCTGGGACGAGCTTGCCACCGACTGGCTCTGCCTGGACTGCGAACTGATGCCGTGGTCCGCCAAGGCGCAGGAACTGCTTCGCGGCCAGTACGCCCCGGTTGGATCCGCGGGAAGACACGCGATCGCAACAGCGGTGAGTCTGCTCGAAGCGACGGCCGCGCGCCTCGGCGAAGCCGCCGCTCTGCTGGATACCTACCGTCAGCGACAGTCGATGGTCGAAGGCTACATCAACGCTTACCGCCAGTACTGCTGGCCCGTCGAGTCGATCACTGATTTGAAACTCGCCCCGTTCCACCTGCTGGCGAGCGAGGGTCACGTTCACATCGACCGCGACCACGCCTGGCACATGGAGATCGCCCAGCGGCTCGCCCGAACGGATGAACCGGTCCTCATGGCGACGGCGAACCGCGCGGTGGACCTGACGGATGAGCAGAGCATGGCCGGCGCGGTGGCGTGGTGGGAATCGCTCACCGCGGCGGGCGGCGAAGGCATGGTCGTCAAGCCGATGGACTTCATCGCCCGCGGCGGACGTGAACCGGCCCAGCCCGCCGTCAAGTGCCGCGGCCGCGAATACCTCCGCATCATCTACGGCCCGGAATACACAGCCCCCGCCAACCTCGAACGCCTCCGCTCGCGCGGCCTCGGCCGCAAGCGTTCACTGGCGCAGCGCGAGTTCGCCCTGGGCATCGAAGGACTCGAACGCTTCGTCCGGCGCGAACCGCTCCGCCGCGCGCATGAATGCGTCTTCGGAGTGTTGGCCCTGGAAAGCGAACCGGTGGACCCAAGACTCTGATGCGGACGAAACAGCATGTAAGCCGCCGACATAAAGCTCGGCTGTTTCGTTTGTCTTTTCCGCATTCTCGACGTGTACTGACATTCTTCGTGGTGGCAACGATGGACGTACTCCTTCCGGGTCTCACAGGCCGCACCGCCCTGCATGGACGTGTACGCCAAATCGCGCATTGATGACTACCGGCTCAAATAAAGCAGAAGCAGAATGATGTTTAGCAGCACCGAGACGCCCAGAAGAATCCAGGCCACTGAGTCATCCATCCAGGCAATCCTGCGGTAGTCGGAAGGCGCATTGTTCTCCATCGCCGCCAGTCGGGTCCATTCCATCTCCTTGGCCGCCAGCACGGGCGGTTCCCCATTGAACACCGCCCTTAGAAACTATCTCAAAACGCCGAATCTCGCCGATGACTATCGGTGAACCCTTATTGCAAGGCGCCACGGATGGCCAAGCGCAAACGCAAGGATAAACCGTTGCCGACGATCTGGCAG
>CAZYPK010000186.1:0-9593 GCA_964649195.1 uncultured Phycisphaeraceae bacterium
CCTCGCCCTCCCAGCCGGAGGCTTCCGCTCTCCCGCCATATGCTTTTACCCTGGTCATCACCGCATTCCCATTGGATTTGTCCGGCCTTCATGCAATCATTCCATCATGGCAACCATCACCATTGACGACATCGAGCGTGATCCGGCGGGCTTTCTCCGCCGCGTCAAAGCGGGGGAGGCGATGACCATCGTGCAGGCTCGGAAGACGGTGGCGATGATCACGCCGACGAACGCGGAGCATGTCGAACCGACCGGCCAGCGGCCCATCGGTCTGGCGAAAGGCCAATTCACCGTCCCTGATGACTTCGATACCCCTGATGCACGGATCATCGAGGAATTCGGGGGGCTTTGATGCGGCTGCCGGATACGCACATCCATGAACACGACCCCTGCCTCCAGTGCGGCTACTCGCTGCATTCGCTGGCGCACGGCCAGTCCTGCCCGGAGTGCGGAAAGCCTGTGGGTCAGTCGCGGAAAGAGCGGCGGATGGCGCGGCGGCGCGGGCAGGCGCAGTCGGCGATGTTGAAGAAGATGAAGCGGTGGGCCTACAACGCCATCGCAGTCGTGGGATTCACCGTCGGCATGACGATATTCATTCTCGAACTGTCCACCTTGCGTGTGAGTTGTCGGGATTTCTGTCCGCAGACGTTTCATGTCCGTGAACGAACGTGGCACGAAGTTCCTTTTGCACGATGGAAGATGACCGGCGAAACGGTTGCGGCCAGGGGCCGATTGTCGGTGGGCGATGCGCTTGTGAAACATGGCTGGCTGGCGGACTCTGATGACGGGCGACAGTGGCACGCGGTGGACTTCCCGATGCACATCATGACGCCCCGGCGATCCGACATTCGGTTTCGCGGTTTTTTCCTCAAGGTGAATGGGAAGGCCGGCGATCTGCTGGTGAAGTGGACCGATGAGCATCCCGTGCAGGCGCAGATGCTCTGGCCTGCGCTGTTGCGGGAACTCAATGCCGGGCGGCCTGAGTCGCCGTTTGTCGCCGACTCGCTTCTGTATCAGGCTTGCCTGCGTGATTCGGTGACGGCGAAGCCGAAGGAGTTTCAGAGGATGATCGATGATTTGATTCAGGCGCGGCAGCCGGCCGGTGGTGTTTTGCCTTGATGATGCAGGCGACCCACGCACGGAGTGCGTGGGCTTTGGATCTGAGTTTCGTTTAAGCCCCGCCCGGCCCCCGGAGCAGGGCGCGGGCCAAGGGGCGTTCGATTCGCGGCCTGTTGACAAATCAAAACCCGATTGCCGACTTGAATTCCCCTTGCAGGCTTTGAATCCGCTGTTGATTGAACACGCTTTGGCCCGCGCCCTTCCGGGCGGGGCTTGAGCGAAACTCAGGCTTTGGTGTGTTCGTGCCTTTTTATTTGCATCGGGGTTCGATCCGCTTGCGGCAACCGTATAATCAACTTTCCTTTGTGCCTTGTGCGTGGAATCAATAGGGATGCGGAATGCCGTCGATCGCTCCGGAGGTGCCATATGGTGAGACTTTTTTCGCCCGTGATGATCGTGGCTCTTCTGGCGGCCGGTTCGCCTCTGTCGGCGGCGGATGACCCGGCGGCGCTGGTGCAGTCGCTCTACGGCGACCGCATCGCCAGGGTGACGGCGACGCCGGCGAAGACGGATGACATCGCCCTGGCCAGGGAGATTCTGGACGCAGCCGCGGCGACGAAGGAGAATCTCCCGGCGCTCGTCGCGCTCTGCGAAGCCGCCCACGAACTGGGCATGCGCCACCGCGACGGTTACGCCGTCGCCGCCTCGGCTCTTGAACTGCTCTGCGCCTCGGAGGCGCCCGACATCGAGCTTCATCAAATGAAGCTGCTGGACACCTATCAGAAACAGATCGCGGTCGCGGGCCGGGAGGAGAAGGTCAAGCTCGGTGAAACGGCATTGACTCTGCTCGATGACCTGTCGCGGCAGATGCTCGCCAAGCGGAACTATGCCGAGGCGACCGCCCTGACCCGGCGGGCCCAGGCGACGGCGGGATTGGTGAACAGCCCGCAGCGCGTGGCCGATTACAAGACGAAGCTCGCCGGCCTGATGGAATTCGAACGCACCCAGCGGCGGGTGACGCAGCTCTCCGAGCGCGTGCTCAGGGATGCCAACGATCAACCGGCGATGGAGGAGATGGTGCGGCTGATGATCGTCGATCTCGATGACCCGGCTTCGGCGAATTCGTATGTGCCGCGACTGACCGAAGGCGAGTTCAAACGGCTGGCGTCACTGGCGATCAAGCCGGCGGACGAACTTTCGACGGCTGACCGGTTGTCGCTGGGCGAATGGTTTCACAGTCTGGCAACGCAGCAGAAACCGTCGCCCGCCTACGCCTGGCTTCGGGCCGAGGAGCACTTGACTGCTTTTCTGGATGGTCACACCGCCGCCGACCTTCAACGAACCAAGGCCACGCTCAAGCTCAAGGAAGTGCAGCAGGCCATCACCAAAGGCGCCGCCGACAACATCAAGGATCTGTCCGCCCCCAAGGTCGAGCCGATGATCATCCTCTCGGCCCGCTTCGGCGGCGGGAACAACTGGCTCGACTGCACGCAGCGCGTCAAGGGCCTCACCTTCAACAACACGCTTGTCCTCTGGGCCCAACCGGGCTGGTGCGGCGGCGATCCCACACCCGGTTGGCGCAAGAAGCTCCACCTGCGTTATCGCGTCGGCGAAAAGGTCGTTGATCGCTGGTTTGATGAGGATGCGCGCGTCTTCATCTACGAAGGCCCCGATCCGCGACCGACGGATGAGCTGACGATCCTGAACGCGAGCTTCGGACGCGCCGACAAGTCCGTCGATGTGACCTATCACGTCAAACGATCCGTGCGGAAGAATCGCCTGGACATCACCGTCATTCCGAGGGAGTGGAACGTCCCCGATCCTCATCCCGACAGGGGCGACAGTCTCATCATCGCCTATGCGGTCAAGGGCAAGGTGATGCTCGCCCACGCCGGAGAGAACGGAAAGATTCGCATCCCCGCCGGTGATTGAGGGGCTCCGTCCGAGCCGAATATTCCGCAGACTTGAGAGTATCCCATGGCTTTGCCACCATTTTCAAAAGACATCGATCGATTGTTTCGCGGGGGAAAGCACGTTGGCCTGAAGATGCTGGCGGGCGCTTTCGTCGGCGCGTTTTTCGGATTCATGGCGTCCGCCGAATTCATTCAATCATCCCCCGTTGTCGCAACGGTTGTTGTTTGCGGCGCCACGGTGCTGGGTTTGATGACCGCCTTTGGTCTGAGCATGCGCGATCTGGTGGAGAGTCAACGGAAGGCGGGAGAGCCGGTAAGCCGGGTGACCAAAATTCTGTTTGGCTCACACTTTCTGTCCCTGGCGGCATGGTGCGTCATCGTCGTCATTGCGATCATGCTGGGGCTGTTCATTTTTGCGGTCGCGACCAAGCCCTGACACGCGACCCACGCACGGAGTGCGTGGGCTTTGGTGTGTAACACCCCTGTAACCGCTTCGGTTTTGCGTCCATTTCTTCCGTCAATCATGCGATGATTCTTCCGGCGCGTTTTCTTTCGGTGAACGCTCGATTCGCTTCGTGTGAACGTATAATGAATCGTCCGCCTGGCCTCTGTTTTGAGGAGCTATGCTCATGTCCAATGCTTGGCGCGTTTCGCGTCCGTGGCCGGCCGCCTTGGCGGTTGCGCTGATTCTCTCCCTTTCGATCCTTGCACCGCTGCGTACCGTGGCTCAGGTCAGTAATGATGACCTGGCCAGGGTGCGTGCCGTGGAAGCCTCGCGCATCGCCGCGATTGAAAAGGTTTATCACACCGTCGTCGCCATCTACCCGCCCAACCGGCAAGGCGGCGGCAGCGGCGTCGTCTATGACCCGGCGGGTTACGTGCTGACCAACTATCACGTCACCGCCGGCGCGGGACTCACCGGCGTCGCGGGACTGGCCGACGGCAAACTTTACAAGTGGCACCTCGTCGGCCACGACCCCGGCGGCGACCTGGCGATCATCAAGCTCGAAGGGCCCACGCCTGGTCACCGCTTCCAATATGCCCAGCTTGCCGACTCCGACACCGTTCGCGTGGGCGACTTTGCGATGGCGATGGGCAACCCGTTCATCCTTGCCGAGGATCAGACGCCGACCATCACGCTGGGCATTGTTTCGGGTGTGAAGCGGTATCAGCCGGGCACCGGGCCGGGCGGGAAGATGCTCGAATATGGCAACTGCATCCAGATCGATTCCTCGATCAACCCCGGCAACTCCGGCGGGCCGCTCTTCAACATGCAGGGGCAGGTCATCGGCATCAACGGTCGCGGTTCCTTCGAGGAGCGCGGTCGCGTGAACGTGGGCGTCGGCTATGCCATCAGCGCCAATCAGTGCAAGATGTTCATCCCCGAACTGCTGGCGACCAAGACGTGCGAACATGGCACGCTCGATGCCGTCTTTGCGCGGAGGGGGAACAACGAAGTCGTCTGCGAATCGATCAATCTCGATTCGCCGCTGGCCAAGGCGGGGTTTGAACTGGGGGATCGATTGGTGAAGTTCAACGGCCAGGAAATTCGCAGCACGCACGAGTTCACGAACATCATTGCGACGCTGCCGGCGCACTGGCCGGTGGAGGTGGTTTGGGATCATGACGGGAAGCGGAAGAGCGCATGGGTGAGGCTCAGCGCGATCACGTATCCCAAGCCGCCGGCGCGGCCGGGGGCTCCGGGGGCTCCGGGGGCGCAGCCGAGGCCGGGGGCGCCGAAGGAGCCGGAGAAGAAGGAAGAAAAACAGCCTGAGAAAGCGGAGAAGGATGGCGGTGACGGTGCTACGCCGCGAGCGGCGGAAGAGAAGTCGAAGGACAAGGATGCGCCCAAGGCGCAGCCGCGGCCGATCCCGGTGGCGCGCCCGCCGGCGGGGGCGCCGTTGGAGTTCGGGAAGATGCGCGACATGAAGATGAACGAGCGCGAGGCGCTGCGGATCGTCGAGCAACATGTGCAGTACCTGGGTGGTCGTGAGGCGGTGAGCAAGATCAAGGGCGGGCGCAGCAAGTGGGTGATCAGCAAGGCCGATGGCGAAGTGATCGATGAGATTTCCCAGATCACCGCGAAGGATGGAAGGCAATCCACGCGAAGCTTGAAGAAGGATTCCGCTTCAGTGTGGGATGGCCAGACGCATTGGACCCGCACCGAGGGCGAGGTGACGATTCTGAAAGGCGATGATGCACAGGCCCATCCGGGTGTGGTGATGGATGCTTTCGAAGAGTCCCTGCTGAGCGGGAAGATCAAGGACCGGTACAAACGCATCGTGCTGCAAGGGACTGACACGGCTCAAGGGCAGATCGCCTACCGCCTGCTTTTTGAAGGCAAAACGGGCAGGCGAATCATTGCGTGGTTCAGCGTGCTCGATGAGTCGGGGCTTGCGGGGGCGTTTGAAACGCGCCTGCTCAAGACCGCTTTTGCGGATGACAAGGATCAGCAGCAGGAGCCGGGACTGGTGCGAAATTATCGCAGGATCGACGGCGTGATGGTGGTGGATCGCGGAGCGTTTGTGGAAGGGCTTGGCGAGAAGGTGATGATCAGGTACGTCGCAACGGAACTGGAACTGCTGCGCGAACTGCCTGCGGATGCGTTTGTGATTCCCAAGGATTCCAAGTGAATGGGGGGTGCAGGCACGGCGGCTTCAAGCCGCCGTGCCTGGGGGTGTGATGATTGAACAAGGGATTGAATGTATGAAACGAACAGTCATGCGAGATCGAACGGTGTTCGCAGCGGTGTTGATGATCGGGGCGATGGCGCTGCCGGGTTGGGCGGCGGACAATCCGTTCGCCGATTCGATCGATTACGCCCAGCAGCGCACCGTGAAACTGCTCGGCGCCGGTGCGGGGCGGGAACATGGGTACGCTTCGGGCATCGTCGTTTCCGAAGAGGGACACATCCTCACCGCCCAGGGCATCTACGTCAGCGGTGATCCCACGGCCAGGCTTCAGGTGATCATGCCTGATGGCCGGGTCTATCCCGCGGCGATCGAGCGGCGGAGCGAGGCGTTGCAGGTGGTGCTGCTGAAGATTGACGCGAAGACGCCGGAGTTTTTCGAGCTGCCTGAGAAGCCCAACGCGGAAAAAGGCGACTGGGTGCTGAGCGTGAGCAACGCGTTCAAGGTGGCCGACCGCGATGAGCCGCTGAGTGTGAATCTGGGCGTCGTGTCGCTGCGCACCGAGGTGGATGCGAAGAAGCGGGCCCAGGATGTGGACATCGAAGGGCAGATGCTTCTCATCGATGCGATCACCAGCAATCCCGGCGCGCCCGGCGGCGCGCTGATGACGGCGGACAAAAAACTGGCCGGCATGATCGGCAAGATCATCGAGAGCAAATCGACCAACACCCGGCTCAACTACGCGATCCCTTCCGACCGCCTGCGCGAGTTCATGGACAACAAGGCCACGACGCCGATCGTCGTGAACCCGCCGGCGGGTTCGACCGGCAAGCCCGATCTGGGCATCCGGCTGTTTCGTCTGAGCGGCAAACGCGCCCCGGCGTTCATCGACCGCGTGATGCCCGATTCCCCCGCGGCCAAGGCCGGCCTGATGAAGGACGACATGATCCTCCGCATCGGCAACGAGTTCGTCAGCAACATCCAGAGCTTCGATGAAGCCTCCGAACAACTGAAGGTCGGCGAAGAGGTGACGATCATCTACAAACGCAAGAACGAAGTGCTGTCGGCGCGGATGGTGGTGGGTGCGAGGACGGAGTGAGGGACGGGGAACAGGGGACAGGATGTCCGGGCTGCCTTGAAAATAAGTAATAAGTAATAAGCATTAAGTAATAAATAATCGCCTTTTGCCTTTTCGCCTTTCGCCTTTGGGTATTGGAGCTTCCATATGCACCGATCGATATCGTTCATCTTGTCTTTTGCGATCTGTGTTGCGCCGGTGTTTGCGGAGGAGGCGGGGACGACGCGCGCTGACGTTGCTACGCCGCAAGCGGCATCCATTCCGGCGGCGGATCCGATGGGTTATTTCCTGGCGCCCAGGGTTTTTCGCGCGGCTTCGGAGCGCGTGCTGCCTTCGGTGGTGTCCATTGAAACGTATGGCGGTGTGCAACTCACCGGCGGTCCCGCGCCCAAGGCGCCGCCCAAGAGTGATCGCCCGGGCAAGCGTCCGCCGCCGCAGGGGATGCAGGGCATCGCGCGTCCGGGCGAAGGGCCTACGACGGGGCTGATCATCAGCGAGGATGGCCACATCATCACCAGCACGTTCAACTTCATCCGCAAGCCGGCGATCATCACGGTCGTGCTGCGCGACGGTTCGCAGCATGTCGCCAAATTGCTGGGGCAGGATGAGACGCGGAAAATCTGCCTGCTCAAGATCGAGCCGCCCAAGGATCAGAAGCTGGTCGTGCCGGCCTTCGTTTCGCCGGGTGAAATGAAGGTGGGCATGTGGTCGATCAGTCTGGGCGTGGGCTACGGCGATGCGGATGCGGCGCTGAGCGCGGGCATCATCAGCGCCAAGAACCGCATCGGCGGCAAGGCGATCCAGACCGATGCGAACATCAGCCCGGCCAACTACGGCGGTCCGCTGATCGACATCGAAGGCCGGGTGATCGGCGTCTGCGTGCCGCTCTCGCCGCAGGGCGGGGCGACGGCGGCGGGGGTGGAGTGGTATGACTCGGGCATCGGCTTCGCCATTCCGATGGACGGGATCGAACGGGTCATCGGGCAGATGAAGGAAGGCAAAAGGATCGAGCCGGGGCGGATGGGCGTGATGCCCGCGCCGCAGCCGCCCAAGGATGGCAAGGGCGTGACCTCGCAGCAGGTGATGAAAGGCAGCGCGGCGGACAAGGCGGGCATGAAGGACGGGGACATCGTCACGCACATCGACGGCATCGAGATCGCCGACGCGCTGCAACTCCGCTCGGTGCTGGGCAGGTACATCGCCGGGGATGTGATCAAGGTGAAGGTGAAGCGCGGGGAGGAAACGCTTGATCTTGAGATCACGCTGGAGGGCGCGGTCCCTTGAAGGCACGGCGGCTTGAAACCGCCGTGCCTGAAGGCGCCGTGTCTATCGGCCTGTGTGTCCGAATCCGCCTTCGCCGCGCGAGGTGGGGGGGAGCTGGGTCACTTCGATCCATTGCGTTCGCGGGACGGGGACGATGAGCATCTGGGCGATGCGCATGGATCGCGTCACTTCGAACGGTTCGTCGCCGTGGTTGATCAGGGGCACGCGCACCTCGCCGCGGTAATCGGCGTCGATGGTGCCCGGCGCGTTGATCATGGTGATGCCATGTTTCATGGCCAGGCCCGAGCGCGGACGGACCTGCGCCTCATATCCCGTCGGCAGCGCCATGGCGAAGCCGCACGAAATCAGGGCGATCTGACCGGGCATGAGCTTCACCGGCGCCTCGGCGGGCACGGCGGCGTGCAGGTCCATCCCTGCCGCGTGTTCGGTCTGGTAATCGGGCAGCGGAATGTCGCCCTGGCCGGGCAGCCGCTGAATCGAAACTTTGATCGGATCGTGTGTCATTGGCCCGGATGATAGCAGGCGGGGAGATGGCGTTGACCCGGATAAAAAAAGCACGACCCGGGCAGGGGATGCGCCGGGCCGTACTCGATCAGGGGCTTGGCGCCCGCCGGCGGTTTGGGGCTGCGCGGCGGGCAATGTTCGGGAATCTCTTTGTCACTTCGTTCGACGAGGCGAACGGCTAAATGTTTTTTATTTTCCCGCCATCACCATCAGGGGCGTTTCGCGTTTCTGCGGCGGGGCGGGCACGCTGGGGATCACCTTTCTCGGAACCCCCGGCCCCTGCGGTTTTTCGATGATCATCATCGGGCGTGCGGTGACTTCCTGCACGGGCGTCATGTCGGGGCCGCCGAACACGATGGCGGCCTTGTTCGCACGCAGGTCGCGCCCGATGCGGTGGGCGGTGGGGATCAGGGCCTTGGCGTCGAAGCTGTTTTCGTGCTGGCGCAGGTACTCTTCATTGGGGTCGAGGTAAACATTCTCGTGAACGTACTCGACATGAATCGTGTCATTGCGGTTGTCGTAGCCGGCCATCGCCCTGGCCTTGTGTACGGTGGCGATGCGGTCTTCCATTTCGACGGTGACGACCTTGGTCAGCCGCCGGGTGTTGTGGGTGTGAATGCGATGCTCGACCCGTTTCACCTCGATCACATGCTGTCCGCCACGGATGATCACGGCATCCTGGGCAAGGGCGGCTGAAGCGGTCAACGCCAAGGCGGCGGCACAAATGATGGGAGTCCTGATCATGCGTCTCTCCTGACAAAAGGTGTTCCCGCCGACTTTGCTTCAGAGTTCCGATCCGACCTCTGACCTCTTCATCATGGCTGCGCGGTTTTCCCGACCGGCAGCCGGTGTCTCTCTTCCATCAGTCCGGGCGACTTCCACTCGACTCGACGGGAGAAGTGCAACCATCGTGCCAGTTGCGGATCACAGGCAGGCGCCGCGTTGCAACCATCGTCATGCAAGGGTTTTAGGAAATGAAGATTTTCCGCATCGACGGCGGCGGTTTCGGTTATTGTGGTGCGGACGCCACATGGTCCGCATCGGCGTGCAACATTGTTGAATCGATGCAACATATGGGAGGGCGAGGCTCCCGCCGAGCCGTTCGTTTGCGAAGCCCGTCCGCGG
>CAZYPK010000187.1:0-9458 GCA_964649195.1 uncultured Phycisphaeraceae bacterium
CTTGGGGTATCGAGCCGGAATACCCCGACGGCTCGCAGACTCGCCATCGGGCTTGAGGATTTTCTTAAAGTGACCGTCAATAAACGTACCGGCGCTCTACCTCGCCAGCCACTTCACCGCCTCGCTCACCATCGCCTCCGCCTTGCCGTCGAACGCGCTGAACGCATCCTTTTTTCCGCCCGCGGCAAACGCCTTCATCACCGCGCCCGGCGGCGACTTGCCTTCACCGGCGACCCACAGTTCGCCGGGCGCCGAGAGCGCCATCAGGCCGGGCAGGTCGCCGTAGGCGGCGGCGCCGGGGAGAAAGTTCACGTCATCGACTTCGGTGATCTTTGCGAAGCGGAAACCTTCGGTATCGACGGCGCAGCGGCGGATGAGGCCGCCGGCCTGGGCGCGGGCGGCGAGGGCGATGGGGCCTGCGCCGCTGACGGCGATGAGATCGACGGCATCGGGGGTTCGCTCGTGGTTGTGGACGAGGCTGATGGCGGTGAGGAGATCGTGGACGCGCTTGGCGAAGAGCGGGTGGTTGTAGCCGTAGGTGTAGCCGGAGAATTTCATCCAGGGCTGTTTGCCGTCGCCGTAGCCGAAGACGGTTTGTTTGGCGGGTGGCTGCTCGCCTTCCTTGAGATGTTCGCCGGTGTGGAGGAGGTCGATGGCGCAGATGGAGGCGCCGGTGGCGAGGATGGTGAGCACATCGGGGCGGAGTTTGCCATCGTTCTGGTAGAGGCCGGCCTTGCCTTCGCGGCCGTCGATCCAGAGGACGACCTTCTTGTTCCAATTCTGTTTCGGATAGAGGAAGAGTGCGGGGATCTGTTCGCCGTTTTCGCGGTCGTGGAGGAGGCCGGTCATTTCGAGGACGCCGTCGCGGTCGGTTTTGTTCTTCAGTTCCCACTCGACGGACTTGTGGCGGACCTGTCTGCCGATGAGGACATCCCATCCGCCGCCGATGACGTACTTGTAGCGGGTGAGCGCGGCATCATCGGCCGGCTCGAGATCGGCCAGTTGCTTGGCGCGGTCGTCGGTCATCCATTTCAGCAGTGATTTCTCGTGATTTTCACCGGCCTTGTCACCGGCGGGTTTGGCGTGGTCGCCGGTCCAGACGGTGAGGTCGGCGGCGGTCTGATACTTGAAGTCGCGTTCGACTTCGGGCTTGGCCGCAGGGTCGTGGCCCAGGGCCAGGTGCTTGTTGAACCACCGGTACATGACCTGCCGCGAGGGGTAGTTGTAGTTGTGGCCGTATTGGAGATAGGCGACGCACTCGACATGATTGGGCACGCCCATCATCTTGAAATGCCGCTGAAGCTCGGGGTAGCCCTTGGTCATCATCTCCCTGGTCCAGTCGTTGGCGGCGGTCATGGAGACGGGGCGCGGCGAGAGCAGGGCGGCGAACTCGATGTTGCCGGTGTTGATGCGAAGGTAGGGAGCGTTTTCGCAGTTGCAGCCGCCCTGCATGGCGGTGGAGACCATGACGGCGGGGAAGGCGACCTTGACGCGATCATCGACGCCGGCGAGCAGGAAGGTCTGCGTGGCGCCGCCGGAGGCGCCGGTGACGGCCAGTCGATCGGCATCGACATCGGGCAGCGAAGCGATGAAGTCAAGCGCGGCGATCGAGTTGTAGGTTTGCAGACCCATCATGTTCTGAAGATGCAGCTCGGCCTGCGGCGAGTTGAAGCCCCATTGGCCGGGCTTGTCGCCGCTCATGTGGGGGCGGACGCCGGGGCGATGCTGCGGGAACTGAACGGAGTCGGCATAGCCGAGCATGTCGTAATGGAAGACGACGCAGCCGAGGCGCGCCAGGTGAACGGCGCGGGCCTGGAGCGGACTGCGGCCCGAGTCGATGGAAAACTCCTCGCCGTTTTCGACGTACTTCTTCGCATTGCCTTCGCCCTGATCGAGGAAGCGGCCATTGGGCCAGTGCCCGTGGGGGGAAAGGACTCCGGGGAATTTTCCCTTGGTTCTGGCCTGTTTTTCGGCGTTTTTCAGCGCATCGCCGGCGGGGCGGTAGAGCGAGCCGGTGATGTAGTGGCCGGGGAAGCTTTCGAGGATGACCTTTTCGATGGTGTAGTCGCCGAAGTCGGTTTTGCCGTGGATGATGGCGTTGACGGGCGTGCGCGTGGGCATGGGCCAGAGGCCTTGCGAAACGAGAATCTGTTTGCGGACATACTCGGCGCGCGGCTTCCACTCATCGGGCGAAGCGGCAGGCTTGAAGGGAAAGTAGCCGTCGAGATTTTTGAGAGGCTTCAGGCGGGCATCGGCGGGAACTTCACCGGGCGGAAGGGCGCGCGGGGCGGCAAGGGCGAGGGAGGGGAGGAGTGAGAGAAGAAGGAATGATGTTGGGATTAAACGCATCATCGCGAAGCCTCCTGAAGCGGAACGAATGAAGTGGTCAGCATCGGTTGCGAAGGCAGGGATCGCAAAGTTGAAAGGCATCGCTGATGATTGGCGTCATGGCGATTGAACATCGCAACCAACGGGCCTGCATCGGTGAGAATCCCGGCATCGGTATGCATCAAAGACGCCCCCGCTTCTGTTTGTCGCGCAGCAGGTCGGTGAAGGGGGATTGCAGCGGCGTCGATGCGGGCGGGGCGGCATCGTCGAACGGGCCGATGCAGGTTTCAACAAGCTCATATAGCGAGTCCGCCTTGACCGAGGCTGCGGGGCTTGCGGGCAGGCCATCGCGCAGCACATGCAGCGCCAGCAGCTGCGGCGTGGTGCCGCGACGGCTGGCTTCGCTGGCCAGGCGGGCTTCGAGATCATCGGGGATGTGAAGCGTGGTCATGGGAGCACCTTTGAGGCCTGTGAGGCATGACAAAACAAATCAAGTATAGCTTCGACGATCGAATCAGGCTCTGTCCGAAAACGCGATTCGATCATCCGAGCCGCGCGGCCCGGACGATCCGATCGCATTTTAAGACAGGACCCAGGGTCGTACATGCGATCACCCTGATCGAAGTGGCCAATGGCATTGGTTCGGCGACACGTGTCCGATATAATTCAGCACGGAGATCATCCATGAACAAGGCATCGGTACGCGACATTCTGAAGCAGATCGATCAACTCACCGGCAGGCAGCGCGAGTCGCTCAATCGCCGTCTTGCGGAAAAGCAGGATCGCCGGTTTGCGGAGGAACTTCGTGAAGCCAGGCAACAGGCGAAACGCGATGGGATCACGCAGGAGATCATCGATCAGGCTGTCATGGAGCATCGCCGGGGCGGATGAAGATTTTCTTTGACACCAACGTCTATGTCGGTCGCGCACTCACCGGCGGTCCGGGCCATGATGCGATTCGCGCGGCCCTTCGAGGACGGTGGCGTGTGTTCATCACCGATTACCTGCTGGAGGAGGTTGAGCGGGTGCTCATCGACAAGCTGGGCCGGTCGGCAAGAACGGCGCGGCTGGTGCGCAAGCAGATCGCCGATGATTCGCGCTTGATCAGAACGGGCACTTCGCGCCATCGGGTGCCTCGCGATGCGAAGGATGATGCCATACTCGCGGCAGCGGTCAGCATCGGGGTGGACTATCTCGTGACGAACGACAAGGATCTTCTGGATTTCGATCCTTACGAAGGTGTTCGCATCATTTCCCTCAAGGCATTTCTGGTGGTGCTGAGGAATCACGGAATGTTGCCGTCTTGACGTTGGTGCGGTTCATTGGCCTGCCGCCGGCGGTTCGAACCTCGCCACCTCCGCGCCTGCCGCGTTCCACACGCGCACCACGCTGTCCTGTCCGCCGGCGACGATGATTTTTCCATCGGGGGTGATGGCGGCGCAGTACATGGCGTCGGTGTTGCCGGGCAGGTTTTTTGCGCCGCTGCCGTTTTCCTTGACGGTGCGGACGACGTTGTCGCCGGCGCTGGTGAGCAGCGTGTCGCTGACGCCGATGAAGCGGATGGAGGTGATCTCCTTCTCGCCGCCCTTGATGGTGCGCCTCTGTCCGCCGATGACGAAGTCCCACACCTTCACCACGCCGTCGGCGCCGCTGCTGGCCAGCGTTCGGCCATCGGCCATCCAACTCACGCCCAAGACGTGATGCGTGTGCCCTTCAAAGGACATGATGAACTTTCCATCGGCCACGTTCCACGTCTTGACGAACTTGTCGGCGGCGGCGGTGGCCAGATGCTTGCCATCGAAGGAGAACTCCAGGCCGAAGACGGTGTCGCTGTGGGCATCCTTGATTTCGCGGAGAAGAGCGGGGGGAGCCGGAAGAGCCGAAGGAGCGGAAAGAGCCGAAGGAGCCGAGGGAGCGGTTTGCTCTTTCTGCTCCTTCTGCTCTTTTTGCTCTCCCGGCTCCCCCGGCTCTTTCCGCTCCCCCCCGACGTTCCATAGCTTCACCTCGCCGGAGCGCGAAGGCTGCCCGCCGCCGGTGGCCAGGGTTTTGCCATCGGGCGAGAAGGCGAGTGAGAGGACGCGGTCGATGAGGGGGGAATCGGTTTCGCCGGAGCCGATGGTGCGTTCGAGCTTCCACGGAGCGGCCACATCCCAGACGATCGCCTTCCGGTCGGCGGCGGCGGAAACGATGTTGCCATCAGCGGCGAAGGCGACGGCATGCACGGCTGCGGCGTGGCCTTGGTACGTGGCGATGGGGGAGCCGTTGTCGCCGTTCCAGGTCTGCACGATCTGCGATTCACCGGCGGTGGCGAGCAGGCCGCCGGTTTTGGAGAAGGCGACGGCGGTGACGGGCTTGATCGCCTCGGCGGCGGCTTTCTTCGCGGCTTCGACCTCGGCGGCGGCACTGGTCTTGCCGTCCTCCGAAGCCTTGAGGCCGGCCTGGGCTTGCGCCAGTTGTTCCTCAACGCGCTTGACGCCCGCCGTGACGTTGGCCACGCCGTTGATGGCGCCGTCTCTGTTGCGCTGGGCGGTCTCCATCGCAGCCTTGGCATCGTTGAACGGCTTCACCTGGGCCTTCACTCCCTGGTCGGCGGCGTTGCGCTTGTTGGTGGCGTCGGCCAGGGCCTTGTCGGCGGCGGCTTTGGCGGTGTCGGCGACCTGCTTCCTCGCGTCGGCTTCGCCCTTGGCCTTGTCGGCGGCGGCTTTGGCCTGTGTCGCGCTTTCGAGGGACATCATCGCAGCCTGGAGCGCTTCGCCTGCTTTGCCGGCCTCGGCGGTCTGCTTGCCCAGCGCATCCTCCGCCGCTTGGAGCGCCGCCGTTTTCGCCTGATCTTCCGGAGCGTTGGCCAACTGCTCCTTCGCGCCGTTCACCTTGTCCATCGCGGCCTTGAGCATGGCTTGCTGCTGCGTGTTGTTCTTCTCCGCGGCGGTCTTGGCGGTGTTTTCCTTGTTGAAAAGATTGGTCGCTTCCGTGGCCTTGCCGGCGGCGACGACCGCTTCCTCCTTCGCCTTGACTGCGGCGGCGTCGGCGGCGGTCTTGCCTTCGGTTGCGAGCTTGAGCGCGCCCTCGGCATCGGCCATCGCTTTCTCCGCGTTGGTCTTCGCTTCCATCGCCTTGGCGAACGCATCGCTCCTGGCCTTGAGATCCTCCCCGGCTTTCTTCACCGCTTCGTCGGCCTTGGCCAGGGCGTCGGTTTCAGCCTTCTTGCGGGCTTCGGTGTCGGTGACGAGCTTCTTGTGGTAGGCGATGTGCTGATCGCCCAGCGCGACCAGCCGCTGCTTCTCATCGATGACATCATGGGCCTGCGGCAACCCCTTGATCTCGATCGCCCCCTGCGGCGAATCGATTTTCCAAAGCTTGGCGAACGTGCCGCCTGCCGAGGCGAACCTGATCCCATCGGGACGCACCGCCAGATCGGTGACGGCGGCGCCGTGCGAAAACTGCCTGATCGGCTTGTTGTTTTCACTGGTGAACAGATGAATGGTTCCATCCTGGGCCCCGGCAAGAAACTGCACATCATTCGTCGGCAGCGCGGCCAGCGCGTTCACCGCTCCGCCGAGCTTGTATTCGACGGTGGGGGCAGGGGCAGCGGCAGGGGCAGGAGCAATGGCAGGATCAGGATCAGGAACCTGCCGCTGCTCCTGCTCCTGGCCTGCGAGCAGCTTGGCATCCCACACCCGGGCGTGGCCGTCGCTGTGGCCTGTGGCGAACTTTGCTTCCTTGGCCAGCCAGGTGATGGCGAGCACTTCGCCGGCGGTTTCGAGCCTGCCCAGTTCCTGGCCATCGGCCACATTGAACAGCCTCACGCTCCTGTCGTGCGATGCGGTGAGCAGCTTCGAGCCATCGGCGGTGAAGATGAAATCATTCACCTGCGCGGTGTGCCCGGTGAGATCGCGCACCGGCCTGCCATCGGCCAGCGAGAAAAGTTTGACCGTATGGTCGGGGCCGGTGGCGGCGAGCCACTTGTCATCGTTGCTGATGGCGATGTCGCGGGCCGCTTCGCCCAGGGCGAGGTTGTGTTTTTGCACGTTGGCCGGGCGACGCCAGAGCTTGACGACACGGTACCCGCCCGAGGCGAGCAGGTCGCCCTGCGGATTGAACGCCAGCGACTGCACCAGATCGCGGTGCGCGTTGCCGGGCTGTTTGAAGAAACCCGATTGCACCAGGGCCGGATCGGTCAGCCGGGTGACCAGCGATTTGGTCGGCAGGTGATAGATGAAAACCTGATTGGCCCGCCCGGCGGCGACGAACTGCCCATCGGGCGACACCGCCACCGAATAGATCGGATTCAGCCCCGCAGGCAGCGGCTGCCATTGAATCGGAGCCTCCTTGATGATCACCTCACCCTTGGCGCCCTGATCGATCCAGAGCTTGATCAGCCCCAGTTCATCGGGCTTGAGGTTCGCGGCATTGGCCTTGTTGTTGCGCGGCGGCATCACCGGCTTGTCCTGATGAGCCGCCACCTTCAGCAGCAGACTTTCCGCGCCCTTGCCGGGGATGACGGCATCACCCGATTCGCCGCCCGCCAGAATCGTCCTGGGGGATTCGAGAACCAGATCGCCCCTGGCATCGGTCTGGTTGTGACAGGCGGTGCAGCTCTTCTTGAAAAGGGGCAGAATCTCCTTCTGGAAATCGACAGGCGTGTCGCGCTTCAGCAGCGTGATGGTGATCGGCCCGGGCGCCGCAGCCTTGGGCTCCTCCGCAAAGGCGAACGATGAAACCATGCAAAGGGCCATCGCGCCAAGACGAGTCCGGAGAGGGGAAGGAACCATGAGGCAACGCTCCATCGGGTGGGTGGACGGCTTTCAATCCGCACAATCCGTGCGGTTACGAATCATTGAATCAATCGTCGCGCTGGTTAGCGTGGCGGCATGCCGTGTTGAAAACACCACCTTCAGCGTCCAAGCCCGACGGCGAGTCTGCGAGCCGTCGGGGTATCTTCGCGCGGAATACCCCGACGGCTCGCAGACTCGCCATCGGGCTTGTTGTTTTCATCAGAGCCCCTGCATCCGACGCGGTTCTCTCATATCCCCATCGCCTCGCGCACCTGCCGGACGCCGGCCACCATGTTGGCCAGCTTCTGCTTCGCCGCCCACCGCGCCGTTTGCGACAGCCCGCAGTCCGGGGCAAAGGAAAGGCGATCCGCCGGGGCGTGTTCCAGGCATCGCTTCACCCGCGAAGCGACATCGGTCACCGTCTCGATGTAATAACTCTTCACATCGATGATGCCCACCGCCACATCGCACTTCTTCGCAATCACGCCCAGCAGTTCAATCTCCGCAAACTCGCGGCTGGCCATCTCCAGATGAATCTCATCCAGTTTCATGTCGAGAAAAGCCGGGAACATCGGGGCATATTGTCTTGGCCCCACGGCCCGCGCCTTGAAGTTGCCAAAGCACAGATGCGTGGAAAGATGCGTCCTGCCCGCGATCGGTTCCACGGTGCGATTGAAGATATCGACGAACCGCTTCGTGTTCTCCTTGTGCGCGTAGCAGCTCATCGAGGGTTCATCGACGGTGATCTCCCTGCATCCGGCCTCGACAAGCCTGGCCAGTTCATCGCGCACCATCGGGAGGAGCGCTTCGGTGATTGCGTAACGGTCGGGGTACTGGGCGTTGGGCGTGAGTCTGCCTGCGAGGGTGTAGGGGCCGGGGACGGATGCCTTGAGCGTCGGCAGTGCGGAACCGTCGGGGAGCAGTTCGTGGGTGACTTTCACGAGGCGTTGAAATTCCTCGACGGCGCCGAGGCCGCGCGGGGCGCGGAGTTCGCCGGTGATGGCGTGCCTGCCGCGCTGGTCGTGGGCCGGGGGTCCGAAGACGCGAGGCGGCCTGGATTCCAGATCGATGCCTTCGATGTAGCCGTAGAAGGAAAGGTTGAAGTCGAACCGCGTCTGTTCGCCATCGGTGATGACATCGAGTCCCGCGGCAAGCTGATCGCGCAGGGCGGAGGCGACGGCATCCTCCTGCATCTCGGCGATTTCGCCGGAGCCGAAGCGATCCAGGTGCTGCGATGAGAATTCGAGCCAGCCGGGGAAGGGGTAGGAGCCGATGACGGTGGTGCGAAGCGGTTGTGATTTCATGGGAAAAACCTGCGGTGATGGAGCAAGGCGAAGCGGACGACGGGCGGGGGCCGTTTAATTCCTGGTTGGCGTGCGGTCTGAAATCACAAATCGCAATCGCCAAATCTCAAACAAGCTCCAATTCCAAAGGAGAAAAAGCGGAAATCATGCGCGATCCGAATTCTTTTTTTCCTTTTCGCATTTTGGAGCTTGTTTGGAACTTGAGCTTTGTCATTTGGTGTTTCCCAACGAAGGCGGGGCGGAGAACCAAACGGCCCTGGGCGGCGGGCGCCGTTTCATCGCAGCCAGCCGGCGCTGGGCTTGATGCCGATCAGGTGCGGGCAGTCGATCCACTGCACCTGCGTCGCCAGCCAGGTGCCGTCGAGCTGCTGTCGCCAGGTGAGGATCCAGCGGGTCATGACGCGGCCGCCTTTGCCATCGGAGCGGACATCGAAGCGACACTCCACCACCTGATGGGTGCGCGACTGGGCGGTGATCTCGATCACGGTCTGGGCGTCGATGGGGTGATTGCGCAGGGCGTTGTCAAGTTTGGTGAAAACCTCGGCGCCGGTGAAGACCGGTGCGCCGGCGTCCTCGCCGATGGTCACGGTGACCTGCGGGCTGACCAGCGATTTGAATTCGCTCATCCGCAGCGGCGCGGTGTGGCTGACCAGCTCGCGCGTCCGGGCGATGACCTGCTCCCGGCTGGTCGTGATGAGGGAGGCGATGACGAAGATCAACACCGAAAGGACGAACGCACCGGCGGCCACCTTCTTCAGCTTCGCGCTGTTCCGCTGAAAGGCCAGAAAACCCAGCACCGCGGCAACGACGATCAGCGAAAGACCGACGGGCAGGGGATCCTCAAACAACAGGTTGTCAACGGACCCGATGACGATGTTTTGCATCGCCCAATGATCGCCAGCCGGGGGCGCATGTGCAAGCGACAACCGCGTTCGGGCAGGGCAAAAGCATATGGCGGGAGAGCGGGAGCCTCCCGCCGGGAGGGCGAGGCTTCCACTGGGAGGGCGAGGCTCCCGCCGAGCCGTTCGTTTGCGAAGCCCGTCCGCGGGCT